>CAUSCX010000122.1:0-2509 GCA_963530385.1 uncultured Streptococcus sp. | reverse complement strand
TTATACCATAAATAGTACATAGCTTGCTAATCCTTTGAAAACAGTGGACGTCTAGCGTGTTAACCAAAAGTGAATACGATATTGAATACGACTTTACTTTTAGCTGGAGCGGATGAAATCCATGAGCTGGTCAACTACTTCAACACGTTGATTATCATTGATGTGGGTATACATATCAAGAGTGATTTGAACATTATTGTGACCGAGTCTATCTGAAATAATTTTTGCTGCAACACCAGCTTCAAAAAGGAGAGAAGCATGTGTATGCCTAAATCCGTGAGGCGAAATTTTTTTAAGCTTATTGTGTTTACGAAAGAATCTGCTAAGTTTCACTTTCATAGTTGCAGCTAAAAGCCATCCACCGCTATTATTCGTAAAGATATAATTCGAATCATGTTGGTATGCTTTACCAACTTGGAAATATTCTTTTATTTGCTGTCGTTTCCAGACTTTCAATACACTCAGAGTTTCATCATCTAATGTGATAACCCTCTTACTCCTTTTGGTTTTAGGATCCTGGACAGTTTGTTTTTTACCAATCACGACAGCCGTGCGAGAAATGCTTAACCGTTTATTTTCAAAGTCAACATCTGACCACATGAGTCCGATAGCTTCTCCAGTTCTCAATCCTGAAAAAGCGAGTAAGTGGAAAAAAGTGTAGTCTACTGGTTTGCAATTTGCTTTGTAAACTTTAAGGAACTCGGTTAGTTCCTGTTTTGTATAGTAGTTTTCTTTGCCCTTTAATGGCCTATTTTTAGGCTTGATAATCTTGTCTAAAGGATTTGACTTAATGATGTCAATAGAGGTGGCATACTTGAAAATACGACTGATTACAGAGTAGTAATTGGCATATAGGATATAGCGATTACTTAACTTGATAGCAACCTTCTGACAATAAGCTACACTGATCTGTTGAATCTTCATATCTGTAAAATATGAGTCAATCATAACATCAAGTTTCTTCTTAGTATTCTGATAAGTTGTTGGTTTTACAGTGCTCTTATAGCTATCAAGCCACAAATCAGCGACTTCAGCAAATGTAGGGTTCTGGAAATCTCCATTATTTGAAAAACCATTCTCTTCAACGTCTAAGAGAAGATCACGTTCGGCTGTCTTAGCCTCTTTGATGGTTTTAAAACCACGGCGTGTTGTGCGCTTTTCTTTTCCAGTAGCAGGGTCTATGCCCAGGTATGTTTGAAAGAGATATCTAGTCTCTCCTTTTTTTGTGATGTATTTTTTTATCATAAAAAGTCCTTTCTTTTCGATTGCTTGCCCGCATAGTTGAAAAGGTGTAGAACTTATGATAAACTATAGTTGTATTTTTTTATCATCTTTTCCATTGCTTGCTAGATGGAATGTTGAAACCTCACACTCAAAGATTGCCGTCGGAGAGTGTGGGGATTTTTTTATTTTTCAGCTAGATGCCATACTGTTAAATCTAAGTAATAAGTTAGCTCACTTTCTCGAGAAATGACTCGCTCAGTTTCAATATTAAGTGTTTTATAAGGTCCACCTCTACCTGTAAGAATTGCATCATATCTGTAGTTCGGATTAGCTATGTATGTTGAAATTTGTGCTGCAATTGAAGCTGGTATATATCCAACAAAAATATTATTTACTAAAACTTGAATAGCGTTTTGGTCGTGAGGATTTGATGGCTCGGGCAGTAGATGAACATCTACTGTTTTTAATTTATTGTATTTGTAAACAGGTTTATATGTTTCAAGCATATAAGATTTCAAACTCTTATTATCTTTCCCAAAATAATGGACACCCTTGGAAAGAAAATCAGCTGCAATCTCAGCTTCTTCTTGATGATAATTTGTTCCCATTAATAAGAATTCATCTTGGAAAACAATTGTATCAATCTGTGGACTGTAATTTTCAACTTTCTTCTTTTTCTCTCGCTTTGCAGTTAAACGACCAATAATGTAAGTTATAAAACCAGTAATAAACAAGAACAATCCGAGAGGAGGGAATAAAAATAGGAAAATAGCACCTAAAACCATAAAGACAAGTCCAGCTTCTTTATGTTCTTTGGGAGTATGTTGCTTTTTGCCGTTAGAGGCAAGAATAGATTGCTGTTTGTTGGTAACTACTTTTCTCTTTTTCTTTTTAGACGACTTAAACAAATCAGATAGTCCAAATGTTGTCTTATGATAGACCTTGTTATACATGGCTTTCTTTGGATTTTTAACCCACCCCATCCCTTTCTTACCATAGCCAGGGATAATGGCTTTTTTGGCTTGTCTTTTCCATTTGCTAGTCGTTCTAGCTTTTAAACTTCTGGTCAGACTTGGTTTTCTCATTCCTATTTTCATAACTTTCTCCTTTATCCAACTAGTGACTTATATTCCTCTTTGACCATGATTTCATTTGTCATGGTTTTTAGATTGTAGTAGGACATGAATTTGAGGTAATCAAACTCTGTAGGGTCATCTAAGCTTTCTAGTGCGTCTTTTACGAGATGATGGATCATATTTCTATCAGCTTCGTTTTCACAGCGTAG
>CAUSCX010000121.1:0-2726 GCA_963530385.1 uncultured Streptococcus sp. | reverse complement strand
CTCCCCCAGCAGTTAAGAAAAAGTTCGGCATGATAAGAAATAGAATAAGAATCGTTAAAGCAAAATTATCCAATGACTTGAAGCCATACTGAGCCAATAGCTTTTGTAGAAGACTGCGAATAACTGAAGCTGAAAATCCAGTCAAGCCAGCATAAAGCAAAGAAAATAGATAAGCTAGCCATTTGAACTTCTCTTGAGTCAAGCCCAAACGTAAGAGTGATTTTTTAAAAGCATTCATGAAAAATCCGACCTGCATTCCTGACAAAGCAAATAGGTGAATAATTCCGAGGCTAGAATAGAGTTCATTCATTTCCTCAAAGTCTGTGTCCAAGTGCCCTAATAACAGACCTGTCATGTAGTTGCGCATGGGGTCGGGAAAGTTCCTTTTTATCCAGACAACTGCTTTTCTCCGTAAGCTTGATAAATTTTCTCCAATATCCCAACTGCTCGTGGCTGTCTTATCTAAAATTTTCGAAATAGTCATAGTTTGGTAAATCCCTTGACTTTTTAGATAATTGCGATAATCAAAGCCAGCAAAATTTCTTGCCCCTTGAGGGCTAGCTAATTTCCCTTCTAAAGTAATTTCATAAATATCCGTTAGTTGTTGAAAATCTTCTTTTTCTGCTTCTGATTGAAGTTTATAATAGACCTGAAAGAGTCTACCGTCAGCCTTTCCACGAAAAGAAAGACTATCCCCATTTACCTTGATGGTATCAGGTAAGATTCGGACCGTATCAACCGAGTCAACGAGATGTTTACTAGCTTCTTCTTGCTGCCATTTTTGAAATGCAAACCAACTCCCAAAAAGTCCACAAATCAAGAGGACCTTGGTCACAGTTTTCCATGGAAATTGGAAAAAGAGGCAGACCAGTAAAAAGACAAAGCCCAAAAGTGCTAATACACTTGCTGAAAAGATTGCATAGTAAAGCCATAGCAAAAGAAAACTGAGATAGATTTTTGGGATGGGAAAACGACTAATCCACTGTAACATATTCTTTTAGCTTTTCTATCGTTTTTGCACCAATGCCAGAAACCTTTTTGAGCTCATCAACTGACTTAAACTTACCGTTAGACTCACGATGGTCGATGATATCCTGAGCACGTTTAGCTCCCAACCCCTTAACCTGTTTTAGCTCCTCCAAACTAGCTTTGTTGAGATTGACTTTCTTATTTTCCTTGCTGTTGGAAGTACTTGATGGCATTTCTTGACTAGTAGCTTCTTCCTTAGTCGGGACATAAACAAGTGCTTCATCACTAATTCTCTGAGCAAGATTGATAGACTTGCTATCAGCATTATCTGTCAATCCACCAGCTTTTTGAACAGCATCATTGATACGACTTCCAACTGGCAAATCATAAATTCCTGGTGTTTTGACGGCACCTTTGACATCGACAGTAATTAGATCTTGCTCCACCGCTTCTTCCTTATGATTTCCATCTTCCTTTTCATCCGTCGAATCCTTTGGAACTGTTGCAACTTCAGTCTGCACCTTTGTTTCCTTAGCAGGTGCTTGAGTGACTGGCTTTAGGAGGAAAAATCCGCCTAAGACCAAGCCCAAACTAGCACAGATAACAATGATTTTATATTCTTTGATTTTGTCAATAAGTTCTTCCATATTTTCTCCTCTCTTATCTTATTCGTAAGGCAAAGAAAAAACAGCTGAAAAATCATTTCAACTGCTTACTTATTTGCAAAAAAATCTTCCTTGGTTAAGATATAATGCACTCTTGTCACGATACGACCTTTTTCATGCTGGTCCATACGAGCATATGGTTCTTCGTGAGAGAAGCGCATGCCTGATTTCTCCATGACCTTTCCTGAAGCAGGATTATCCTTATCGTGAAGGGCTGTCAACTTATTCATTCCGATTTCTTCAAAGGCCAGTTCAATGACGGCACGATTGGCTTCTGTCGTCAAACCTTGATTCCAATATTTTTGATGGATAATATAACCAATGGCTGCCTTTTTAAGAACAGTATCAACCTTGTGCAGGTCAATAGTTCCGATAAACTCTCCAGTACTTTTTAGTTCAATTCCCCATCGCCCCAAGGGATTGGCTAGATAAAACTGGGCAATATTATTCTTTGTTTCCTCTAAACTTTGATTGGTTGGAAAAGTATAGCGTGTATTTTCTTTATTTGAAGCATACTCAAACATGGCTTCTGCATCATCAAGTGTTACAGGTCTAAGCACTAAGCGTTCTGTTTCGATAATTGGATGCTCGGAAAATTTAACAAGAATCGATTCCATTTTCTTCCCTCCACTTCAAAAAAATTTTTACTTAATATAGCACAAAACATGAGTAAATCTACAATATTCTTAGAACAAAAAGCAAACTAAATAGAAATTGACCATCTTTCAAATGGAGGTCAAAAATCTGTATCTTCTTTAGTTTCCTCATTTTTAACCGAAGTTGGTTCATAGGCTCTGATAATCTGAGCAACGACTGGATGGCGAACCACATCCTTGGCTGAGAAGTGTACAAAGTCGATCTGGTGAATGTTCTTAAGTTTTTCTTGGGCATCAATCAAACCTGACTTGACATTACGAGGCAGATCAATCTGACTAATATCCCCATTGACAATCATTTTAGAATTAAAGCCTAGACGTGTCAAGAACATCTTCATCTGCATGATAGTTGTATTTTGGGCTTCATCCAAGATAACGAAGGCATCATCCAAGGTACGTCCACGCATATAGGCCAAAGGTGCAATCTCAATAATTT
>CAUSCX010000120.1:0-2745 GCA_963530385.1 uncultured Streptococcus sp. | reverse complement strand
GAACTAAATCCTTTGCTTAAATTAATTGTCTAACTTTTTGGGGTCAGTACAAACTATCCATCTTATTTTATCATAATTACAGACTTTTTATACTCTTCGAAAATCAAATTCAAACCACGTCAGCTTCACCTTGCCGTATATATGTTACTGACTTCGTCAGTTCTATCTGCAACCTCAAAGCAGTGCTTTGAGCAACCTGCGGCTAGCTTCCTAGTTTGCTCTTTGATTTTCATTGAGTATTAAATATCATATTGAAGTTCCCAATTTATAAAATCATAAGAAAAGGTTAATCAGTAGACGATTCTACCAATTAACCTTCCCATGCTTAAAGCATTTCAATTACATTTGATTTCTTTAGGCCCTAACTGAACAGTCCTCTGGAGCTATCTTTTTTATTTATTTTTACGCTTGGATGGTGTTTGGATAGCGATCTTTACTTCAAAAATCGTACCATGAGGTTTGTTATCTTTGACACTGATGGTTCCTTTAAGAGCATCGACAATCTGTTTAGCTAAGGATAAGCCTAACCCAAAACCACCTTTTTGCCGAGTACGAGCCTTATCAACCCTGTAAAAGCGATCAAAAATTTTCTTTTTATCTACTGCAGAAATACCAATTCCATCATCAGCTACTGACAAATAGAGATTACGCTCCGTCGTAGCAATGACAAAATGAATATCTCCTTCTTCTTCTGTGTACTTGACAGAATTGTCAAACAAGATAGTCATCAGTTGTTTAAGAAGAAGCTTATCTGTTATGATGGTCCGATGGATGCGATTTTCAAAATGAAAAGCACGGTTATTTTCAGACGCAATCATTTCATAGTTGGTAAAAGTTGTATTAAAGAAATCTGGCTCTACCTCTCCAAGTTCTGGTTTAATACCGTCGTCACGACGAGCTAGATTGAGGAGGTTAGTCGTTAAAAAGCGCATATTTCGAACTTCTTCTAGACTGGAGGCAATACTCTCACTTGACTCCATAATGGTTGCCTCAGGTTTTCTGAAAAGAGTTTCTAGACGATTTTGGAGAACAGCCAGTGGAGTTCGTAACTCATGGCTGGCATTTTCCACAAAGCTTTGTTGCTTTTGCATGCTCTCAAGTAAAGGTTTAACACTGACACGTGCGAGATAAAGGCTGGCAATGATGGATAAAATCCAGAAGCTAGCCATGACTACTACGATTAATTGCTCATTGTTTTGACTAGTTTGCTCTAGCTGACTGGTATTCATCATAACAGCTGCATACTTAATATTGGTCGAGACAGAATCAATATTTATTTCAGATAAAATCACTCGGTAAATTTCATCCTGCCCATAGCTATTCTGAACATGAAGTTGGCGAATATGATTTAGATCCTTTTTATTAAAAGTAATCTTGTCAAGACCTAAAAAGCGATTTCCAGTCACTAATTGATTCAAATTTGCATCCAACAATATCACTTCAGTATTGGAACTGACCGTTGGTTTTTTATCCGTTGACGGAGTAACAGATTGACTATTGAGATCTTTGACTTCATCTGTTGCTCGATTGACAGCCAACTGAATGACAACTTGAGGATTGCCACTGAGAGATAGAAGCTTCTCATCCACCGAAGTGTAGAGACTGGAGTGCATGACCTGCAAGATAATCAAGGTCATAGCAGAGAAAATCAGCGTGAATACTCCAAAGTTACGGATAAAATAACTGAAATCCTCCGCATACCAATTCTTTTTAAATTTATTAAACATGTTTTAAAATATACCCAACACTACGCAAGGTTTGGAGGTTTTCAGCAAAGACTGATCCCTTTAATTTCTTACGAACTTTTGATACATAGACTTCTACCACAGAGATGGTTGTGTCACTGTCAAATCCCCACAAACGGTCAAAAATTTGTGTTTTGGGTAAGATTACATTTTGATTTTGGAGGAAATAAACCAAGAGATCAAATTCTTTACCCAATAATTCAACAACAGTATCATTGACTTTAACCTCATTGGTAGAGAGATTGACCGTCAAATCACCATAAGAGAGGGTATTTTCATTGAACTTACCAGAACGTTTGAGCAGTGCTTGGATACGCATCTTGAGCTCTTCTAGATAAAATGGTTTTGTCAGATAATCATCTGCCCCAAGCTCAAATCCGTGCCCCTTATCATCAAGACTCTCCTTGGCTGTCATGATCAGAACAGGAGTCGAAATCCCTTTTTCGCGCAATTCTTTTAAAACTTGGAACCCATTTTTCTCAGGTAACATCAAGTCCAATAAAATCAAGTCATAAACACCACTTTCGGCCTCATAAAGACCTTCTTCGCCATCAAAAACCTGCATGACATCCGCAAAATCATCCAAAAAATCAAAGACTGAATTTGACAGGCCTAGGTCATCTTCCACTAATAGAATCTTGATCATCAAAAATTCCTCCTTATTGTACCTATTATAGCAAAAATATCTTAAAAAAAACTCAACTTCCCTTGTTTTTCCAAGAGAAAGTTGAGTTTTTGTAATCTAGTTAGACTAGAATCTTTTAAGCTTTGCTATATCGAGCTACAACTGTTTCAACTGCTGCTTTTTCACGCTTAATCAATTCAACGCGTGCTGCAATTTCCTTGATTCCCATACCGATGTTACGGCTAAGAGCTAGGTCAGAAAGTTGTGGCTCAAAGAATTCCTTGTATTCCGCCAAGCGTTGCTCTGTCTTGAATACATGGGCAGGAAGGATAACAAAGCTATCAAAGCTCATATCTCCTCCAAGAGCTGCCTTAA
>CAUSCX010000119.1:0-2753 GCA_963530385.1 uncultured Streptococcus sp. | reverse complement strand
TAACTTTCCTCTATCTTCAAAAAGGGACCCCTTGTATCTATTACGGAACAGAGCTTGCCCTAATTGGTGGACCAGATCCCGACTGCCGTCGTGTCATGCCTTGGGACCGTGTGTCTGAAGACAATGACATGCTGATTTTCATGAAGAAATTAATCAAGGTTCGTAAGGAAGTTGCAAGCATTATTCAGCATGGAAATTATCGCTTGGAAGAAGTGAAACCAGATGTTCTTGCCTTGAGCTGGAACTACCAAGGAAAAGAAGTTCAGGCAATCTTTAATCAGTCTTCTGAGAAATATACTTTAGACAGAGATTCAGTTGATTTAGCTAGTTATTGCCAGTTTGAAGATGGACAACAAGTTATCTTGCCAGCTGGATTTGTGGTTACTATTTCTGAGTAAAAAGGGAGTGAAATGATGGCACTCAAGGAAGTTTATGATTATTTTCGTCACTATGATAAGGAAACTTATCAGGTTGTCGCCTGCATGGGCAATGAACCATCGGAAGTAGATGTCCAGGATTTTGAAAATCAATACGGCATTCGTCTGCCAGAAGATTTCAGGAAATTCACCATGTCATCTCTGGGAGGCCTCTTTATGGAAGTCAGAGAAGAGCTATGGCCAAGAGCCAAGGCTTACGATGTAGCACCATTTTGGACCTTCTGTCGAGGTATTAAGGTCTTGGGAATTGCAAATGGCATCCCAGACTTCTTAGACATTCGTCTTAAAACCAAGGAATTACACGCTCTGGGCTTTGTGGATTATATTCCATTTCTGTCTATCATCGGGGATGGAGATGTGATTTTTTGCTTTGATAAGGACAATCATATAGTAGCTCTAGATTGGTATAATAGTGGCGAAACTGAAGAGCTTGAATGTGATTTTTCAGAGCTTTTGCTTCAGCAAATTGCCGAGCTAGAAGAGCGTAAAAATGAGATGGTCAAGCTTTTGGAAAAGGGGAAACAAGTCAGTGATTGAAGGAAAAAAGTTGTTCCTAAAATGGAGCAACTTTTTTGACGATTAGAACAAATCAATTCCAGTCTTATTTAATGCGTGGCAATGATAAGTGAAGGCGTTGATAAAATTAGAGTAGTATTGCTGATCAATGAACTTTGCACTTTGAAGATAATTGAGTAGATTTTTGGCTAATGAAATAGCCTCAGGTTTATTCCATCTAAATTGATTGTAAACATGTTCAACTTCTAGAAACATGAGGGGAGTAGCCAGATAACCTCGTTCGTAGGTTTGAAGTGATTTAATTTTTTTGATGATATCATCAGCCTTTTGATAGTAACCCAGTTCAGAGAAGTATTTTGCAGAGAAGGTAAGAGCATTTAAAATACGGATGTAGGTGTCAGTGTCAGCACTTTCTTTGTACATAAGTAGTAATTGTTTAGTCATATGGTTAATGAGTTCCATCGGACAATGATTGACAATGACGCTATAAATTTCAAGTTCGATACTATTAAAGACATCCGATTTCATTAAATGATTGATAATGTTTTGAATTCTGGCAACAGTTTCAGGACTTTTTGATATGGTTGGATAATGTCTTAATTTAATAGATTTGAAAATCATCTCTGCTTGAAGTGGATTGTCTTTTAGATAGACATCAAATAATTTTTCGTATTCTTCAATATAAGTGAGGATATCTTCTGCATGGACCACATGCTTACCAAATTCTATAGCTGGTAATTCTAAGCAGTCTCCACCTTTATTTGCATAGGCGAGAACAAAATCATTCCATTAAACTCCGATAACAATTAACAGTTTGGCAAAGTTTTCAAGTGAAATTCCTTTGTCTCCTTTTTCAAATTGACTTAGGAACTGTGGTGATACGATATCTGAGGCGGCTTCCTTTAGGCTGAGTCCTCGTGCTTCGCGCAGGTACTTAAATGTAGCTCCAAATGGGTATAGATTTTCCATAAATAATCTCCTTACATACTTCTAAAACTATTATACAAAAAATTTAGAGAAAAAATAGAGAAAAGAAAACTATAGTTACAAAATGTTAGAATTCTATGCTGTTTTTAGATTTTTTAAATAACATTGAAACTATAGTTTAAATGCCGAAAAATTTAAATATCTATTATGGTATGATAAGGAATAGAATAGCTAAAAAGTAGGCTTGTTATACTAGTATAACAAGGATTGACTTACCACTCAATCCTATTTTATCAGTAATTAAAGGAGAAAATGAAATGGGAAAAACTTAAACGCTCGAGACTAGAAAAAATATTATATTTACTTTTACAGATATGATTTTCAAGGACACTCAAAATCCTTGAAAATCACCTTGATACCCACTACTTGGATCCCGTTTTATTCAGCAAGTATGCTGGTAGATATTCAAAGAAATTCTTCTACTTAATGATAAAACATATTTGTATTACGATTTAGTTAATGAAGATACAGGAGCTATTGTAGATAGTTATTACTTTAATAGTTTTGGGGAACAAACTAGAAGTCAAAAACATGTTTGGTTCCTATATGCTAAAAATGGAAGATATCATATTGATGTTTATAGTCAATATGACTTTGGGAAACGATATTTTGGTTGGTCAGAAGTCTTTAAAGTACCAAACAAAGAATATGTACCTATAACAAATTCAGAGATACCAAAAGCTACTGAAACTCCAAAACAATCTACTAACTCGAACTCAGGTCAGACTGGTTGGTCAGGTTCTGCTTACTACAAAGCCGGTGTTAAAGTAGTCAATCAATGGATTTTTGATGTTCAGTACAATTCATACTTCT
>CAUSCX010000118.1:0-2854 GCA_963530385.1 uncultured Streptococcus sp. | reverse complement strand
CCTTCAACCTTACCACGATTTCCTTTTCCAGAAGGATTTGCAGATGAAGCGTAAACCATTTTTCCTTCTTCCCAGAGTTTAGCAGCCAATTGTTCACCAGCTTTCCCAAACTTGATAACGAAACAGCTCGTTCCACGCACGTCAGTCATGAGTTCTTCGCGACCATCACCGTATGCTTTGAGTTTTTCAAAGGCTTCTGGTTTCCACGGAAGAATACAACCTAGAAGAATATCTTCGTCCCAATGTTTTTGGTAAAAGGATTCAATTTCTGGGTTGAGTTGTGCTAAAGCGCGAAGTTCGTCCATACTACCGCAGAGAACAACTCCTGGTTTGTTACGATTACGTTCTTTGGCTTCAAACTTACGTTCAAGTCCTGCCTTGTCACTAGTCATGATAATGTAACCGACTTTAGTAGGACAAACGATACATCCGCCCTCACCTTTTAAAATGTCATAGCCTTCTTGTGAAAGTGTTCCGTTCCATTGAATGTGTTTTGTCATAGTTCTATTTCCTTTTCTATTTTTATTCTAATCCTGCCAGTAGGCTGGACGTTGTTTTTCATAAGCAGCAATCAAATCTTCGTACTGCATGGTAATACCGATATCATCCAAACCATTTAAGAGCTTGTGTTTCCATTCGCTATCTATTTTAAAAGTGAATTCTCCTACTGGTGAGATGATTTTCTGTTGTTCCAAGTCAACCGTCACTTGGTCAGTTGGTTGGAGCTGGGCGAGTTTTTCTCTAACTTCCCTAGGTTGAACAATGGGTAACATACCATTATTGAGTTCATTATTGTAATGAATATCTCCAAAAGATCCTGCAATCACAACCTTAAAACCATAGTCTGCTAGTGCCCAAGCTGCGTGCTCTCTAGAAGAGCCAGCCCCAAAGTTATCTCCTGTGATGAGAATACTCGCCTTGCGATATTCAGGTCGGTTAAAGACAAAGTCTGGATCCTCAGTGTACTTATCGTCCAGATAACGCCAAGCATACATGAGATATTTACCAAAACCTTTCTTGTCAATCAATTTCAGAAACTGCTTGGGTAGAATTTGGTCGGTATCAATATTATCATTCATAAGAGGAACGGTCGTTCCCGTATAAACAGTAAATTTTTCCATATCCTCTCCTTACTGAGCTTCTGGCATTTGTCGAACATCTACGAAGCGCCCTGCAATAGCTGCTGCTGCTGCCATAGCTGGACTACAGAGATGGGTCTTAGCGCCAAATCCTTGTCTATCTTCAAAGTTGCGGTTACTGGTTGAGGCACAGTGAACACCATCTGGTACTTTGTCAGGATTCATTCCTAGGCACATGGAGCAACCTGGGTCTCTCCACTCAAAACCAGCATCTTGGAAAACCTTATCCAAGCCCAACTTTTCAGCAGCTCGCTTGACTGGTCGAGAACCAGGTACCACAATAGCTGTTAAGTTAGGGGCAATCTTCTTCCCTTCGACAAATCGAGCAGCCAGTTGCAAGTCACTGAGCCGAGCATTGGTACATGAACCTATAAAGACATAACCTAGTTGGATATCTGCTGGTTTCTGACCTGGTTGTAAATCCATGTAATGATAAGCACGTTCATCGTTCATATCCTTTATTTCTGGGAAGCTACTATCAAAGTCAACACCCATAGCAGGATTAGTTCCCCAGGTTACCATGGGAGCCAAGTCTGAGACATCCATCTGGATAACCTTGTCATAAACGGCATCGTCGTCGCTAACAAGCCTTTTCCAATCAGCTACTGCTGCATCAAAATTTTTGGGTACACACTCTCGTCCCTTTAAATAGTCAAAAGTAGTCTTATCTGGATTCATGATTCCCATCTTAGAGCCAAATTCAATGGACATATTGCAGATGGTCATTCGCTCTTCCATGCTCAGTGCATCAATAGCCTGACCTCGATACTCCACCACGTAGCCAACACCACAAGCAACACCGTACTTGGCAATCAAGGCTAAGATAAAATCCTTAGAATAGACTCCTTTTTTAGGGACACCAGTAAATTCTACCAACATTTTCTTGGGCTTAACTTGCCAAATGGTTTGGGTTGCAAAGACATGTTCAACCTCACTGGTTCCAATTCCAAAAGCGATAGCTCCAAAAGCTCCATGGGTAGCTGTATGACTATCTCCACAGACGATAAATTTCCCTGGCTGCGTTCGTCCTGTTTCTGGACCAACCATGTGAACAATCCCCTGCTTTTCAGAACCGTGAGCAGCATGTTCGATTCCAAACTCTTCAACATTTTCAGCTAACTTATCAATTTGTTCTTTGGAGATTACATCTCGAATATCGTAGATATTGACAGTTGGAACATTGTGGTCAAAGGTCCCAAATGTTAAATCGGGTCGTCTCAATCTACGTCCTGCATCTCGCAATCCTTGAAAAGCTTGAGGACTGGTCACCTCGTGAATATAGTGCTGATCTACATACATGAGTTGAGGCTGTCCTTCTTCTCCTGTAATCACATGGAGGTCCCATAATTTATCAAAAATTGATTTTCCTGCCATCCATTACCTCCAAATAAAATATAAGGCTACTAGCGTGGTCACCATTCCTAGAAACCAAACTGTTTTAAAATACCATTTTCTAGTCTTGTGATGAAAAACGATTCCTGCTAGACAAGCACCAAAACCACCACAAGTAAAGGCTAAAATAAGTAAGATTTTCTCTGGGATGCGCCAAGCTCTTCTCCTTGCCTTGAATTTGTCAATGCCATATATCAAGAAAACCATGACATTCCAAATCAAAAGGACTAGAGTAATTTTTTCATCTAACTTCATAACCTTGCTATAATGGCTTCCGTCATTTCCTTGGTCGAAGCCTGTCCTCCTATATCTCTCGTTAAAAT
>CAUSCX010000117.1:0-2942 GCA_963530385.1 uncultured Streptococcus sp. | reverse complement strand
TTTATCACGATTTTTCAATGCTTTTGGAGCTTCCATTTTTAATTTAGTGTTTGTGGTCTATGCCTCGACTTTGCCAGAGGCTTCTGTTGCCGTTGCAATGGCGAATGTTGTGATGATGCTTCCAACTCTTTTTACAGTTTTTGTGGGAATTCGGGCAGATTATACCAAGGACAAGGTCAAATGGATGACCTATGTCGGTTTATTTCAGGCGGTTTTATTTTTTCTAGCAGCCCTAGTTGTTCAGCAAGCTAGTTTCTTTGCCTTTTCGACCCTTTGCCTCATCAATGTCATTAGTGATGTAGCCAGTGATTTTGCGGGTGGCTTGCGAATGCCTCTCGTTAAAGAAAAAGTAGCAGAGCCAGATTTGATGGAGGCTTACTCATTTTCCCAGTTTATTACCTACATCTCTGCGATTGGCGGGCAGGCTTTCGGAGTATGGCTATTAGGGGTGTCGACACAGAACTTTTCGCTCGTAGCGGGAATCAATGCTATATTTTTCCTAGTGTCAGCTCTCATTCTCTTTTTAGGAAGGGCTGAATTAAGCTTATCAACTCCACTTGTTGATAGTAAATCACTGAAAAATGAGAAACTTTCTATCAAAGATCAATTTTTAACGATTTACCGAAACTTACGCCTCGTTTTTCTTAAAAGTGGACAGAAAAACTTTGGTTTTATGCTCTTTGCTATCTTGCTTATCAATGCTTTGGGTGGTGCCTTAGGTGGTATCTATAACATCTTCCTTTTAAATCATTCCTTACTGAATTTTTCCTACAAGGATGCATTGTTTATCTTACAATTGATTACCTTATTAGCGGTTATCATCAGTAGCCTTACGGGCAATGATTATTTTGGGAAGCAATCTCTGCCTAGATTGATGATGTGGGTCACATTAGGAGCCAGTCTAGTTGGTCTATCTAATTTGTTAAACCAAGTCTTGCTCGGGATGCTTTTCGTCTTTTTTACCATGTATGTTTCTGGGAAAATTTCTCCAAAAATTAGTGCTCTGCTCATGAAAAATCTTGCTCCAGAGGTTCTCTCTCGTACCAGTAATTTTTTAGGTTTGTTGTTTACTCTATCTATACCAGTGGGGACGGCTTGTTTTTCACTGGTGGCAGTATGGGATATACAGTTAACATGGGCTCTGTTTGTTGGGCTTTCCTTGCTTGCGATTCTCCTAGCTAGTCTTAACCTCAAAAATGAAATTTAGGTGTTAGTCTTCTTTTCACACTGTCGCTATCCCTTCATTTATGGTAAAATAGGACTATTAAGTTATAAAGAGGATTCCCTATGAAATTACAAAAACCAAAAGGAACGCAGGATATTTTACCTGCTGAGTCTGCCAAGTGGCAGTACGTTGAAGGCTTTGCGCGTGAAATCTTCAAACGCTACAACTACGCAGAAGTACGTACCCCTATTTTCGAGCACTACGAAGTCATTAGTCGTTCTGTTGGAGACACAACTGATATCGTAACCAAGGAAATGTATGATTTCTATGACAAGGGCGATCGCCATATCACGCTACGCCCAGAAGGAACTGCCCCAGTCGTTCGTTCTTATGTGGAAAACAAACTCTTCGCACCAGAAGTGCAAAAGCCAAGCAAGTTCTACTACATGGGGCCAATGTTCCGATATGAGCGCCCACAAGCAGGCCGTTTGCGCCAATTCCACCAGATTGGTGTGGAGTGCTTTGGCTCTAGCAATCCAGCTACTGATGTAGAAACGATCGCTATGGCAGCCCACTTCTTGAAAGCAATCGGTGTTCAAGGTGTCAAACTACACCTCAACACCCTTGGAAATCCTGAAAGTCGTGCGGCTTACCGTCAAGCCTTGATTGACTATTTGATACCTATGAAAGATAGCTTGTCTAAGGATAGCCAACGACGCTTGGAAGAAAATCCTCTTCGTGTTTTGGACTCTAAGGAAAAAGAAGACAAGGTGGCAGTGGAGAATGCACCATCTATCTTGGATTACCTGGATGCAGAAAGCCAAGCTCACTTTGATGCTGTTCGTCAGATGTTGGAAAATCTCGGAGTAGCCTATATCATCGATACCAACATGGTGCGTGGTCTAGACTACTACAACCACACCATTTTCGAGTTTATCACTGAGATTGAGGGCAATGACTTGACGGTCTGTGCAGGCGGTCGCTACGATGGTTTGGTTGCCTACTTTGGTGGCCCTGAAACTGCAGGCTTTGGCTTTGGACTTGGTGTAGAGCGCCTGCTTCTCATTCTTGAAAAGCAAGGTGTGACTCTCCCTATCGAAAACGCTCTAGATGTCTATATCGCTGTCTTGGGAGAAGGGGCAAATGTCAAGGCTTTGGAGTTGGTACAGGCTCTTCGCCAACAAGGTTTCAAAGCAGAGCGTGATTACCTCAACCGCAAGCTTAAAGCTCAGTTCAAGTCAGCCGATGTTTTTGCTGCTAAGACTCTTATCACTATTGGAGAGAGCGAGGTCGAAAGCGGACAAGTGACGGTCAAGAACAACCAAACACGAGAAGAAGTGCAAGTGTCACTTGATGCTATCAATCAAAATTTCTCAGAAATCTTTGAAAAATTAGGATTTTATACTCAATGAAAATCAAAGAGCAAACTAGGAAGCTAGCCGCAGGCTGTACTTGAGTACGGCAAGGTGAAGCTGACGTGGTTTGAATTTGATTTTCGAAGAGTATTAATAACAGATAAACTGGTCAGGATCTTACTCCTGACCGTTTTCTTTTGCAAAATGACAAAAATCTTAAACTTTTTGACAAAGATACTTGTCAAAAATAAAAAGATGTGTTACAATGAAATCAAGTTAAGAAAAGTATAGCAGAAAGGAACGATTATGTGGGCATTAGGATTTGTACCTCTTATGATAATCTTTTATCTCGACCATACCCAAAAGGTCAAGAAACTAGAGAATAAAATCAAAAAGTTTGAGCGAAAAGAGAAAGGAAATAC
>CAUSCX010000116.1:0-2943 GCA_963530385.1 uncultured Streptococcus sp. | reverse complement strand
GCTGAAGATGCGACCTCTTATAACGTCTATGCTGTTATTGATAAAAAATACAAGTCAGCAACGGGTAAAATTCTTTATGTAGAGGATTCGCAGTTTAATAAGGTAGCTGAAGTCTTCCATAAGTATTTGGATATGGATGAAGCTTATGTGAAAGAGCAATTAGCTCAACCAAATCTGACCCAAGTTTCCTTTGGAGCAAAAGGAAATGGGATTACCTATGCCAATATGATGGCTATTAAAAAAGAGTTAAAAGATGCTAGTGTGGAAGGGATTGACTTTACAACTAGCCCTAACAGAAGCTATCCAAATGGCCAATTTGCTTCTAGTTTTATTGGGTTAGCCCAACTCCATGAAAATGAGGATGGTAGCAAGAGTTTGTTAGGAACTTCTGGTTTAGAGAGTTCCTTGAATACGATTCTTGCAGGGACAGATGGGATTATTACCTATGAAAAAGATCGTTTAGGAAATATCGTCCCAGGTACGGAACAGATATCACAACAAACTGTGGATGGCAAGGATGTTTATACAACATTGTCTAGCCCGCTCCAATCTTTCATGGAAACTCAGATGGATGCCTTTCTAGAAAAAGTAAAAGGTAAGTACATGACCGCGACCTTGGTCAGTGCAAAGACCGGTGAAATCCTCGCTACCACCCAACGACCTACCTTTAATGCAGATACTAAAGAAGGAATCACTGAGGACTTTGTTTGGCGTGATATTCTTTATCAAAGTAACTATGAACCAGGATCAGCCATGAAGGTTATGACGTTAGCTTCTTCTATTGATAATAATACCTTCCCAAGTGGAGAATACTTCAATAGCAGTGAATTAAAAATAGCGGATGTGACGATTCGAGATTGGGATGTTAATGATGGTTTGACTACTGGTGGGATGATGACTTTCTTACAAGGTTTCGCTCACTCCAGTAATGTTGGAATGAGTCTACTTGAACAAAAAATGGGAGATACTACTTGGTTGGATTATCTAAACCGCTTTAAATTTGGGGTCCCAACTCGCTTTGGCTTGACAGATGAATACGCTGGTCAACTTCCAGCTGATAATATTGTCAATATTGCCATGAGTGCATTTGGTCAGGGGATTTCTGTAACGCAGACCCAGATGCTACGTGCTTTTACAGCCATTGCCAATGATGGTGTTATGTTAGAGCCGAAATTTATTACGGCCTTGTATGATCCAAATGATCAAACCGTTCGTAAATCTCAAAAAGAAATCGTAGGAAATCCCGTTTCGAAAGATGCAGCTAGCCAAACTCGTACTCACATGGTCTTGGTAGGAACGGATCCTAGATATGGAACTATGTACAATCATAGTACAGGAAAAGCAACTGTCAATGTTCCAGGTCAAAATGTAGCCCTCAAGTCTGGTACAGCCCAAATCGCTGACGAGAAAAATGGAGGCTACTTGGTTGGTTCTACCAACTACATTTTCTCGGTTGTGGCTATGAACCCTGCTGAAAATCCTGATTTTATCTTGTATGTAACGGTTCAACAGCCTGAACATTATTCAGGTATCCAGTTGGGAGAATTTGCCAACCCAATCTTGGAGCGGGCTTCAGCTATGAAAGAATCTCTCAATCTTCAATCTCCAGCCAAGAATTTAGATAAAGTTACGACAGAATCTTCTTATGCAATGCCTAGCATCAAGGATATTTCACCTGGTGAGTTGGCGGAAGCCTTACGCCGAAATATTGTGCAACCAATCGTTGTAGGTACTGGAACAAAGATTAAAGAATCATCTGTAGAAGAAGGGACCAATCTTGCACCAAACCAACAAGTTCTCCTTTTATCGGATAAGGTAGAAGAAATTCCAGACATGTATGGCTGGAAAAAAGAGACTGCTGAGACCTTTGCTAAATGGTTGGATATTGAGCTGGAATTTGAAGGATCAGGTTCCGTCGTTCAGAAGCAAGATGTTCGGACTAATACAGCTATCAAAAACATTAAAAAAATTAAATTAACTTTAGGAGACTAATATGTTTATTTCTATCAGTGCTGGAATTGTGACATTTTTACTAACTTTAGTAGGAATTCCAGCCTTTATCCAATTTTATAGAAAGGCGCAAATTACAGGCCAGCAGATGCATGAGGATGTTAAACAGCACCAGGCAAAAACTGGGACTCCTACAATGGGAGGTTTGGTTTTCTTAATTGCTTCTGTTTTAGTTGCTTTCTTTTTCGCCCTATTTAGTAATCAACTCAGCAATAATGTTGGTATGATTTTATTTATCTTGGTTCTTTATGGCTTAATCGGATTTTTAGATGACTTTCTCAAGGTCTTTCGTAAAATCAATGAGGGCCTTAATCCCAAACAGAAATTGGCTCTTCAGCTTCTAGGTGGCGTTATTTTCTACCTTTTCTATGAGCGCGGTGGCGATATGCTTTCTGTCTTTGGTTACCAAGTGCATCTAGGGATTTTCTATATTGTCTTCGCTCTTTTCTGGCTAGTCGGTTTTTCAAACGCAGTAAACTTGACAGATGGTATTGACGGTCTGGCTAGTATTTCCGTTGTGATTAGTTTGTCTGCCTATGGAGTTATTGCCTATGTGCAAGGTCAGATGGATATTCTTCTGGTGATTTTGGCCATGATTGGTGGTTTGCTTGGTTTCTTTGTCTTTAACCATAAGCCTGCTAAGGTCTTTATGGGAGATGTGGGAAGTTTGGCTCTCGGTGGAATGCTGGCAGCTATTTCAATGGCTCTCCACCAAGAATGGACTCTCTTGATTATCGGAATTATTTATGTCTTTGAAACAACTTCGGTCATGATGCAAGTCGGCTATTTCAAAATGACTGGTGGCAAACGTATTTTCCGTATGACGCCTGTGCATCACCATTTTGAGCTTGGAGGATTGTCTGGTAAAGGAAATCCTTGGAGCGAGTGGAAGGTTGACTTCTTCTTTTGGGGAGTTGGGCTTCTAGCAAGTCT
>CAUSCX010000115.1:0-3095 GCA_963530385.1 uncultured Streptococcus sp. | reverse complement strand
CTATTGTTAAAAGAAGAGACTTGCCAGATACGATTGCTAGCCTAGTCAGATTGCACGGAGGGAGTCCTAGATGAATATTGCAAAAATAGTCAGAGAAGCGCGTGAGCAGGGTCGCTTGACAACTTTGGACTTTGCTGCAGGCATTTTTGATGAATTTATCCAATTACACGGCGACCGTTCTTTTCGTGACGATGGTGCAGTTGTTGGTGGTATTGGCTGGCTTGGAGAGCAAGCTGTAACAGTGGTTGGTATCCAAAAAGGCAAGAGTTTACAAGATAACCTTAAACGGAATTTTGGACAGCCACATCCAGAAGGCTACCGCAAGGCACTGCGTTTGATGAAACAGGCTGAAAAGTTTGGTCGTCCAGTTGTGACCTTTATCAATACTGCAGGTGCCTATCCTGGTGTGGGAGCGGAAGAACGTGGACAGGGAGAAGCTATTGCTCGCAATCTCATGGAAATGAGTGACCTGAAAGTTCCGATTATCGCCATCATTATAGGTGAAGGTGGTTCAGGTGGAGCTCTGGCTCTAGCCGTTGCGGACCGTGTCTGGATGCTGGAAAATTCTATCTATGCCATTCTCAGCCCAGAAGGCTTTGCTTCCATTCTATGGAAGGATGGCAGTCGTGCCATGGAAGCAGCAGAACTGATGAAAATCACTTCACACGAACTGTTAGAAATGGACGTGGTGGATAAGGTGATTTCTGAAGCAGGACTTTCTAGTAAAGAACTGATTAAGAATGTTAAAAAAGAACTTCAAGCTGAGCTAGCTAGACTTTCGCAAAAATCGTTAGAAGAGTTGTTGGAAGAGCGTTATCAACGATTTAGAAAATACTAATACTTCAGATTACGCAAAAACTAGAACTGGCAGTCAGTTCTAGTTTTTATGTGCTTCTTATACTCAATGAAAATCAAAGAGCAAACTAGGAAACTAGCCGCAGGCTGTACTTGAGTACGGCAAGGCGACGTTGACGCGGTTTGAAGAGATTTTCGAAGAGTATTACTCTGTGCAGAGGGGAAAGTCAAAAGGTGCTTGGAAGACCAAACACCTTTTCGATTATTCATTTTCTTCAGTTACAAATTGACTAAGCAGTCCGTTGATAAAGCGGGCTGATTTTTGATCTGAAAAATTCTTGGCAAGTTCAATGGCTTCATTGACTGCTACCAGCTGAGGTGTATCAAATGAAGTGATTTCAAAGATACCCAAGCGTAGTAAGTTTTTTTCGACCAAGGTCAAGCGTTCAACTGTCCAGCCTGACTTGAGGTGCTGGTTGATTTGTTTATCCAACTCGTCTTTTTGAGCTTGAACGCCAGAAACCAAGTTCAGAAGAAAGGCAGGGATTTGTATATCCGCATCTTCACGGTCATGCGTGTAGGCAAAGTGACAAGCTGTTTCCATATCTGTGCCGAATTCAAGGCTCATAAGAGCTTGAAAAGCGCATTTACGAAGTTCGCGTCTAGATTCTAATAATGGACTAGTCATTGAGGAAGTCCTCGTTAAATAGATCTTTCAACTCAGGTTTTGGTGTTTTATCTGGAACGATTCCTGCAACATGGATGTTGACAGCAGCAAGTTCCACATCAGCCATATCACGGACAGCATCTTTGACTGCTTTTTGAATAGCAAGAGCAACTTTTGGTACTTTCACACCGTACTCAAGATAGAGATAGATGTCAGCAGTTAGTTCTTCGTTGCTTTCTTTTAAGTAGACGCCACGACCAAGAGAGAGTTTTGATAGGGTATCAGATACGGATTTATTTGAAAATGAGTGGACACCATCAACTTTAGCAGTTGCGATGGCAATGATTTTTTCAAGTACACGTGGAGCGATAACGATTTCGCCAAATTGTTCTTCAATTCCCATAGAATGACCTCTTTCTAGAGATTAGGCACGAGAAACGTAAGTTCCTTCTGCAGTGTTGATGATCAATTTTTGTCCAGCTTCGATGAAGTCAGGAACGTTGACAACAAGTCCAGTTTCCATAGTTGCTGGTTTACCAGAACCTGTAACAGTAGCACCTTTGATAGATGGTTGTGTTTCAGCAACTGTCAATTCAACAGTAGTTGGTACAGTTACACCGATTACTTCAGTTCCGTAGAATTGGATTTTCACATCAGAGTTTTCAAGGATGTAAAGCAATTCATTTTCAACGTTTACGACTGGGATTTCGTATTGGTCGTAAGTTTCAGTGTTCATGAAGTAGGCAGTTTCATCCATTTTGTACAAGTATTGAGCTGGAACAGTTTCGATAATAGCTTGTTCGAATTTTTCTTCTGGACGGTAGCTTGTGTCAAATGTAGAACCAGTACGGACATCACGCAATTTCATACGCATGATTGTGTTCCCTTTACCTGGTTTGTGGTGGCTAGCTTCCAAAACGCGGATCAATTTTCCGTCTGCAGTTTCAAATGTCATACCAGCTTTCAATTTGCTTGCTTCAATCATGTTTTTACCTCTTTAATAAATATTATTACTCTTCATTTTACCATAAAATCTTCTGGAAATAAAGCCAAAATAGTTATTGGGAGATGGTAGGGGAGAAAAAACCAACCTTAGGGCTGGTTTCTTTTATATATTAATCTTCTTTCAACTTCGCCAATTCTTAGGCAAGGAGTTTAAGGGCAACTTGTGGGTTAGCTTGGCCCTTGGTTGCTTTTATAAGGAATCCTGTGAAGGCCTTGTCTGCGTTACGTTTGCCTGACTTGAAGTCGGCAACGGCAGCTTCGTTATCTGCAAAGACTTGGTGGATAATTGGAATCAAGACAGCTGGATCTGAGATTTGGACCATACCTGCTTTTTCCACGTATTCAAGCGCGCCACCGCCATTTTTAGCCAGGTGGACAAAGACTTTCTTGGTCGTAGCTGAGCTCTTCAAGAAGGATATGGCATTGAGGCTATTGAAAAGGTAGACCACTTAATTTGAATGATTATTAAACTATATTATAACCTTTAAAAATCATCTAAGATATACTTGTCGTTATTTACTAGCAGTTATCTTCTTTATGGAATGGTGTTCAATGAGCCACCCTACAATCCAACCCGTCGCTAGCAAGTAATTTTCGAAAGCACCGATAGCATTTACAGGAGAATGAT
>CAUSCX010000114.1:0-3168 GCA_963530385.1 uncultured Streptococcus sp. | reverse complement strand
ACTAACTCAACAGTCGCTTCGTATT
The DNA here is from genome assembly GCA_963530385.1 of uncultured Streptococcus sp. Lineage (GTDB taxonomy): Bacteria > Bacillota > Bacilli > Lactobacillales > Streptococcaceae > Streptococcus. Next base: position 3,143 of record CAUSCX010000114.1, on the reverse strand, counting down.
CTCCAGACACATCAAAGAAGTAAAGAACTCCAGATACCTTGTCCATATGGACCGAATAGCGGGTCTCACCCAAGGTGACATAAGAACCTGGATTCCCCACAGAAGCCTTTATAATTGTTTGAATTAATGCAACATCAATCTCGCCCACTTCATTAGTCAAAATCAATTCAGCATAAGGATTGAACCATTCAACTTCACCTGACGATAAGTCTAGTTTAATAACTCCGACAGGCATCTGTTCTAACAAGGTTGTCAAACTATCTTCAGCTTGGTGGTTTACATACTGGATTTGTTCTACTTCACTCTTTGAGTAGTAGTCTCTCTGATGGATGAATAGTAAAATATATGAACCCAAAATAAGTAGCAAAAGAAATAGCGTTACCAGTGTATTCGTTACAAAAACAAGTTGCACAGATAGCACTCCGAACGCCACTATTCCTAATATTAAGGGGAAAATAGGACTTACATAAAATTTTTTCATTCCAAACCTCTTGGCACCCATTATACCATAATAACCACCAAAAAGCGACTTTTTAAAAGTGTAATCAGTAATTCTATCAATTATAAGAAAAAGGAGGTTTACAATTTAGTAAACCTTCCTTTACACATATTGAAATTAAGATTCTTTAACTTCTAACAAGCCAATCTCGCCATCCTCACGACGATAAATCACATTGGTTGTCTGATCTTCAACATCCACATAGATAAAGAAATCATGTCCCAACAAATCCATCTGTAGAATAGCTTCTTCCAAATCCATTGGTTTTAAATCAATTTGTTTTGAACGAACAACTCTAGACTGGACAACATTTGGATCTTCCACCAAAGCATCTGTAAATAATTGACTAGTTGCTACCTTGTTTTTATTTTTACGCTCGATTTTTGTTTTATTTTTACGAATCTGACGTTCAATTTTATCGGTTACAAGGTCAATTGAACCATACATATCTTGAGACACATCTTCTGCACGAAGAGTAATTGAACCAAGCGGAATCGTCACCTCCACTTTAGCCGTTTTTTCACGATACACCTTCAAGTTAACTCGAGCATCCAACTCTTGTTCAGCTTGAAAATACTTTTCGATCTTTTCGAGTTTAGAAACTACATAATCACGAATTGCTTCTGTTACTTCTAGGTTTTCACCACGGATACTATATTTAATCATATGAGTACCTTCTTTCTAAACATTTTTGTTTTTCTGATTTCATTATAACGCTTTCATTTTATTTTTGCAAATTTTTTCCTCATCTTACAAGGGAAAATGTTTTTACATCCTCAGCACCAGCCTCTTCCAATAGTTTCTTCACACGATTTATAGTTGTTCCAGTAGTATAAATGTCATCTATAAGTAAGATTTTTTTAGGAATAGTAACTCCACTTTTAATAAAGAAAGGAAGTTCTGTTGCCAAGCGTTCTGAACGACTTTTAGAATAACTAGCTCTCTCTTCTCTCTTATCCAGTAAGTCTTGAAAAGAGAACCCTGCTACTTCAACTAAACCTTCAACCTGGTTAAATCCCCTCTCAAGTAATCTTTCAGGACTTAGGGGAATTACGACAAATTGATACTCTTTGTACTTTTTTAACTCCTCACTTAAAACTGAAGCAAAAACTTTTCTTAAAAGGAAGTCTCCATCAAACTTATACCGACTGAAAAAATCCTTCATAGCTTGATTGTAAACAAAAATCGCTCTATGACTCACCTCAACTCCTTCTTTACACCAAAATTGACAGTCTTGACACTTCGTTAACAAACCTGTTTTCATACAGTTTGGACAGTACTCTTCTCCAATCCTCTTAAAAGTAGAGTCACAGTCTGAACAAAGACAAGAGTCATCATTCTTCAGAAGTAAGAGACTACTAAAAGTTAAAAAAGTCTTCATAGTCTGTCCACACAACAAGCACTTCATAGCCCCGCCTCCTTATTCATCTGCTGAATTTCCATAATTGCCTTCTTGATTGAAGCATTTAACCCATCATGGAAGAAAAGCAAATCTCCTGTCGGTCTATCCATGCTTCGCCCAACTCGTCCACCAATCTGAATCAAGCTAGACTTGGTAAAAAGGTGATGATTGGCCTCTACTACGAAAACATCCACACAAGGGAAGGTAACTCCACGCTCCAATATTGTCGTACTGATAAGTATTGTCAGTTCTCCATCTCGAAAAGCTTGTACCTGCTCTAATCTATCTTCTGTGATAGAAGATACAAAGCCAATTTTCTCATGCGGAAATTGCTCCTGTAAGATTTCTTTTAACTGCTCCCCTTTCTTAATTTCTGAAGCAAAAATGAGTAATGGATAAGCTGTCTTTCTCTGCTTCTCAATATAATACTTTAGCTTTGGTGACAACCGACTTTTCTCTAAACAGTGATTAAAATCGGATAACCAGACAGGTTTAGGAATAATCAAAGGATTTCCATGAAATCGTCTTGGCAAACTCAATCGTTTTAATTCTCCGATGCGAACCTTCCTATCTAACTCATCGGTAGAAGTCGCTGTTAAAAAGATTCTCAAGCCATTCTCCTTTACACTATTCTTGACAGCATGGTAAAGCGTGGGATTGTCAACATAAGGAAAGGCATCTACTTCATCCACTATCAGCAAATCAAAAGCTTGATAAAACTTCAATAACTGATGGGTCGTCGCAACAACTAGTGGTGTTCGAAAATACGGCTCTGATTCTCCGTGTAGTAAAGATATCTCGCAAGTAAAATCATCTTGCAGGCGCTTGTACAGCTCCAAACAAACATCTATGCGAGGACTAGCCAAACAAACTGCACCACCCCTATTAATCACCTTAGCCACAACTTGATAAATCATTTCTGTCTTTCCAGCCCCTGTCACCGCATGAACTAAAGTTGGCTCTTGCTTGTCTACTGCTTGAATCAGTCCCTCTGATACCTTCTCTTGAAAAGGAGTTAATTGACCACGCCATTTAAGAACATCTTGTTTCGAAAAATCCTCCTGCGGAAAATAGTATAAAGCTTGATCACTCCTGACTCGCTTCATCAGTAAACACTCCCTACAATAGTAAGCACCGATGGGCAAATACCATTCATCTAAAATAGCACTATCACAACGTTGACAGAAAAGTTTCCCCTTCTCCTTTCTCATTGCTGGAAGTTTCTCCGCCAACTGACGTTCC
>CAUSCX010000113.1:0-3194 GCA_963530385.1 uncultured Streptococcus sp. | reverse complement strand
CGTTTTTTCTCACCACCAGAGAAACCTTCGTTGAGGTAACGCTCTGCCATTTCTTCTTTCATGTTGAGCAATTCCATTTTTTCGTCTAGCTTAGTGATAAACTCACGCACTGAAATCTTCTCATCATCTTCTTTACCAGCATTTATAGCTGCACGAAGAAACTCAGCGTTGGTAATTCCTGGAATTTCTGATGGGTATTGCATAGCTAGGAAAAGCCCCATGCGCGCACGCTCGTCAACTTCCAATTCAAGGATGTTTACGCCGTCAAACAAGACTTCACCTTTGGTAACTTCATAGTTTGGATTTCCCATGATAGCGGCAGAAAGAGTCGATTTACCAGTACCATTTGGCCCCATGATAGCGGCGATTTCGCCTGTTTTCAGGGTCAGGTTAACCCCTTTTAAAATTTCTTTTCCTTCAATTTCAACGTGAAGATCTTTGATCTCTAATACTGACATGATAATTCCTTTCTTTTTCAAGGCCTTTACAGTGCTTACTAGAAACATACTTGATTTCCCTAGAAAATACGGTAAAAGGTCAATAAATATACCTTAATAGTATAACAAAAAAAAGCCTAAAAGGCTTTGATTTTGTCTAGAAGCTAAAGGCTACTTCTTTCCTTTAAAATGATCATCAATAGCGTTGACAATTTTACCCATAATATAGCTGACTCTAAAATTTCTTAGAATTAAAATAGCCCAAAGCAAGGCCATAATATACCGTTTCTCCATGATGGATTCATTAAGGAAATAGGTCTCAGCAGCAGTAAATAAGGCCATGATTATAAATTGTTGTCTGTTCATCGTATTATGTCACAATATCCTTTTAATCTTCTTCTATGGTCACTTTATCCGCTAGAAATTCAAATCCTTGAGGAAGGACAGATTCTTCCACTTCTTCCTTAACTGGTTGACCTTGTGACGATTTAGTCTTAGCTGAGAAAGCAGCCCTGACCTCTTTCCATTCTTCCATGGAAATAGCAAGAATCTCTGGTGAAAATCCCGCTGCTTGACTAAGGATATTGCCAAACATGGTGTTCAGATTATCACGTTTCATGGTCTGCCCGGCATTGAAGTTAGATTCAAATGCAAGAATCGCATGATGCTCATTAGCCGCAACAGGTTGAGAACCGACTAAAAGCGCCTTATCTGGACCTGACAAGCTTTCAATAACTTCTCCCCAAGCATTTTGAAGACGGATTAGATTTTGACGGGCTAAATCAGGATTTTCAACAGCTTCTTGAAGAATAGACTTAACCTTATTGCGATCTACGCGATAAATTGACTTGCTGTTAACTGGGCGACTTGGCGTTGGTGTGGTCTGTTTGGGACTTGTGTTAACATTTGCCAGAGCCTGCTTCAATCGCGCAACTTCTTCTCTAAGAGAAGATAATTCCTCAGCCACATCACCTGAAAGTCCTGGTTGGGAATCAAGTTCTGTCAAACGAATGGTCATCATTTCCGCATAAATCTTAGGCTGTAAGCTAGCCTTAATATCAGCTAAACTACTTGTTGCAATTCCAATCATCTCGAACAAAACAGCCTGTGAAAGACCTAAGTTATCCTTAAAGAGATCACTATAGTGAGTATTCTCCCCACCAGTTTGGACAATCAAAATATCTCGCAAGTATTGCAACAAATCCGTTACAAATCGTGTCATGCTTTTTCCGTTATCAAAAATCAAATTAAGATTTTCCAAAGCATGAGTCACATCTTTTTGTGCCAAGGCAGCCACATAATTATCCAAAGCACTTAGACTAATAGTCCCAGTAATTTCCTCAGAAACAGCTGTTGTTAATCTAGCATCTTGAGTCAAGCTCAATGCTTGATCTAAAATGGACAAAGCATCCCGCATACCACCTTCTGCTCGACGAGCAATAATCTCGACAGCTTCAGACTCATAATCAATCCCTTCCTTCTCCAAAATATGGAAAATATGATCTCGAATATCCTGAGTTCTAATAGATTTGAACTCGAAGCGTTGAACACGAGACAAAATGGTTGCAGGAATCTTATGAAGCTCTGTTGTTGCTAGAATAAAAACAACATTAGGAGTTGGTTCTTCAAGAGTTTTCAAAAGGGCATTGAAGGCTCCTGTTGAAAGCATATGAACCTCATCAATGATATAGACCTTATACTGAGCTATACTTGGAGCATAGGTTGATTTATCACGGATATCACGAATTTCATCCACTCCATTATTAGAGGCCGCGTCCATTTCGATAACGTCTTCCAAGCTACCGTCTGTTACAGCTTGACAGATATAACAGTTATTGCACGGTTCTCCACCCTCTTGATTAGGGCAGTTCATAGCCTTGGCAAAAATTTTGGCTACACTGGTTTTTCCAGTTCCACGAGGCCCTGAAAATAGATAGGCATGGCTAATCTTTTCCTGCTCTACGGCTTGTTTCAGAGTTTTTGCAACAATTTCCTGGCCTACTAACTGTGAAAATGTTTGACTTCTATATTTTCGATAAAGGGCCTGATACATTACGCTTTCTCCTCAAACATTGAAAAATTCCATTCGGTTTTCTCTAACAAAATATCAACAAACTCTTCTAGATATTTCAGATCCAAGTAATCATAATCATCAACAAGAGATGAATCTAAATCTAGAACGCCCAGAAGACGTCCCTCTTTAACCATCGGCACAACAATTTCACTACGAGCACTACTATCACAAGAAATATAGTTTGGGTAGGTTTTAACATCACCAACAATCACTGTTTGACGACTAGCTGCAGACTCTCCACAAACACCTTTTCCAAGAGTGATTCGTACACATGAAACCCCACCTTGAAAGGGGCCCAAGACCAGTTCATTCCCATCAAATAGATAGAAACCTGCAAAAACAGTATTGGGAAAACTTGTTTTTAGCAGAGCACTGGCATTTGATAGATTAGCCAACACATTGGGCTCTCCTTCTAAAAGATAAGAGAGCTGTTCATTTATTGTTTGATAAAGTGATTCTTTTTCTGAATATAACATAAAACCATTATATCAAAAAAAGTTAGTAGAAAAAAGAAAAATCCCTTGTTTTAAAAACAAAGGATTTTATTCAAATTCGAATAGATTAAAGTTCGATGTCTCCGAACAAGTCAGCCATTGAGAATCCTGTTTGAGTTTCAGGAAGTTCAAAGTCACGTTTTTCTTGACGTTTTGGACGACGTGGACGTGGAGCACGTTTTTCTTCTT
>CAUSCX010000112.1:0-3204 GCA_963530385.1 uncultured Streptococcus sp. | reverse complement strand
TTAGTTTACTAAATTCTATATCACCGCATTTTTATAATCGATTTCGAAAAACTTCATACATGAGAATAGCAGCGGCGACACTGGCATTGAGGCTCTGTACGTGCCCATTCATTGGAATAGTAATCATCTCGTCCACTTGTTTTTTGATGTTGCTAGAGATACCTTTGCCTTCATTTCCGATGATGAGAGCAATCTTTCCTTTGGTATTCCATTTGTGGCAAGGAGTTCCGTTCATATCAGTACCAAATGTCCAGAAACCTTCATCCTTGAGTTTGTCCAAGGTTTGGCTGAGATTGGTAACGCGAGCAATGGGGACGTGCTCGATGGCACCCGTTGCTGTTTTTGCTACGACGGGAGTGACGCCGACAGCTCGGTGCTTGGGAATGATGACACCTGAAACATTGGTTGCATCCGCTGTTCTCAAGATAGAACCAAGATTATGTGGGTCCGTTAAACCATCAAGGATTAGTAGTAGTGGGTTTTCTTCCTGGCGTGTCTTAGCAAGAATCTGCTCAAGTTCAGTGTAGGCAAATTCAGAAACGCGCAAGACAAAACCTTGGTGAACAGCTCCTTCAGTCATCTCAGAAAGTGATTTTTTGGAAGTCCAAGAAATGGATACTTTCTTTTCAGTAGCCAATTCCTTAACTTTTTCCACATTCTTTCCTCGTAAATCTTCCTGAAGGTAGAGTTTGTTTCCAGTATTTGCTAAAAGAGCTTCTGTGACGGCATGAACGCCATAGACAATATCGTTTGTTTTCATATCTTCATTATAACACAAAATCCCGTCTTGCAACGGGATTTTCTTTATTCAAGAATGAGCAGGCCATCTTTAACTTCAAATGGGTCTTTTTCATTGATACGATCATAGAACATAATGCCATTTAAGTGGTCAATTTCATGTTGAACTACAATAGAGTTATAGCCCTTAAGTTTGATGCGGTGCTTTTCTCCATCCTTATCAAAATAGTCAACGGTTACTCGAGCGTGGCGGATAACATAGCCTGGAACAGCACGGTCAACAGACAAGCAACCTTCTCCCTCGCCTAGAGCAGCGTCTTGGACTGAGTGGGATACAATTTTCGGATTGTACATGACAGCCTGTAAATCATAGGCTTCTTGAGGAGTTTCCCCTTCCTCAGTGATATTTGGTACCAGTACGGCGATGATGCGTTTTGAGATGTCGAGCTGCGGTGCAGCAAGTCCAACTCCTCCACGTAGACCTAATTTTTCAGCCATAACAGGATCTTGCGAGTGTTTCAAAAATTGCATCATTTTTTCTCCAAGAATGATATCTTGATCACTCAAAGGGAAACTGACTTCCTCGGCAACAGCACGAAGAGTAGGGTTCCCTTCTCGGATAATATCTTTCATATCGATTAAATGAGCAGCTTTGGTAATTCGTTCTATAGCAGACATATTCTTTCCTTTCCTTCTATTACAATTACATGATAACACAAAACAGATGAGAAAGAAAGTCACAGAAGTTGCTAAAAAATAATATAATAAAAGGAAATACCTATTTGTCTGTGGTATAATAGAGTAAGAAAATAGACTTTAAAATCATGGGAGAAAAATGATGGAACAACGTAGTAGAAAAAGAAAAAATGGTCCTGTTTTACAAGCTATTAGACATTCCGTTCGGTTTTTCAGGAACTATAAGCAGTGGAATAATCGCACTTTTATTGTGGTCTTGTTAGCTTCGGTAGCTGTCTCGATGATGCTTACTTTATTAGTGGAAGGAGCTCGAGGGATTTCTTTAAGCAGTAGTGATCCAAGTTCCGCACACCAAGAGTCAAGTTCTCAGGCAAAGAATGCAGAGACGGAACAAGAAACGAGTGCGCGTATCATGGCAAATGGTGATTTGCTCTATCATGACATTATCTACATTTCAGCCAAAAAATCAGACGGCACCTATGATTTCCATGAAAATTTTGAGTATGTAAAACCCTGGCTGAAGCAAGCTGACTTAGTCATTGGTGATTTTGAAGGAACTGTAAATAAAGACCACTATCTTGCAGGATACCCCTTGTTCAATGCACCTGGTGAAGTTATGGATGCTATAAAAGATGCAGGCTATCAAGTGCTAGATTTGGCTCACAATCATATCTTGGATTCTCAGATTGAGGGAGTGATTTCAACTGCAGATGCTATTGAAAAGGCAGGAATGACACCGGTCGGGGTCTATACCCATGAATCACGAGATAAGGCTCCTTTAGTTATCAAGGAAGTTAATGGTATTAAAGTTGCTATTTTAGCTTATTCCTATGGTTTTAACGGCATTGAACAAAGCATTTCACAAGAGGATTATAATCGTTATCTTTCAGACTTAGACGAAGATAAAATGAAGGCTGAAATTGAACGAGCAGAGAAGGAGGCAGATATTACAATTATCATGCCTCAGATGGGAGTTGAGTATCAAATTGAGCCGACTGAGGAGCAAAAGAAACTTTACCATAAAATGATTGATTGGGGAGCTGATATTATCTTTGGTGGTCATCCTCACGTTGTTGAACCAGCTGAAACGGTTGAAAAAGACGGTGATAAAAAGCTTATCATTTACTCTATGGGGAATTTCATCTCAAATCAACGGATTGAAACCATGCAGGATGTGGAAAATGCCAAGTGGACGGAACGTGGAGTTCTCATGGATGTGACCATTAAGAAGAAATCCGGTAAAACAACTATCGAGACGGCTCAAGCCCATCCAAGCTGGGTGAGTCGTACTCCAAAAGGGGGTTATTCTCCAGAAGGCTACCCACTCTATCTTTACCAAACCTATATCTTGGAAGATTTTATAGAGGGCGGGAAATACCGTAGTCAGTTAGACGAAGCCACCAAGCAACAGATTGATACAGCCTATAAAGAAATGAATGAACATGTAGGTTTGAAGTGGTAGTGATTCGAATCTCAAGGAGACAAAATGGAAATTAAGATAGTAGCAACGGATATGGATGGTACTTTGTTAGATCCAAGAGGTCAATTAGACCTTCCTCGCTTAGAGAAAATTTTGGATAAGCTGGACCACCGTGGCGTTCGGTTTGTCATTGCGACTGGAAATGAAGTTCATCGTATGAGACAATTACTGGGACATTTAGCAGAAAGAGTCGTTCTGGTAGTTGCTAATGGTGCTCGGATATTCGAAAACAATGAATTGCTTCAAGCACAAACTTGGGATGATGCCATGGTTGATAGGGCTTTGGGCCA
>CAUSCX010000111.1:0-3206 GCA_963530385.1 uncultured Streptococcus sp. | reverse complement strand
TAAGACAAGTTTCTTTTGTCTTATGAATCAGTAGAAATGAAGAATGAAAGAAAGGATATTATGGCTGAAGAAAGAGTAGAACCAAAACCAATTGACCTTGGTGAATATAAATTTGGTTTCCATGATGATGTAGAGCCTGTCCTATCGACAGGAAAAGGATTGAATGAAGATGTCATTCGTGAACTATCAGCTGCTAAGGGAGAACCTGAGTGGATGTTAGAATTCCGTTTGAAGTCTTATGAAACCTTCAAAAAAATGCCCATGCAAACTTGGGGAGCAGACTTGTCAGAGATTGACTTTGATGACTTGATCTACTACCAAAAACCATCTGATAAGCCAGCCCGTTCTTGGGATGACGTTCCTGAAAAAATCAAAGAAACCTTTGAACGTATTGGGATACCAGAAGCTGAGCGTGCTTATCTAGCTGGTGCCTCTGCCCAGTATGAGTCAGAAGTGGTTTACCACAATATGAAGGAAGAGTTCCAGAAATTGGGGATTATCTTTACGGATACGGATTCTGCCCTCAAGGAATACCCAGACTTATTTAAACAATACTTTGCGAAATTGGTACCGCCGACAGATAACAAGTTAGCTGCCCTCAATTCAGCAGTGTGGTCAGGTGGAACCTTTATCTATGTACCAAAAGGTGTCAAGGTAGATATTCCACTTCAAACTTACTTCCGTATCAATAACGAAAATACAGGTCAGTTTGAACGTACCTTGATCATCGTTGATGAGGGAGCAAGTGTCCACTACGTAGAAGGATGTACAGCACCAACTTATTCAAGCAATAGCTTGCATGCGGCCATTGTAGAAATCTTTGCTTTGGATGGAGCTTATATGCGTTATACAACCATCCAAAACTGGTCTGATAACGTCTATAATTTGGTTACAAAACGTGCTAAGGCTCAAAAAGATGCGACTGTTGAGTGGATTGATGGGAACTTGGGTGCCAAAACGACTATGAAATATCCATCTGTATACTTAGATGGAGAAGGAGCGCGTGGTACCATGCTTTCTATCGCCTTTGCTAATGCTGGACAGCATCAGGACACTGGTGCTAAGATGATCCACAATGCACCACATACAAGCTCATCTATCGTGTCTAAGTCTATCGCTAAAGGCGGTGGTAAGGTAGACTACCGTGGACAAGTAACCTTTAATAAAAACTCTAAGAAATCTGTCTCTCACATCGAGTGTGATACCATTATCATGGATGACTTGTCAGCATCAGATACCATTCCGTTTAATGAAATCCATAACTCACAAGTAGCTTTGGAGCACGAAGCCAAGGTGTCTAAGATTTCTGAAGAACAACTCTACTACCTTATGAGTCGTGGTTTATCAGAATCTGAAGCAACTGAGATGATTGTCATGGGATTTGTCGAACCCTTTACCAAAGAACTTCCGATGGAATATGCGGTTGAGCTTAACCGCTTGATCAGCTACGAAATGGAAGGATCAGTCGGATAAACTTTATGAACAGAAACTGAGGCTGGGACAAAAGTCCTAGCCTCTCAATTGTCTTTGGATTGTCGAGTAAGACGCAGTGGTTGAGTGGGCTCTACTACGCTGATTTCATAAGCTTTTATAGCCCTACTCAACTGTGCGGAGGTGGGACGACGAAATCGTATTCTAACGAATTACCGATTTCTGTCCCACTCTCAGTTTTTTGATGAAAGATGCTAATAAATATTCACAAAAATCCTTATATATGATAAAATAATACAATCTTATAAATTGGGAGATGAATGATGAATATTTTTAGAACCAGAGACGTTAGTCTAGGTAAGACAGAAATGCATCGCGATTTAAAACTATGGGATTTAATTCTCTTGGGAATTGGTGCTATGGTAGGAACGGGAATTTTCACCATTACAGGAACAGCAGCAGCAACATTAGCAGGACCTGCCCTTGTGGTATCGATTGTGATTTCTGCAATCTGTGTGTCCTTATCTGCTCTCTTTTTTGCAGAATTTGCCTCTCGTGTTCCTGCAACGGGTGGAGCTTATAGTTATTTATATGCAATTCTGGGTGAATTTCCAGCCTGGATAGCTGGTTGGTTAACCATTATGGAATTTATGACAGCAGTTTCAGGTGTTGCTTCTGGTTGGGCGGCCTATTTTAAGGGGTTGCTTAGCCATTATGGAATTTCCTTGCCACAAGTCTTGAATGGAACTTTTAATCCTGAACATGGTACTTATATTGATTTTTTACCAATTTTAGTAATTCTACTTGTTACAGGTGTTGTACTTTTAAATTCGAAAGCAGCTCTTCGTTTTAATTCTATTCTTGTTGTTTTAAAATTTTCTGCTCTTGCCTTATTTATCCTAGTTGGTATTTGGTACATTAAACCTGAAAATTGGTCAGATTTTGCACCATTTGGTTTTGGTCAAATTTATGGAGGAAGCACTGGAATTATGGCAGGTGCTTCACTCATGTTCTTTGGATTCTTAGGGTTTGAGTCCATTTCTATGGCAGTTGATGAAATTCAAAGTCCACAAAAGAATATTCCACGTGGGATTGTTTTATCCTTAACCATTGTAACCATTCTGTATGCCTTGGTGACTTTGATATTGACAGGTATCGTTCACTATAGCAAGCTCAATGTTGATGATGCAGTGGCTTTTGCTCTGAGAAGTATCGGTATTGGTTGGGCAGCTAATTATGTTTCACTCGTTGCGATTTTTACCTTGATTACGGTATGTATTTCCATGACCTATGCCTTGTCACGAATGATTTATAGCTTGGCCCGCGATGGACTATTGCCTCAAAGCTTCAAACAAGTAACCAAGACTAGTCGCGTTCCAAAGAATGCAACCATTTTAACAGGTGGAGTTTCAGCGATTGCAGCGGGTATCTTCCCTTTGGCAAGTATAGCAGCCTTTCTTAATATCTGTACCTTAGCCTATCTTATTCTCCTAGCCTACGGTGTTATCAAATTGAGAAAAGATAAGGGTATGCCCAAAGAGGGAGAATTTAAAACTCCCCTGGTACCTTTTTTACCAATCTTGTCTATTCTGATTTGCCTCTCATTCATGCTTCAGTATACCCTAGAAACATGGATGGCATTTGGACTAGCTTTATTAATAGGAGTCGTTATTTATTTTGTTTATGGATATAACCATTCGACTGTAGCTGAAAATGAATAAAGAAAAGAGTTTGGGACAATAGTGTCTCGATTCTATCAAAAAAAGCAACGGATT
>CAUSCX010000110.1:0-3225 GCA_963530385.1 uncultured Streptococcus sp. | reverse complement strand
GGCGATTGTCCTGGGGAATCTTGCCGTTAATCCGACAAAAACCAGATGTCGGTTTTAAAATCCCTGTCAGCATTTTGATGGTGGTTGACTTCCCAGCACCATTTGCCCCGATAAATCCTAAAATCTGCCCTTTTGGAACTTCAAAAGTTAAATCCTTGACCGCTTCAAAAATCTGCTTTTCAGGATGAACAAAGGAGCGCAAAGCTCCCTTCAATCCTGGCTTCTTTACTGTCTTCACAAAATTTTTCTGAAGATGTTGCACTTCTATCATTGCCATATTTATCTCCCTATCGTAAGTAACAACATTGTATTTTTGACTACAAATATTCTAAATCCTTACTTTCTACACCTTCTCAATATTATTACAGAAGGATTTATACCAACCTATTATAATCTAATAAAAAAAGGAATGCAAGCGTTTGCTTATAGATTATAAAATTAGATATTTCTCTCTTAAAATAATGCTTTTAAACAAAAATTCTGGTTTATTAGTTTCCTTAAAACACCCAAAAAACCTGCCTTCTTTTTCAACATAAGGAAAGAAAGCCCTAATAACACCCTATTATAGTGCAAATGTCTAAGGAAAAACAGTGTTAATTTATATCGAAAATTTTTATCTCTAAGAAAAGATAAAAAGGTGATGCTACATCACCTCCCTCTACCAATTTAAGTCTTCAATCATGCTTCTTACTTGTGAATCAAGAGTCTTATCCTTCTTGAGTTCTCCAACCAAAGCCTGAATCTGCCGGACTAGATTTGGATCATTGTCATTATAGCATCGATGAAGCATCCAGATGTTATGCACAGTTGGACTTTTTAGAACTGACTCCATCAATAATTCCTCATAGCCTTGATGATAAAATCGCTCCACAAAGTGAACCAACTCACCTGGAGCCCCAAAATCTACTTCTGGATGCTTGGAAATAAAGTCTAAGACGGGGTCAACCAAATCAAAGGGTTGAGAGTAAGCCTCCATGGCATCTACAATCTCGTCTGCCAACTCAAATTCTTGGTCTTCAGTAATTGCATCATGCAAAGCAACTAACATATCATCTTTAGTAAGCATCTGATTCTCCTTTTAACTTTTCCATATCATTATTCGTTTTTGAACTTCCTCTTCACTCATCAAACCTTATTCGTAAGTAGTTTTCCAACTCCTTTTGGGATAAATCACTAGGGAGTTCAAACACATACTCATAGCCTTCATCACAAAAGGAAACTTTCTCTTCAGGTGGAAACCATTTCCGAAGCCAGATGATATAGGAGGCATAATCTTGTAACCTGTTCGTTGAATCAAAGTAATCAATCACAAAAACATTTTTCTTGCTACTTAAAGAACTTTCCAAGGTAAGCTGAGGACTTTGATAATCCCAAGAAAGCGAGTAAGCTTTTTCAGGATTCGTCCTTTCTCTGATCAAAATACCTGGGAATTTTTCTCTCAAAGCAGTACAAAAGGCTTGTAAATCTAGGAATATGGGGTCTTTACTCTCAATAAAGACAAAATTAGCAGTACTCATCAGTCTCTCTCCTTCTTTTTAAAACTCAAAACAGACCTTAACCATCAATGGCAAAATTCTCCAGACTCTCAAATGCCTGACCCTGATAGTCAAAAGAAAAGATATGAATATCATCAAAAGTTTGATCACAAAAAGTAACGGTTTGTCTTTCTGGCTCGATGATGGGTTTACCCAATTTTTCAGTAGCTTCTTCATCTGTCAAATACCCGTAAAATTCTTGTAAATGAGGCAGTATAAAGGCAAGAATACGAGACCTATTTTTATGGTAATTGGCTGCAAGCAATTGAGCCTTCGTCTCAAAACTCCCACTTGGTTTTTCTTCCCAAGCTACAAGAACATTATCTACTTCATGAACGTAGGCTTGCAAGGACTGATCGAATATCATGGCTATTTTTCCTTTCACAAGTACTGTAATCTTCTCACACCTAAATATCGAAAAACCTATAATCGCTAGCAATCCAATGTCAACAAGCTTTCCAAATGAACCTAGTGTAGCTAAAACTGCAATTAAAGAGTCATCAATATATGCTCCGGAGGTTTCATGAATTCCAAACAACTTTGCAAATCAGTTAGAATTTCTGCCGTAAGAAAAGATTTTTCATCCTTATTTATAACCTCCCTTACTTGAATCATTATTCTCCTCCACCATTTCAATCCAAGAATCAAAATACTGCTCCATAAAATAGGTCTGCTCTGCAATTAAACCTTTATTAACCTTCTCATCCAAGGGCGCTAAAACCCACTTGTCTTCTATATCATCACGACGTCGAATGATAGCAACCAACTTTCCAGTAAAGACTTCCAGAGGCTGTTGTTGATCATGGGAAACAATATAAACATCTTGCTCTTCGCCATCTCCCCCCATCAGTTCAGGTATGTAGCCATAGTTAATCGGATAGACATTCCCAAAAGAATCTTCAAACCCCACCGGCCGATCAATGACACCACTAAATATTCTCTCTTTGAATTTCATCTTTTCATTGCCTCCGTATGACATTTCCTAGATTCATTATACAAGAAAAATCCCGCCGTAGCGAGATTTTCTATCTATAGCCTAATTAAGCTTTACCTTCTGAACCGAATACGTCGATACGTTCTTCAACTGATGCTTGGATAGCTTTTACACCGTCAGCCAAGAATTTACGTGGGTCGAAGAGTTTCTTCTTGTCGTATTCTGCTTCGTTTGCTTCATAGTCACGAGCGAATTTACGAGTTGCGTTAGCGAATGCGATTTGGCATTCAGTGTTAACGTTAACCTTAGCTACACCAAGTTTGATAGCTGCTTGGATTTGGTCATCAGGAATACCTGATCCACCGTGCAATACGATTGGGAATCCTGGTACAGCTTCAGTCAATTTTTGCAAGTGATCAAGGTGAAGACCTTTCCAGTTTGCAGGGTAAGGACCGTGGATGTTACCGATACCAGCCGCCAAGAAGTCGATACCAGTTGCAACCATTGCTTTAGCATCTTCGATTGGAGCCAATTCACCATCACCGATGATTCCGTCTTCTTCACCACCGATAGTACCAACTTCAGCTTCTACTGATACACCATTTGCGTGAGCAAATTCTACAACTTTACGAGCTTTTTCAAGGTTTTCTTCAACTGGAAGGTGTGAACCGTCAAACATAACTGAAGTATAACCAACTTGAATACACTCAAGTGCATCTTCGTAGTGACCGTGGTCAAGGTGGATAGCTACTGGTA
>CAUSCX010000109.1:0-3252 GCA_963530385.1 uncultured Streptococcus sp. | reverse complement strand
ATTCATGACTTTCTCCTTTCTAGTCAATCAATTGACGATAATGGGTGGCAAGAGAGGAATCAAACTCTTCTAATTTTTGAACTAAGTTCAAATACTCCTCTTTTTCATGTTCTTCAAAGTCCACACCTCGATGATTCTGAAGAGAGATTTCCAATTGACTAGTGAGTTCTCGTTTAGAAAAACTGTAATCGCCTGTCACTTCCTCATAATGTTCCTTTAACTCCTTGTAGGCTTGGTATTCTTCAGGTGTTTGAAATCCCTGTACCAAAGCCTCTTCTAATTGATAATAGGTATCTTCCATCATAATCGTTACCTCGTTTCTTTCTATCTTTATTTTACCGCGCTTTTCTTTTCTTGTCCGCTATTTATATCTATTTTTTAATCTAATTCAAAAGAAAGTTGTTCCTGCTTTTCGTTTCCTTTTTCGTGGAATTGTCTTAAGGCCTGATCAATAATATCTAAATCCGTTTCTGTTTCAATCAATGGCGCGAGTACATCGTATTCGGCCTTTTTAGTTTGATAATCCTCTTCCTTTGGAAAATTTTTCTCAATTTCTACTTTAGCAGTATTCCATTTATCCTTTAATTCATCCAATAAGTTCTGAGTTTTCACTTGGTCCTCCTTAATATGATCAATCGTATGCTGAAGCCTTTGAATCGTTCCCAAAGGAGAATACAAATCTAAACTGACAGAATACTGATTTTCTCCTACAATCTTAACAGAGAAGGTTTCAGGAAGAGGTTGATTTGTTGGAAGACTAAGCATTTTAATGTCAAATCCTCGATAGTTTGCTAGGGTACGAAATTCTTTGCTGTCAGCTTGATTATGACGGATAATACGGTGTAGGGATTCACCTGCTTCAGCTCGTTGATCAAAAGCTTGCTTACCTACCGTCATAGAAAATGCCTGGTCTTTCGACATTTCAGACTGTTGAATGTCGCCTTCATACTTGCTTAATCGTTTCTCAAGAATGGGCATATTTTCTTCACAGTAAGAGATTGTATGACGATAGTGATCCTTGCTGCGTTGAAAGGCGCGTCTTTGATTTTCTAATAGAGTTAGATCATTCTCTAGTTCCATCTTATATTTGAGATAAGGATTACCTGTTGCTAGTGCCTTAAAATCAGAAGCTGTCATGGTCTGCTCATCAATATCTTCTGCAGCACGAATCGGCTCCTTAGAAGTCATAATCTGCTTAATATAACGGAGTTTGTTCTCCTGAGTTGCCCATAGATAATTATCAAACGAACCTTTGGTAATATAGTGGTAAATATCCACTTCCTTGTTTTCATTTCCCTGTCGGATAATACGTCCATTGCGTTGCTGAATGTCACTTGGTCTCCACGGTACATCCAGATGATGAACTGCTTTCATCTTGCTCTGAACATTTAAACCTGTTCCTCCTTTTTCAGTTGAGGCAAGTAAGATACGCACTTCTCCTGCATTGACCTTTCGAGACAAGCTATTCTTCTTTTCATCACTATTGGCATCATGTACAAAGGCAATTTCCTTACTAGGGATTCCTCTATCAACTAATAAAGCCTTAATCTCAGAATAAACATCAAAGCCATTGTCCTTTTTCTTAGGTGTGCCAATATCTGAAAAAATCATCTGAGTAGCCTTATTTTCCATTCCCTCACGATAAATTCTTTCAACATTATCCACTACCTGAAGCAGTTTATGATTGTCTGCTAGACTATAGCTAGAATCCAATAAACGCATATCAATAGCTAGTTTCCGTGCCTCACCTGTTATCTTTAACATGTTATCCTGGCTCGGATCAACTGTTCCACATTTGACCATATCTGACCTCATAACTAATTCTTCTAAATAGAGTTTCTGGTTTTCAGTTAACTCACTCTCAATAGGGATAATATGAGCTTCTGGAACAGGTAAATCCAACATATCTTGTGTTTGAATGTCGGCTGTTTCTTTATAGATTTTCATCAACTCAGGTAGATTGACAAACTTTTTAAATCGTTTCTTAGGTTGGTACTTATCCCCTGTAGGAGCTAATTCCATAGAGTTTTGAATTTCTCCAAAAGCACCTACCCAAGAGTCAAAATAATCAACTTGATAGCGTTTTAAGATATCTGGTTGAATGTAGTTCATCATAGTATATAACTCACTAATAGAATTGGAAACAGGTGTTCCTGTCGCAAAGACAATGTTTTTAAAATCATGTTCTTCCTGAATCTGTCGAACCTTCATTTCCATATCCACATTCTTCTTAGACGTTGTATTGGTAATCCCTGCTACATTCCCAAGTCCAGTAATTGGACGAATATTTTTAAAGTGATGTGCTTCATCCACAAAGAGAAAATCAATTCCTAAGTTCTCAAAATCAATAAAACTATCACGATTAAAGCGTTGCAGTTCTTCCAATTGTTTCTCTAGACCACTTATTGATTGTTCTGCTTCTTTGACAGTATACTTATTTTCAGAATGTGTTTTAATCTCTCGTAGTTCATTGAGCTTATCCTCAATATAATTCATCTGTCTTTCTTTACTGACAGGGATTTTTTCAAATTGAGAATCCCCAATGACAATGGCATCGTAATCTCCTGTAATAATACGTGATACAAATTGTTTTCTTCTCGCCTTCACAAAATCTTTCTTAGTGGTCACAAAGACCTTTTTAGTAGGGAAAAATTTCATGATTTCTTGACCAAATTGAGCAGACAAACTAGAGGGCACCACATACAAGGGCTTATGAACCATCCCCAACTCCTTTAATTTAAACCCAGCACCAAGCATGGTCAAGGTCTTTCCTGAACCTACCTCATGAGCTAATAAAGCTCTTTTTTCTTCTACGATTCTTTGAATAGCATTCTCTTGATGAGGACGAAGACTGATGTTTTGTGCCAAGCCATCAATGACTAGATGACTACCATCATACTCTCGACTAACCGTTCGATTATAAAGACGATTATAGCTTTCCTCAATGACTTGTTGGACTTCGGGATACCGTGAGACAAATTCTTGAAAGAGTTCTTGTAAATGCTGCTCTTTTGCTCTTAGAACAGAGGTTTTTTCCAAATCTGTGATAGTCTTTTTCTTTTCTCCTTCCGTAACAGTCATAGTAATCGTCGGTTGGTTTGAATTTAGTAAATTCTCAAAAATCTTTCTTCCTGTATCATAACGTGACCCACTGACTCCAAGACTACTATCTTTGGCACTTGGATAGCGATAAGCAAATGATGTCCTTAAATGAACCTGGCCATCGACAGGATTCACTTCAATGACTTGTTC
>CAUSCX010000108.1:0-3310 GCA_963530385.1 uncultured Streptococcus sp. | reverse complement strand
CCTTCAAATTGCCAACCACGTTTGGTCTTGAATGTACCAGACAAGACTAATTTCTTTGATATTAAAGCAGAGGATTTTGAGTTGGTTGACTATGCTCCTGTGAAACCGCAATTGAAGTTTGACTTGGCCATTTAATACTCTCTAAAAATCTCTTCAAACCACGCTAGATTTCTTTTCCTATTTGGTTTTTATTAAGTATAAAAGAATAGAAAAAAAGAAGTTGAGAAAAAATCTCAACTTCTTTTGTTGCTTAGTGTGATACGCGACGACGCGCTGCTTTCTTACGGTTTTCTTCGATGAAAGCTGCTTTTTGTTCTTCTGGTTCGATCACTTTCTTTTTAACTGCGTATACTGCACCTGCAACTGCAGCGACAGTTCCTGCAATACCTGTTACAAGACCTTTAGCGAATCCTTTAGCCATGAGTATTCCTCCTTTAACTTATAAATCAGCCAGTTACCTCAAGAGGTCGCATTTTTCTGACTGACCTTTTTGTGATATAATAATAGTAACGAAAAAATGGGAATTTTTCAAGGAAAAAAGATGAAAACAAAAATAATTGTGATTGTTGGACCGACCGCAGTTGGAAAAACAGCTCTAGCCATTGAAGTTGCTAAGCATTTTAATGGTGAAGTAGTTAGTGGAGATAGCCAACAAGTCTATCGAGGACTGGATATTGGGACAGCCAAGGCAAGTCCGGAGGAGCAGGCAAGTGTTCCTCATCACTTAATTGATGTGAGAGAAGTAACCGAGTCTTACTCGGCTTTTGATTTTGTTTCAGAAGCTAAGGCGGCCATTGAGGATATTCAAAGTCGAGGTAAGCTCGCTATTATTGCAGGTGGGACAGGACTTTATATCCAGAGTCTGCTAGAAGGATATCATTTAGGTGGGGAGACACCTCATGAGGAGATTTTAGCTTATCGTGCTAGTCTAGATCCTTTTTCAGATGAGGAGTTAGCCCATCTTGTAGAGCAAATAGGCCTTGAAATTCCCCAGTTTAATCGTCGTCGTGCCATGCGTGCCTTGGAAATTGCCCATTTTGGTCAAAACTTGAAAAATCAAGAGACCTTGTATGAACCTCTGATTATTTGCTTGGATGATGAGCGTAGTCAATTGTATGAACGGATTAACCACCGTGTGGATTTGATGTTTGAAGCTGGACTATTGGATGAAGCTAAGTGGTTGTTTGACCATTATCCAGATGTGCAGGCTGCTAAAGGGATTGGCTACAAGGAACTCTTTCCTTATTTTCGTGGAGAGCAGAGTTTGGAGGAGGCTAGTGACAGTCTCAAACAGGCGACCCGTCGTTTTGCCAAGCGTCAGCTAACCTGGTTCCGTAATCGTATGCATGCGACCTTTTATCAAATAGGAGAATCTGGTGAGACAGACCGTATTTTAAGCCAGATTGAGGAGTTTTTAAATGATTGAAACGGAGAAAAAAGAGGAGCGAGTCCTGCTCATTGGTGTTGAACTCCAGGGCATGGATAATTTTGACCTCTCCATGGAAGAGTTGGCTAGTTTAGCTAAGACGGCTGGTGCAGTTGTAGTCGATAGCTACAGACAAAAACGTGAAAAATACGACTCCAAGACCTTTGTCGGAACTGGTAAGTTGGAAGAAATTGCTCAAATGGTAGACGCAGAAGAAATCACGACAGTCATCGTCAATAACCGTCTGACTCCTCGTCAAAATGTCAATTTAGAGGAAGTCTTAGGTGTCAAGGTCATTGACCGTATGCAGTTGATTTTGGATATCTTTGCCATGAGAGCTCGAAGTCATGAAGGCAAACTCCAAGTGCATCTAGCTCAGCTCAAATACCTCTTGCCTCGTTTGGTTGGTCAAGGGATTATGCTCAGCCGTCAGGCAGGGGGGATTGGTTCCCGTGGTCCAGGTGAAAGCCAGCTGGAGCTGAATCGTCGTAGTGTTCGCAACCAGATTACAGATATCGAGCGCCAGCTCAAGGTGGTTGAGAAAAATCGGGCGACAGTTCGAGAAAAACGGTTGGAGTCAAGTACTTTTAAGATTGGTTTGATTGGCTATACCAATGCTGGAAAGTCAACTATCATGAACACCTTGACCAGCAAGACCCAGTATGAAGCAGATGAGCTCTTTGCGACTCTGGATGCGACGACTAAGAGCATCCATCTTGGTGGCAATCTACAGGTAACCTTGACAGATACCGTTGGATTTATTCAAGACTTACCAACCGAATTGGTGTCAAGTTTCAAGTCGACCTTGGAAGAAAGCAAGCATGTAGACCTTCTGGTTCATGTTATCGATGCCAGTAATCCTTACCATGAGGAACATGAAAAAACAGTTCTTTCCATTATGAAAGACTTGGACATGGAGGATATTCCTCGCTTGACCCTTTATAATAAAGCGGATTTGGTGGAGGACTTTACGCCTACCCAAACGCCTTATGCACTGATTTCTGCTAAATCTAAGGATAGTCGCGAACAGTTGCAGGCTTTATTGCTGGATAAGATTAAGGAAATTTTTGAACCCTTTACTTTGCGTGTGCCTTTTTCTAAGTCTTACAAGATTCATGATTTGGAGAGTGTTGCTATCTTAGAAGAACGTGACTACCAAGATGACGGTGAAGTCATCACAGGCTTCATTTCTGAGAAAAATAAATGGAGATTAGAAGAATTTTATGACTGATATCAAATCATTAGCTCTCAAGTATG
This sequence comes from uncultured Streptococcus sp., assembly GCA_963530385.1. Classification (GTDB taxonomy): domain Bacteria; phylum Bacillota; class Bacilli; order Lactobacillales; family Streptococcaceae; genus Streptococcus. Next base: position 627 of record CAUSCX010000108.1, on the reverse strand, counting down.
GTGGCTATACAAGTTTAGACAAGGTCTATCTGGACCAGCTTTTAGCTGGTAGGTCTGAAGAGGAGCAACTAGCTCTCATTACACCTCCACCCAGCGTAGTGAATGCCTACTTTGCCGAGCTCTACCAGAAAAAAAGCCCTCAAGCTGCAACAGATTATTTTGCTGAAGTCAGCCAAGAACTGAACCTTTATAATGCTGAACCAAGTTTCGCTTTGGAAAGCAAGCCCTTTATTCGCCTTAACCTATCAGGCAAGTCTTTTGGCTTTTGCTACGAGAAAGAAGGACTAGGTCGCATTTTCTCAGAGAACGAGGAAGCAATTACGGATGAATTACTCTTTGAGATTGCGCAAATTTTTCCCCATCAGCTAGTTTTTGTGGAGTCTGGTAAGATTTACATGAAGGCGATTGGAGAAGAGGATGTTGTTAACGTGGAAAATCTCACAGCTTTGACTGATTTGGAAAGCTTGGCAGATGGAAGAAAGCGACTCAAAGGCTACAGCCAAGAGGATTTGCTACAAGAAGCTAAAGCTTTTTCAGGCAAGTTTTATTATCGCTCGGAAAATAGAACTGCTATGTTATATATTGATTAATTAGAAAGTATCGAATGGATATTCAATTTTTAGGAAC
>CAUSCX010000107.1:0-3319 GCA_963530385.1 uncultured Streptococcus sp. | reverse complement strand
GTATCTTCGTCAAGAAGGGCTTCTTTGAACTCTTTTGGAGACAAGTAAGCACCTGTTGTTTCAAGTGGGTTGATGTCGTTGTCGAAGTCGTTGTCTTCCAAACCAAGGTGGACAATTTCTTTCTTGTAGCGAACAAACATCTTCTTGAAGGCTTGTTCATTTTCTTCGTCAATCTTGAACCAGAGGTCTTCCATGCCTGGGAGGCTGTGAACGTAGTCCATATATTTTTGAGTTGTTTCGTAGTCACCTGAAACTGTTCCGTTAATTCCCTCGTCAGCGACTAGGATACGACCTTTAAGGCCGATTGATTTACAGAAAGCCAAGTGGTCTGCAGCAAATTGCTCTGCATTTTCAATTGGAGTGTAAAGGTAGTAAAGTAAGACACGAATATCTTTTGCCATAAGATTTGTTCTCTTTTCTATTCTTAAATTTTCAGAATTTTTCATCTAACTATACTAGTATACCTGCTTGAGAAAACGAATGCAATTTATTTGACCGGAAATTGTAGAAGGTGGCCTGTCCCTGCACTTCATCAGTAACCATAGCGAATAGCTGATAATTCTCTCAATTTTTTGATCTGATCGGCTTGATTTTCTGATAACATCAGCTTATTATCAATCAACACATGTGAGATGTCAACATTCATTTGACTCAAAATAAATGGAGTAGAGGTCCCATCGTCCTCTAATCTCCTTTTATAACTCACTAACAGATTTTTCAAAGGAGCAAGTTGAGGTGTATTGTTTATACCTTCCAATAGATGATTTATAATCGTCATGGCTTCACAACGTCTTTCGCTTCCTCCAGCAAACCATTTTAATGGTGTCATACTCATTTACCTCCTGAAATTCGTTTATAAATTGAAAAACTATCATTCCTAACGCTCGTGCCAGTATTTACCCAAACACCCTGTGTAAAAAAGTCAGCAAAAATGGTAATGTTGCGAAAATATTATTAATCACATGCACCGCATAGGATGGATAAATGCTCTTGGTATAGCGGGTCAAACTAGCAAAGATGATGCCAGATGTTGCAAAGACGAAGATATCTAACAAACTAGGCAGGCTTGAAAAATGAGGAAGAGCAAATAAAATGGACGGAAGAAGCAAATCAAGGCCAAATCTCGAATGCTTAAAAAAGGCGTGTTGCAGTAATCCTCTATAGATTAGCTCTTCCATAAGTGGAGTCAGAAAGAACAAAGTTATATAGATACCTAGCTCAGCAAAGTTGGTCCCACTATAACCGATCAATACAGCCCAACCTTCAGCAGTTGATTGAACATGTTTAGCTGTCTGAACGTTAAAAGAGATCTGGAGCACTACCACTAATACTGTCAAAATCGAATACCAAAGCCATTTTTTTCTCGGAATGCGAAAAAGATAGCCGTGCCCTGTCTTAACCAGAATCCAAATCATGACTCCGCTAAATAGCAAACTCAAGAGATTTTGAATCCAGACGAAATTGCCAATCTGGGAAGAAAATTGCCAATAATTTTGAACAATAAGCGTCAGCTGAGAAAGACCAAATACGAAAAATAGGTAAGAGAAAACTGCACTAATTTTGAATAGAAGTTGATACTTCTTCATATGAACTCTCCTTTGTAAACTCGAGACATCTCTAATATAAGCTATATTTTCCTAAATCCTTACTCCAAATCCTAAATGGTACTTGAGATTTCCTGAATGGTTAAACAGCGATAAGAAAACACAGATATCTATGCTCTCGTTTCAAAAAATCACTGCCTCCCCCAGATAAGCCTGAGGAAAACAGTGATTCAATTTTTAGGAATTAGGAATGAATACACGAAATCAATTGATCTTATGATTTTTTGTTTTTCAAGAATTCATCGTATTGTTTTTGCATTTCGTTCAATACTTTATCGTAAGCACCTTCAGATTTCAATTTTTCCATCAATTCTGGAATAGCTTTTTCTGGGTCTACAGTACCAGTGTTGATAGCTGTATCGAATTGTTGCATTGTATTAGAGATCGCAGAGATTTCAGATTTCACATTGTCAGTGTTAAAGATGAATCCAAGAGCTGGAGATTCTTTAGCTTCTGCCAATTGTTTCTTAGAATCTTCGATTTGTTGGTCTGTAACGTTTTCGTTGATGTAAAGGATCCAGTTGTTACCAGTGTTCCATCCACCCATGTGAGTGTTTCCTTTGTAGCCATCAAGGACTTTAACACGGTTTTCTTTACCTGGAATTTTTTCCCAGTTCTTGCCTTCTGGACCATAAACAAGACCATTCAAGAGTTCTGGGTTAGTGTTCAAGAGGTTCAACACTTCCATTGATTTTTCTTTGTTCTTAGAGTTGTTTGAGATAACAAAGTTAGCAACTTGTGTTGTTTGGTTTTTCTTGATGAAGTTAGTGATTGGTTTGATTTGGATGTCTTTGTTTGCAACACGTGAAAGCAAGCTGTTACCGTAGTCAGCTGGTCCTACTGTTTCTTCACGAACGAACCAAGTATCTTGTTGAAGGTCAAATGAAGTATCGCTTGTTGCTACGTCTTTTGGAATGTATCCAGCTTCATAGAATTTGTGAAGAGTCTTCAAGTGTTCTTTAAAGCGAGGCACTTCGTAACGGTTTACGATCTTAGTAGTGTCCCCTTCAAGGTCGATAACGAATGGAAGTCCATTTGGAACTGGGTAGTCAAAGTTATCAGATGGGATAAAGTTCTTAGTAACCGCAAATGGCACTACATCTGGAGCTTTTTCTTTGATTTGTTTCAAGACTGGTTCAAGTGTTTCATATGAAGTGACACCTGAAATATCGATACCGTATTTAGCAAGAAGAGTTCCATTGAAAGCGAAGTTTTGAGATGATGCAACGTTGGCTGCAACTGGAACTGCGTAAATTTTACCATTAATGCTGTTACCTTTGATGTAAGCTGGGTCAAGTGCTTTATAAAGCTCTGCCCCTTCTTTCTTATACAAGTCAGTCAAGTCAGCATAGGCACCTTTTTGAGCATTTACAACATAGTTAGATGCAAAGGCGATATCGTAGTTTTCACCAGATGATGTGATAACTGACATTTTCTTATCATAGTCACCCCATCCAAGGTATTGGATATCCAATTTAGCACCAACTTTTTCACCGATGATTTTGTTGGCATTTTCTAGCAATTCATCCAAGTTATCTGGTTTGTCACCGATTTGGTACATTTTGATAACAGTTTTTTCACCTGAAGCTGAGTCAGCAGCTTTTTTGTTACCTGAAAGGTTTCCACAAGCAGCAAGACCAGCAGCCAAAGCGACTACGCTAGCAGATGCAAAAGCATATTTTTTCCAGTTTTTCATGACAAAAACTCCTTTTTTT
>CAUSCX010000106.1:0-3408 GCA_963530385.1 uncultured Streptococcus sp. | reverse complement strand
ATCCTCATCGATAAGGAAGGTCACCTAAGCTGTTCTTCAGGAATTCCTACTCTATAGAAACAAATGTTTCAGTAGAGTTTTAAAATTGTATTATGTAAAAAGAGAAAGGAAATCTCATGTTAAAACTTATTGCTATTGTTGGAACAAATTCAAAACGTTCTACAAACCGCCAATTGCTTCAATACATGCAAAAACACTTTGCTGAAAAAGCTGAAATTGAACTTGTTGAAATTAAAGACATTCCTGTCTTTAACAAACCAGCTGACAAGCAAGTACCTGCTGAAATTCTAGAAATTGCTGCTAAAATTGAAGAGGCAGATGGCGTTATTATCGGTACTCCTGAGTATGACCACTCTATCCCAGCTGTTTTGATGAGCGCTCTTGCTTGGTTGTCTTATGGTATCTATCCACTTTTGAACAAACCAATCATGATTACAGGTGCTTCATATGGTACGCTTGGTTCATCACGTGCCCAATTACAACTTCGCCAAATCTTGAATGCCCCAGAAATTAAAGCAAGTGTCCTTCCAGATGAATTCTTGCTTTCACATTCTCTTCAAGCCTTCACCCCAAGTGGAGACCTAGTAGATCTTGATGTTATCAAAAAACTGGATGCTACTTTTGACGACTTCCGTATCTTTGTAAAAATCACTGAAAAATTGCGTAACGCACAAGAACTACTTCGCAAAGATGCTGAAGACTTTGACTGGGAAAATTTGTAAGATAGGAGACCAAAAAGAATGAAATTTGTTGGACTTGTAGGATCAAACTACGATCAATCATATAACCGTAAACTCTTGGAATTCATCCGCCGTCACTTCAAACTTAAATTTGAATTAGAAGTTCTTGAAATTGACGAAGTTCCAATGTTTAACCAAGACGAAAAATGGGACGAAAGTTTCCAATTACGTTATTTATATAACAAAATTACTCGTGCTGATGGTGTTATCATCGCTACTCCTGAGCACAACCACACAATCTCAGCTTCCCTAAAATCTGTTCTTGAATGGCTTTCATACGAAGTTCATCCATTTGAAAACAAACCAGTCATGATTGTGGGTGCTTCTTACTACGACCAAGGTACTTCTCGTGCCCAAGTTCACCTTCGTAAGATTCTTGACGCTCCAGGTGTCAATGCCTATACTCTTCCAGGAAATGAATTCCTTCTCGGTAAAGCTAAAGAAGCATTTGATGTTAATGGGAATATCACAAATGAAGGAACTATTAATTTCCTTGAAACATGTTTAGACAACTTTGTAAAATATGTGGGAGTCGTTTCAAAATTGAAAAAACCAAAACCAATCGCACCAGAAGATTTATATTGTACAAATCCAATCGCAACTACAATTCAAGGTGTTGACCCTGATGATCCTGAATGGGTAGAAAAAGCAGCTGAGCTTGTTGGAGCTGTTTCTGGAGATACTTATGTTAAATTAGACCACGGTATCTTGACAGTTAACCAAATTGATATGTTCTTGAAAGCAATGCCATTTGAGTTGACATATGCAGATGATAATAACCAATTCTTGTACTATAATAACGCACATCAAGATCCAAGCACAATGTATGGTAAACGTGTGCGAGTTCAAGCAGGTAGCCGACTAGGAACAGTACATGCTTCCCTACCACCTGCAAGAATGAAAAACGTTGAATGGGTTGTCGGTGTACTACGTAACGGAGACCAAGAATATGTCCGTACAATTGTTCCAGGACAACCAGAAGGTGTAATTAATACTCATAACTACAAGGCAATGTACTACCCAGATGGTTCATATGCTGGAATTAATGAAATTATCTTTAATTTCCAACCATGGCTTGATTGGTACTTAGAAACAACTGGTCAACGTCTAGTTGGTGGAAATGCTGCAGCTCCTGCTGGAGGACATGGCGGAGCAGATGCCACATCTGGAGCTTCTGATGCAGGTGATGCTGGAGGTCACGGTGGTGACGCAGATGCTACATCTGGCGCAAGTAACTAATAATTTTAGGAACCATCTTGGTTCCTTTTTTAGTGACAAAAGACTAGCAGTTTGTATCTGCTAGTCTTTTGATTATTATTTCACCTTTCTTTGTTAAAAGAAAGAATACTTATTATGAATTTGGATCATCGAGACTACGGCCATGTAAACCTTTTTCACGTTGGACTTGACGTAGTTTCTCTGGTGTAACATCGTTTCCTTCTTCGTCCACAATTTTGATCCCTTCTATATGGTGACGAACAGTACGACGATAACCTTCGATGTACTCCTCACGTAGTTTAGCTTGTTCCACTTTTTCTTCTTGGGTCAAGCCTTCTGATTTTTTCTTTTTAGCAAGCTCGTTGATACGAGCAATTTTTTTCGGATCCATTCCTTCTCCTTTGTGATAAGATAAAGTCCCGTTTATCAAATTTTATTTAGTGTTAATTTGGTTAAAACGAGCAAGTTTAGCTGCTTTTTGAGTTAAATGAGACAAGATAGCTAAACGATTTTGACGGACTGCTTCATTTTCAGCCATAACCATAGTATTTTCAAAGAAGGCATCAATAACTGGACTAAGCGCAAAGAGCTGTTTCAATTGCTGACTGGCAGTCCCTGACAAAACGAGTGATTCTACTGCTTCTGCCAAGGTTTTCTCTTCTTCATTCTCAAAGAGAGCTGAATCGACTGTAGCAACTCCTTTTGCCTTCTCAGCCAAATTAAAGGCACGAGAAAGTGATTCAACAGAAGTTTTGAAGTCTTCTTCCTTGCTTGCTTCTACGAGAGCACTTGCCGCTTCCAACATATCCGCCACAACAAAGTTCGAACTTGCAAGGACCGCTTCCTTAACATCTTTTGGAGTAGAGCCCATCATCTTATCAACACGAGCCTTAATAAAGTCCATGACCTCCGCTTTATTTTCATAAGTTAAGCTGTCGAATTTCAAATCATAAAGGCTATCGATCAGCTCATCCATAGCAATGTGCCAACCAAAGGCATCCAAGATACGAACCACACCTTGAGTCGCGCGACGAAGGGCATAAGGGTCATTAGAACCTGATGGAATCAAGCCTACTGAGAAGAAACTCAAAATCGTATCCAATTTATCTGCAATGGCAAGCACTGCACCGACCTTGCTCTCTGGAAGTTCTCCTTCAGCTGATGTAGGCATGTAGTGTTCACGAATAGCAGCTGCCACTGCTGGACTTTCACCAGCAAGAAGGGCATATTTCTCACCCATAATTCCTTGGAGCTCGTCAAATTCACCAACCATACCTGTCAACAAGTCAAACTTGTAAATGGTTGCTGCACGGGCTAGGTCAACTGTTTCATCCACTGACAAACCAGCTTTTTCAGCTAAAAGTACAGCGATTTGACCAGTACGAATCATGTGTTCACGAAGGGAACCAATTTTCTCATGGAAGGTCACATTGTTTAATTTTTCAACAAG
>CAUSCX010000105.1:0-3453 GCA_963530385.1 uncultured Streptococcus sp. | reverse complement strand
TGCGTCAATTCGCAAGTAAAGAAGAAGATGACAATACTTTCCTACGTGGCTTCCTAGGCCGTATGCTCTTCTCTGGGGATGAGGTTAACAAACCTGTAAACGTCTTGTCAGGGGGAGAAAAAGTCCGTGTCATGCTTTCAAAACTCATGCTCTTAAAATCAAATGTCCTTGTACTTGATGATCCAACCAATCACTTAGACTTGGAATCTATCTCAAGTTTGAATGATGGATTGAAAAACTTTAAAGAATCAATCATCTTTGCCAGTCATGACCACGAGTTTATTCAAACTCTAGCCAACCATATCATTGTCTTGTCTAAAAATGGCGTCATCGACCGTATCGATGAAACCTATGATGAATTCCTAGAAAATGCAGAAGTACAAGCAAAAGTTAAAGAACTTTGGAAAGACTAAATAAAACTTCAAAACTCAGTTGGGTTAACCAGCTGAGTTTTCTAACATTTTATGAGGTAACATGAAATTATTTTTTAAAACATATTGGACCTATTTTGTTTCTTTCATCATTCCCATAATCATTATGACAGGAGTATATCTATCTCAAGGTATCTACTGGAATAGCGATACATCTCCATTATTAGGAGATGGGTTTCATCAATACGTTATTTTTGATGTAGCTTTACGAAATATCCTACATGGAAATGGTAGTCTATTTTACACCTTTACAAGTGGCCTCGGATTGAATTTCTATGCCCTATCTAGTTATTACTTGGGAAGTTTCCTTTCACCTCTAGTTTACTTTTTTTATCTGTCGAATATGCCAGATGCTGTCTATCTGACAACTCTCTTAAAATTTGGATTGATTGGACTGTCAACTTACTTTAGTTTAAATAAATTATTTCAATCGATTCCTAAACCTTTAAAACTAGCTTTATCTACTTCCTATGCTCTGATGAGTTTCACTGTCAGTCAATTAGAGATAAAAACCTGGCTAGATGTTTTTATCTTGATTCCTTTAATTATAACTGGTTTACAGCTACTGATAACTGAAAAGAAATTCCTATTGTACTTTACAAGTCTGTCAATCTTATTTATCCAAAACTATTATTTTGGCTATATGACAGCATTGTTTCTTATTTTCTGGTATCTCTGTCAAATTTCTTGGGACTTTAAAACTCGAAAATCATCTTTTCTTGATTTCATAATCACCTCCTTTTTAGCTGGTATGGCTAGTTTGATTATGACTCTTCCCACTCTGTTTGATTTACAGACACATGGGGAAAAATTAACTGAAATTACAAAGTTTCAAACTGAAAGTAGCTGGTATCTTGATCTCTTTGCTAAGCAATTCATTGGTTCCTTTGACACAACAAAGTATGGGGCTATCCCAATGATTTTTGTTGGACTACTTCCCTTTATTTTGACCATTTTATTTTTTACGCTGAAATCTATTAAGTTTCACGTGAAACTTATCTATGCAATCTTCTTTACATTTCTAATTGCAAGCTTTTATATTGAAGCTCTTGATTTATTTTGGCAAGGCATGCATACTCCAAACATGTTTTTACATCGCTATGCTTGGATTTTCTCTACCCTGTTAATTTACACAGCAGCAGAAGTCTTAAATCATCTGAAAGAAATTAAAGTCTGGAATTTTTTAGCTTCTCTTTTTCTTGTAGTAACAGGATTTTTAGCCACCATCTATCTAAAATCGCATTATTCTTTTTTAACAGATTTGAATATTCTGCTTACTCTTGAATTTTTGGTTGTCTATTCTCTTTTACTCCTTGCAGTTATTAAAAAGTTTATCTCTGTAAATCTATTTGCCACTCTAATCTCTTTATTTATAATGGTTGAAATGAGTTTAAATGCTTCATCTCAAATAGATGGAATTGCTAAGGAATGGGGATTTGCTTCTCGAAGTGCATATAGTAGAGATATCCCAGCTATGAAATCTTTCTCAACATATATTGGGAATTCATTTACTCGTACTGAGAAACTAGAGACTCAGACAGGAAATGACAGTATGAAATTTAACTACAATGGAATCTCTCAATTTTCATCTGTTCGAAATCGTTCAGCAAGCTCTACTTTGGATAAACTTGGCTTTAAATCCTCTGGGACCAATCTCAATCTCCGCTATGCAAATAATAGTATTTTGGCTGATAGTTTATTTGGCATCCAGTATAATATCTCAGACAGTCCTATTGATAAGTATGGATTCCAAGATATCTATCAAAAAGATAATCTTACCCTATATGAAAATCAATTCTCTCTTCCGATTGCATTTGCTAGTCAATCTGTTTACAACGATGTCAAGTTCAATGAACACACTCTAGATAATCAAGCCTTGTTTTTAAATCAACTTGCTGACGTCAATTTTGATTATTTTTCTCCAATACCCTATGAAAAAACAGAGAATACTGATGATTTGATTAGTGTTACAAGTTCTTCAAATGAGGACGCAGCAATCCAGTATCAAATTGAAGTGCCAGAAAACAGCCAAGTTTATCTTTCTTTCACAAACCTTCACTTTTCTAATGATAAACAAAAGAAGGTTGATATCCTTGTAAATGGAGAAAAGAAAACTTTTACAACTGATAATGTCTTCTCCTTCTTTAATCTAGGCTATACAAAAGAGAAAAAAACTTTCAATATCAATGTTAGTTTCCCTGGAAATTCACAAGTATCATTTGAATCTCCTACCTTCTATCGTTTAGATACCAAAACTTTAACTGAGGCAATTCAAAAAATTAAAGAACAACCTGTCACAGTATCAACTTCTAAAAACAAGGTCTTTACTAGATATGATGTTAAACAAGATACGTCCATTTTCTTCACCATTCCTTATGACAAAGGCTGGTCTGCCTACCAAGATGGTAAGAAAATAGAAATTAAACAAGCTCAAACTGGTTTTATGAAAGTTGACGTTCCTGAGGGAAAAGGAACTATTACACTTTCCTTCATTCCCAATGGTTTTATTACTGGAGCAATCTGTTCCTTTACTTCTCTTTTACTATTTGGAATTTATAATCACAAACGAAAATCATCTAAGACCTAAAAAATCGACCAGTTGCTTGGTCGATTTTTTAATCTTCCTCCATTTTCTTAGGTTGATAGGCTAGCATACCTAAACAAATAAATAGTACTAATATAACGGCAAGGAAAATTACTTGATGATGAATATTTCCTGTCATAGAAATTGTTTGTCGTAATCCCGAAACCGAATAACTCATTGGTAACCATGGATTAATGGCTCTAAAGAAATAATTTGTCAAAGCAAGTGGATAGGTACCTGCACTTGATGCTAACTGTAATAAAAGCAAAATAAGAGAGAAAAAAGCTCCTATACGGCTATTCCATGTTGTTAAAGCAGTTACCATGGACATGAATACTAAACTTGTTAGGATAATGAGAATAAATGTTCTCATTTCATGATTAGCAGTTAAACCAATAAGATGAACTCCTCCATATACCAAAATTCCTGCTAAAACAG
>CAUSCX010000104.1:0-3585 GCA_963530385.1 uncultured Streptococcus sp. | reverse complement strand
GTTGGTGTTAAAACTAAAAATCCAAAACTTAAAACACTTGCTTTCCCAGCTGCTCTTTCTGCCTTCCTAGGTATTACTGAGCCTGCTATCTTTGGGGTTAACTTGCGTTTCCGTAAACCCTTCTTCCTTTCATTGATCGCTGGTGCAATCGGTGGTGGATTGGCATCTATCCTTGGTCTTGCTGGTACTGGTAATGGTATCACAATCATCCCAGGTACAATGCTTTACATTGGTAACGGACAACTCCCACAATACCTTCTTATGGTAGCTGTATCATTCGCTCTTGGTTTTGCTCTTACTTACATGTTTGGTTATGAAGATGAAGCAGAAGTGGCTTCAGAAGCTACAACTGAACGTTTAGCTGACGAAGCAGTAACTGGTACTGTTGTTGCACCTAGCGAAGGTGTCATCCAAACACCAATCGTTGGTGACGTAGTTGCCCTTTCAGATGTTAATGACCCAGTCTTCTCAAGTGGAGCTATGGGACAAGGTATCGCTGTAAAACCTAGTCAAGATGTTGTTTACGCCCCAGCTGATGCTGAAGTGACAATCGTTTTCCCAACAGGACATGCTTATGGTTTGAAAACTGCAAACGGAGCTGAAATCTTGATCCACGTGGGTATCGACACTGTTTCAATGAACGGTGAAGGATTTGACCAAAAAGTTGCTCAAGGTGACAAGGTTAAAGCTGGAGATGTTCTTGGAACATTTGACTCAGCTAAGATTGCTGCTGCAGGCCTTGATAACACAACAATGGTTATAGTGACAAACACTGCAGATTTTGCTTCAGTAAATCCAGTTGCTTCTGGATCAGTTGCTAAAGGTGATGCAATCATCGAAGTTAAAGCTTAATACTCTTCGAAAATCAAATTCAAACTGCGTCATACTCGCTTTGCCGTATGTATGTGTTACTGACTTCGTCAGTTCTATCTACAACCTCAAAGCTGTACTTTGAGCAACCTGCAGCTCGATTCCTGGTTTGTTCTTTGATTTTCATTGAGTATACTACTGTCGATTTAATAAAACAAAAAAACGAACAAATGTCATGTTTGTTCGTTTTTGATTGAATGGTAAAATTTACAGAGGAAAAACTAAAATATAGAGCAACTTTCCTCCTTGAAATATGCTATAATAGAGAAAATAAAAACTAGAGGTTTATCATGACAAAATTATATGGAAGCTTGGAAGCGGGCGGTACAAAATTTGTCTGTGCTGTCGGTGATGAAAACTTTAACATTGTAGAGAAAACACAATTCCCAACAACAACTCCTATCGAGACAATCGATAAAACTATCGAGTTCTTTTCAAAATTTGATAATCTTGCAGGTCTTGCAATTGGTTCATTTGGTCCAATTGATATTGACAAAAACTCAAAAACTTATGGTTTTATCACAACAACTCCAAAACCTAACTGGGCAAATGTAGACTTGCTCGGTGCTCTTCGTCGCGCTCTAAACGTTCCGATGTATTTCACAACAGACGTAAATAGTTCTGCCTATGGTGAAGTGGTTGCTCGTAACAATGCGGGTGCCCGTATCGAAAACTTGGTTTACTACACAATCGGTACAGGTATCGGTGCAGGTGTTATCCAACGTGGCGAGTTTATTGGCGGTGTTGGTCACCCTGAGATGGGGCATTATTATGTGGCTAGACACCCAATGGATATTGAAAAAGAATTCAAAGGTGTTTGTCCTTTCCATAATGGATGTTTGGAAGGTTATGCAGCTGGTCCAAGTTTGGAAGCTCGTACAGGTGTTCGTGGGGAAAACATTGAACTCAATAACTCTGTCTGGGATGTTCAAGCCTACTACATTGCTCAAGCTGCAGTGAATGCGACTGTAACTTTCCGTCCAGATGTCATCGTCTTTGGTGGTGGGGTTATGGCTCAACAACATATGCTTGACCGTGTACGTGAGAAATTCACATCCTTGCTCAACGGATACCTACCAGTTCCAGATGTACGTGACTATATCGTGACTCCAGCTGTTGCTGGCAATGGTTCAGCTACACTAGGAAACTTCGTTCTTGCTAAGAGCGTTGCAAAATAAACATGAAAAATGAGGACGGGAATTATCCCGGCCTCATTTTTTAGTCTTTTTCTATCTTTGTTTCCTGATGGAAAATATTTTGCCAAGTTTCGTGACGGCGCCAGATGCTTGTGTGGATGGTATCACCAATCTGATAGCGAATGAGTTTTGTCTTCTGACTAATGGACGTCAAGTGAAGTTCCTTGATAGCAGATGTCAGTTCTTTTTCGGACTTATAGGCATCCTTGTCCAGTTCTTGTCCGTCCTGGCGGATATAAATGAAGTCTTCTGCAAGTAGCTCTTCTAGTTGATTTCCTTGGTCAATCAATTGCTCTCTCATGAGCAATTTTTTATAGACATTATCTAGGATTTCATCCTCAGGGATTGGTGCTGGTTCGATATGAATGTCTGTATCAAAGACACCAAAGCGTTCTGATAACATGGATTCAACCTGATCCGCAATTTCGTGACTTTCAACAACAGAGAGATCTGGGTTCATCTCGAGAGTAATGTCCAGATAGATATTACTTCCGTAAGTACGACCGCGTTGTGATTTGACCTTGCTAATCTTAGGAATTTCCATGATAGCCTTTTGATAATCTTCCAACAAATGCTCATCAAAACCATCTGAAAGACTGAAAGACGACTCGATAAAGATATCATAGGCAGTCTTGAGGATAAAGAAGGTAATAACGATGGCAACCAATTTATCCACGAGAGGGAAGTTAAAACTGCTGGCTAGGATGGCGATAGTGGTTCCGAGTGAAGTGACTGCATCTGATAGATTGTCCTTGGCAGCCGCTTTAAGCGCCTTAGATTTGGACTGCTTGCTGAGGTGGGTGTTGTAGAGATAAACAGCAAACATAATCACAGCAGAGATCACTCCTAGAATCGCTCCCAGTGGGTCAATCACTGTTTCTTCGCGACTAATAATCTTTTGAATCGTATCTCGCAAGACATCAAAACCAACGTAAAACATGATGATGGAAGTGATGAGGCTTGCCAAGTCCTCGATTTTCCAGTGACCGAAACGATGGTCTCTATCTGCTGGTTGGCGGGCCAAACGAATCCCAATGAGGAGGGCAACATTTCCGATGATATCAGAAACGTTGTTGAAACCATCTGCCACCAAACTGGACGAGTGAAGGAGGTGGCCTGTTGCTAACTTAGCTGCTGACAAGAAAAGGTAGGTCAAGATGCTTATAATAGCACCTCGTTCAGCTAATTTCAAGTTTGAAACGGATTGATTCATCTGACTCTCTTCCTAGAATTTTTGTATTCTATCATTATACTGGTTTTGTAAGGAAAATTCAAATGGAGCGCGAATAATCCCACCCCAGCACTTGAAAACTTTTGAAATTCTGATATAATAGAACTACTCAAGGGAGTAGCTGGCGGGAAACCGCGATAGTGTCGTCATTACGAATTATTTCCGGCACTATATTAAACAGCGAGACTTGTTTTTTTAAAAAACAGGTCTCTTTTTTTGTAAAAAGAGGCCAAAAAGGAGGAGACTGTTTTGTCAAAAGAACAAAATAAAGACTTGTTTTACACACAA
>CAUSCX010000103.1:0-3806 GCA_963530385.1 uncultured Streptococcus sp. | reverse complement strand
GTTCCTGACACACCAAAACCAGTTACACCAGCTGTTCCAGATCAACCACAACCTGCTAAGCCAGAGAAACCAGTTACTCCAAGCACTAGCCGAATCCTTGCGAATGAAATTGGAAGTGTTCAAGTACGTGCTTCAGAGGAAACACTCAAAAACGTCAGCTACATCAAGGTAGAAGAAACTAAGTCAAATTCACTTGAGGCGAAAAACTACAAGGCCTACGATATTCGTCTATACGACGCAAATGGCAAGGCTGTCCAGCCAAATGGCATGGTTCTAGTGAGCCTTTCTGCAGAAAAGCCAGTTGAAAATGTCTACTATGTTTCTCCAGATGGCGCTTTGCAAGCATTAGACTTCAAGCAAGATGCGGATAAGGTAACTTTCGAAACTAATCACTTTAGTATCTATGCTATGACTTTTAAAAATATGTCAGTAAATCACAATGGCGGTAGTATCCAAACGCCAGTTGCAGGTAGTGAAAACCCAACAATCCCTACGCAAAACAGCAATGGTGCAGATGGGACACAACCACAATCCAAACCATTGAAAACTAAGGGAGAAGGTGGAGAGAAAACAAGAAAAACTTTACCCAATACTGGTGAAAATAGCTCAATTCTCACTACACTATTTGGAGTATTGACTCTAAATGCTGGATTGTTTAGCTATCGCAAGAAAGAAAAATAATCTCAACTTATAATTTATCCATCAATTATTTGAGGAAAAATTTAGAAAATCTTTTCATGTAAAAACGCATATTATCAAGGTTTCTCAATACCTGATAATATGCGTTTTTTTGATTTTAAATACTTTTTGCCTAGTCTCTTTGCTCTTACTAGAAAAATGGGTTAAAAGTTTTTTCGTGAGCGATAGTCGTAGCTGGACCATGTCCAGGATAAACATCGTAGTTTGGGAGAGTAAAGAGCTGGGTTTGAATACTATGAAGGAGTTGTTCCATACTACCAGTTGGCAAATCTGTCCGACCAATGGTTTCTCGGAAAAGGGCATCTCCCGTTAAGACCAAGTGCCCATCTGGAAAAACAAATGAAACTCCTCCGATAGAGTGGCCTGGAGTTGGTAATACAGTGAAGCGGAACTCCTCAATCTGGTATTCTTCATGAAAGACAAAGGTGTGTTCAGCTGGTTTACAAACGACGTCTGCCATATCGTCGTGTCGAGGAAGGCCAGAAAGATTGTCGACAGGAGTATAGAGCCAAGCAGCTTCACTTTCTGCCACATATACGGGAGGATTTCCATAAGTATCTCTGACCAAGTCCAGACTCATAATATGGTCGTAGTGGGTATGGGTCAGGAGAATGGCACAGACCGGTTTATTGATGGTCTCGATAGTCTTGCGAATAGCCTCCCAATGGCTACCCGGATCAACAACAATCAGGTGTTGGTCTCCTTCAAGATAATAAGTATTTTCATAGGCAACAGAATTCACAGTTTTATGGATTTTCATAGTTTTCCTCTTTCAAAGCATTTACTCCTACTAGTATAACACAGAAGCACAAAATAAGGAATCAACAAGAAAGTCCCTCCATAAAGAAAGGGACTTTCAAGTTATTAAAAACGATTTTTCCAAGCTTGGAAGCGAGCATCCAGCAGGAGTTGTGTCAGATTTTTTAAGATTTCGACTTGCTCGGGCTCTAGTGTCTGGGCTTGGGAAATTAGTTGGCGAATGTGCTCGATGGCATTGAAGGAGGATAAATCGTTGATAGAATGAATCCCTGATTCCATAATCGTGCCAAAGAAGAGGTCGAAATAGAGTTCTAATTCCTCATCGGGCACACTGTCCACCCATTCTTTAAGAGTGTCTTTGATTTGGAGACTTTCGCTACTGATGGCCTCTAGTTGGACAAAGTGGTGTCCCTCAGTTAGCCAGCTGAAAGTATTGTGTTGAGCGATTCCACCGAGAGTCGTAGATTTGACGACGATAGGTGTATCAGGGACTTCTAGCATCATGCCAATGACAGATCCCTGTGGGACGAAACGGTGAATTTTTGGAATAACATCTTGATAACCAGTGGTCTCAGTCAGATGAGCCTGCAGACCAGGGGCATCATAGGTATAAATTGTAGATATCTTGTCTTGCAATTCAGGTTGGATTTGACTTGCAGCAAAGACGGCTAGATTCCCACCCTTAGAATGTCCAGCAAGCATGACTTTTTGTTTTGGATGTTGGGTAAAGAAATCTTCTAAGTATTCAAGAGCATGTTTTTGGGCAGGGATTTCCTTCATGTAGGTCATATGGAAATCTTCCTTCCAGCCAATAATACTGTCGTCTGTGCCACGAAAGACAATCAGATAAGTAGCTAGGTTCAGACGATAGGTCATAGCAGCGAACTGCTTTTGAAGTTCTGTGTCGACCTCGTTGACAAAATTAGAAAGTTTGCTATTTTTAAAACGTTTGTGTTGGGATAACTGATCGAGGAGCTGAAGCCGTTCTTTATTGGTCAACATGGTGCTTTCTCGAGGGACGCGTGTTGCAACATCGCTTAAACGATTGACAGGCTGGTTCAATAGATTATCAAAAGAAAGATAGGTCAGCTCTGTCAAAGCAAGTATATCCAGTTCATTTAAGGAAATATCATAAAAAGAATCGTATTGAACGTCAGTTAGGTAGTCAAAAATATTGGCCATGAGAATTCCTTTCTTAACTTTTATCATATCAGATTTGCATCAATTTCGCTAGTAGTCAGAAGAATTTTGCTATAATATAGAAAAAGGAGGAGCAGATGCACAAGATTTTACTAGTAGAAGATGATCCAGTTATTCGTCAGCAAGTTGGGAAAATGCTCTCCGAATGGGGTTTTGAAGTAGTTATGGTAGAAGACTTCATGGAAGTTTTAACGCTATTTGTTCAGTCTGAGCCACATCTAGTTCTGATGGATATTGGTCTTCCCTTGTTTAATGGCTATCATTGGTGCCAGGAAATTCGCAAGATTTCCAAAGTTCCTATTATGTTTCTGTCTTCAAGAGACCAGGCTATGGACATAGTGATGGCTATTAATATGGGGGCAGATGATTTTGTGACCAAGCCTTTTGACCAGCAGGTACTTTTAGCTAAGGTACAAGGATTATTGCGCCGCTCTTATGAGTTTGGACGGGATGAAAGTCTCCTAGAGTATGATGGAGTTATCCTCAATACCAAGTCTATGGATGTGCATGTCAATGGAAAAGCTATCAGTCTAACCAAGAATGAATTTCAGATTTTGCGGGTTTTATTTGAACATGCAGGAAATATCGTAGCGCGTGATGATTTGATGCGTGAACTCTGGAACAGTGACTTTTTTATCGACGACAATACCTTGTCTGTTAATGTCGCTCGTTTGCGTAAGAAACTGGAGGAAGAAGGTTTGATTGGTTTTATCGAAACCAAGAAAGGGATAGGGTATGGATTGAAACATGCTTGAACTTAAAATTTTTTTTCTAGCTTATATCCGTTCGCGTAGCCGTTTTTTTACTTTTATTCTGTTATTGACGGGTCTGATCTTTCTTTTTGATGTCCTATTTGTTAGTCAAGGACCTTACTTTAACTATTTCTTCTTTCTATCTACATTTTTGACATTTTTGTTTTTGGTATATGATTTCTTGATAGAATTGCAACGTTATCGTAAGGAATTGTTCTATGGCGAAAGAAAAGCTAAGTCACCAATGGAAGTCCTTCTAACTGAAAAATTAGAGAAAAGCGAATCTGAACTCTATCAAAAGAAATCAGATGCTGAAAACCGCTATAATGATTTGGTGGACTACTATACACTCTGGGTTCATCAGATAAAAACACCAATTGCAGCCAGTAAACTCCT
>CAUSCX010000102.1:0-3815 GCA_963530385.1 uncultured Streptococcus sp. | reverse complement strand
TCAATCCTACTACTAAAAAAGGAACAACCTTTTTAACTGATTTTCTAAAAGAAAATCCTGTCTCTGTTACTTTGAATGGTAAAACTTTCATTCTTCCTCCTTGAAAAATAATATAAATCGAAGATTACCTTCACTTAAACTATTCGGAGAAAAAAGAAAAAGTGAGAAAATTTCTCACTTTAGTCAAGATAATGAATCAAATTCTTTTCTGTAAGGATATCTGAGTAAGTAAAGGATTCAACGTAAACATTGGCTTGTTTATCTCCTTCAACGTTTCCAAATTCAACGATAAATAGGGATGGATAAACCTCAATTAGCTTGCCCAATCTATTTTTTTGGCGCTTACGACCATTCTCCAAAGTCATTTCTACGACTTGTCCCTCATGTGCCTTGATCTCTTCTTTGATTTTTTTCATCTTGGCTACATCTGTAAATGCATCTGACATCTTATGCCTCCCTCTTTGAGATACTTGAAAATTTATTATATTCTTTTTGGAAAATCAATTCCACTGTTCCACGAGCTCCACTACGGTTTTTCTCGATAATAACTTCTACCTTATTATTCGGTATGCCTTCCTCTTCTTCACTACCACGCTCATAGTAGTCGTCGCGATACAGAAAGGCTACGATATCAGCGTCCTGCTCAATAGATCCAGATTCACGAATATCAGACAAGACTGGTCTCTTATCCTGACGTTGTTCTACACCACGAGATAGCTGACTTAGAGCAATTACTGGAACCTTCAGTTCCTTAGCTAAAATTTTCAACTGACGTGAAATTTCCGAAACCTCTTGTTGACGATTTTCCCGACCAGTTCCCGAGATAAGCTGCAAATAGTCTATCAAAATCAAACCAAGATTTCCAGTTTCTTGAGCCAGTTTACGAGAACGAGAACGAATCTCTGTAATCCGAATCCCTGGCGTATCATCGATATAGATACTGGCGTTAGCTAGATTACCCTGAGCAATAGTATATTTTTGCCATTCCTCATCAGTCAATTGACCCGTACGGATAGAATGCGATTCTACCAAACCTTCTGCCGCCAACATACGGTCCACTAGACTTTCCGCACCCATTTCCAGTGAAAAAATAGCAACCGTTTTGTCCAACTTAGTCCCAATATTCTGAGCAATATTCAAGGCAAAGGCTGTCTTACCAACCGCCGGACGGGCTGCTAGGATAATCAACTCCTCCTCATGAAGTCCAGTCGTCATATGATCCAAGTCACGATAGCCTGTCGCAATACCTGTAATATCGGTCGTTTGTTGCGAGCGAGCTTCCAGATTTCCAAAGTTGACATTCAACACATCTCGAATGTTCTTAAATCCACTTCGATTAGCATTTTCGCTGACATCAATCAGGCCTTTTTCTGCCTGAGCAATGATTTCATCAGCTGGTTGCGAAGCCTCGTAAGCTTGATTGACAGACTCTGTCAACTTGGAGATTAATCGACGTAGCATAGCCTTCTCTGCAACAATCTTAGCATAATACTCCGCATTAGCAGAAGTTGGCACAGAATTGACAATCTCAACCAAGTAAGACAAGCCACCAATATTCTGTAAATCACCTTGATTATCAAGAATGGTACGAACCGTTGTTGCATCTATAGCATCGCCACGATCCGATAAATCGACCATAGCTTGGAAAATCAAACGATGGGCATACTTAAAAAAGTCCCGAGACTCAATATATTCTCGCACAAAAACAAGCTTACTCTCGTCAATAAAGATAGCCCCTAAAACGGATTGCTCAGCTAAGATATCTTGAGGTTGTACTCGTAACTCTTCTACTTCTGCCATCAGACTTCCCTTCCTTTTACAATCTTGTCAAGAAGGTGTAAATTTATCCTTCTTTCACACGAAGATTGATTACACTTGTGATATCTTGATAGATTTTCACTGGTACATCAATCAAACCAACCGCTCGAATCGGAGCTTGTACTTGAATATGACGTTTATCAATCTTAATTCCAAATTGCTTTTGCAATTCTTCTGCAATTTTCTTATTGGTAATGGAACCAAAGGTACGACCATCTGGACCAACCTTTTCAACAAATTCTACAACAGTTTCTTCTGCTTCAAGTTGGGCTTTAATTGCTTTTGCTTCTGCAATCATCTCAGCGTGAGCTTTTTCTTCAGATTTTTGTTTACCACGAAGTTCACCTACAGCTTGAGCAGTTGCTTCTTTGGCTAGATTCTTTTTGATAAGAAAGTTTTGTGCATACCCTGTTGGTACTTCCTTAATTTCGCCTTTTTTACCTTTTCCTTTAACATCTGCTAAAAAGATTACTTTCATTCTTCTTTCTCCTTTTCCTTTATTTCATTTAATACAATTTCTGTCAGTTTTTCACCTGCTTCTGACAAGGTTAAATCTTTAATTTGAGCTGCAGCTAAATTAAAGTGGCCTCCACCGCCTAACTCTTCCATAATCCGTTGTACATTTAGTTTACTACGACTTCGAGCTGAGATAGAGATAAATCCTTGTGTATTCTTCGCAAGAACAAAACTCGCTTCAATACCTGACATAGCTAACATGGCATCTGCTGCCTTACTAATAACAACTGTATCATAGCATTTCGAGTCCGTAGCCTCTGCTATCAGCACATCTGAACCTAATTTACGTCCCTGTAAAATCAGTTCATTGACCTCACGATATTCTTCAAAATCCGTCGCAGCCATTTCCTGGATAGCAATACTATCGCTTCCGCGCGTTCTGAGATAGCTAGCAACATCAAATGTCCGACTAGTCACTCGTGAGGTGAAATTTTTAGTATCCAACATCATACCAGCCATTAAGATACTTGCTTGCATACGACTCAAACGATTTTTCTTAGAATTCTGGAACTGAATCAATTCCGTTACCAACTCACTGGCACTACTTGCACCACTTTCGATATAAGTGATAACTGCATTGTCTGGGAAATCCTGATCCCTTCGATGGTGGTCAATAACAATAGTTTGGGTAAACAAATCATAAAAATCTTTTGATAAAGTTAAAGCTGTCTTTGAATGGTCTACAAGAATCAACAAAGAACGATTGGTCACCATCCCCATTGCATCCTTAACAGACAACAACTTTGTAACTCCTTCTTTTTCTAAGAATGAAACAGCTCGTTCAATATCCGGCGACATTTGTTCTTCGTCATAAATAGCATAGCTATTTTCAGTCACATTGCTGGCAAACAACTGCATACCTACAGCAGAGCCAAGAGCATCCATATCTAGATTTTTGTGACCAATTACAAAAACCTGATCCACACTTCGAATCTTATCTGAAATAGCCGTCATCATAGCGCGCGTACGGGTCCGTGTACGTTTGATTGAGGCAGCAGATCCACCACCAAAATAAACTGGATTTTTCGTTTCGTCGTTTTCCTTGACAACCACTTGGTCGCCACCACGCACTTCAGCCAAGTTCAAGTTGAGCAATGCAACTTTCCCTATCTCATCATGATTTCCATCACCATAAGAAAATCCCATACTTAAGGTCAAGGGCAACTGTCTCTGTTTCGACTCTTCTCTGAATGCATCAATAACAGAAAATTTATCATTCATCAATCCTTCAAGCACCGTGTAGTCCGTAAATAAATAAAAACGGTCCATACTCACTCGACGAGAGAACATGGCATGCTTCCCAGCAAATTCTGAAACAAAATTGGCTACAAAACTATTAATATGACTGATATCAGACTCCGATGTTTCATCTTCTAAGTCATCATAGTTGTCAACGGAGACAATCCCAATAACAGGTCTACTCGTAACTAACTCAACAGTCGCTTCGTATTCTCCAGACACATCAAAGAAGTAAAGAACTC
>CAUSCX010000101.1:0-3832 GCA_963530385.1 uncultured Streptococcus sp. | reverse complement strand
CAATGTTGGCTAGCATGATAAAGACACAGTTAATCAAGAAAAGATAGAGAGCCCCCCAAAAAAATCGTACATTTCCATTAGCTAAACCATATCCTGCAGTGCAGATAGGTGGCATCAGAGCTGTTGCGATGGCTACTCCTGGTACGATATTGTTTGCTTCTTTTTTCCTTGAACCAATGAAACCTGCTATCCCACCCGCAATAGCAATGAGAACATCCCAAATGGTTGGAGAGGTTCGTGCAATCAACTCGCTACTTGCATAAGATAAGGGAGAAATCCAGAAATACAGAGTCGAGACAAGCAAACTGACCAATACTTGAGTAAATAAAACCTCTAGAGATTGCTTGATTAAACGCGTATCAAAAATAGCTAAACCGAACCCCAGTCCAACAATCGGTGTCATAAGAGGGGAAATCAGCATGGCTCCAATAATGACAGCTGTTGAATTCATATTTAGACCTATAGAGGCAATAAAAATCGCACACATCAAAATCACTGTATCTCTTAATCGAACATGAAGGTCATCATATAGTTTCTCGCGGAATTCACGTGTTGAATAGTTTCCGGACATTGGTTACTCCTTTTATTTCATATAATCTTGTTTCTGCATGGATGATGGTAGGGAGACTTCTGTCCAATCTTACATATTTTTAATTCTTACCTGTAATTCTTTTGAACATTATTTTTTAAATATACGTCAGTCCATCCTACATATTATATCAAAAATCTTACAGTCTTTCCCTGAAGAAATCAATTCATTTAAAAGATATAGAAATGAAGTAATTTTTGTTTCCTTATCCGAAGAAGAAAAAACGATATCTCCTCTGAAAGTAAATAGCGTTTTAATGTTTAAACATGATGAGTTTGTAGCAGCAATCCTAGCTGATATCGCCAACAAATCACGTGTTGAGAAATAAGAGATAAAAGCTGGTACAAAAAAAAAGAAGCTGGGACAAAAGTCCTAGCCTCTCAATTGTCTTTGGATTATCGAGCAAGACGCAGTGGTTGAGTGGGCTCTACTACGCTGATTTCATCAGCTTTTACAGCCCTACTCAACTGTGCGGAGGTGGGACGACGAAATCGAATTCTAACGAATTAACGATTTCTGTCCCACTCTCTTTTTTGATGTTTCTGTTTTTACATTTGAACAATTCTACGATAGCTTCTTGAAGTAATCATAAAGATTAGAACATAGACTAAAGCAAAGATACCACAAATGGAAAGAGTTACGCTTAACATCATGGCTGAATCAACAACACCAACGACCTTGAGAATCAGGCTCAACATGTGATAAGCAAAAGCCAGATGAAGAAAGGCAAAGGCCAGAGGTAGGAAGAAAACAGTCAAGACTTGTTTATTAATGGTTTGCTTGATTTGTTTTTGATCCAAACCAACCTTTTGCAGAATGACAAAACGTTCACGGTCTTCATAACCTTCTGAAATTTGTTTATAGTAAATAACGAGTACAGTACCTACCATAAAGATGATAGTGAGGAAAATACCGATAAAGAGAACTCCTCCAAAGAGAGCGTTCATTTCGACAGTTGACTCACTCGCAATGGTTGCACCGTAAATCATACCATTCTCGTTCTTGAGATTGTGACTGAAATTATCAGAGTAGTTTTCAAAATCATCTGCAAGTTTGAGTTGTTCCTCTTTACTTGCCGTCACATCCATTCCACCGTAGAGCTGAGTGTAGATCGCAGAATCCTGGTATTTATCTAAAAAGTCCTGTAAATTTGAGACAACAAGGTAGTTATAATCTGAGATCAAAAGTACATACTGGTTAGCAACATGGTCTCTGAGAAAATCTTGCTGGATTTCTTGCTTGATTGTATAGTTCTGATTGTTAAGACTGAATGCTTTTTGACCTTTAAGGCCATCGTTCTTAGCGAATAGTCCCACCTCATTATTCGTAAGGTTCAGCTTTTGTCCAGTCATTTTTTCATAATCCTTTTGATCAAAGACTAGGAAAACTGTCTTGGGCGTGACATTGGTTTGCCCTTTTTCAAAGGTGGTTAATTTGGTCCCATCTTGACTAGAAAGGCCGAAACTTGCATAGCTAAGAACATCCTTATTGCTGATGGTTAGCTTCTTTTCCTTGGCATACTGAGTTAAAAGTTGGTCTAAATCCTCAACTTCTACGTTTTGTCCTGAAATTGACATATCGTGAGGATACAGGAGTTTTTTAATATTTTCAGAACCATTGTAGATACTGGTTGCTGCTGACATGGTGATCAAAACCATAGTTGAAAGGATGGCAATGGTTGCTAAACCGACAGCATTTTTCTTCATACGAAAAATGAGGTTAGAAACAGAGATGAGATTGTTAGGTTTGTAGTAATATTTCTTGTTTTTCTTGAGCATTTTCAAGAAAACTGTAATCCCAGCATTGAACAAGAGATAGGTTCCTACAATAACTAACATAACCGCAATAAAGAAAGTAGCAATAGCTTTGAAAACATCTGTTACGCTTAGTGCTAAGTAGTACCCACCACCTAGTGTAATTAGCCCCACTAAAGTTTGAAGGACTAGGAAGCGCCCTTTCTTTTCACCTTTTGATTTCTCGCGAGAGAGTTGGAGGGCATCCATACGGATAATTCGGATAGCGTTTAGGAAGACAATTACTAAAAAGATAAGACCAAATACCAGAAGGATAGAAAAAACAACTGACCATTGGAAGGTGGCAGCCAGCTCTACCTTCATCTTTGAAAATTTGAGCAGTAAAGCGAAAATCAGATTGTCAAAGAGGGCACCTAATCCAATCCCAGCAGTGACCGTTACTAAACCAAATATCAGAAGTTCCTTAAAGGTCATACCAATTAAATGGCGCTTTTCTAAGCCCAACATGCCATATATACCCAGTTCTTTGGAACGGTTTTTCATGACAAAACTGTTGGCATAAAGAACGATAATGGCAGATGCAAGTGTCACTACGATGAGACCTAGTTGAAGGGTAAATTGAATAGAAGATCCACCCCGCATTTCTACCATTTTAGGATTAAAAGTTAATGAATAAAATAGATAGCTGATAGTAACTGCAAGGAGAACTGCTAGTGCAAAAGGGTAATAGAGTTTGCGGTTTTTGATTAAGTTGGAGATGGCCAACTTATTGGTTAATCGAAACATACTAGTTCACCTCACTTGCCATAACAGTCAAGGTGTCAGAAATTTCTTGGAACATCTGACGTTCAGTCTTTTCACCACGGTAGATTTGATTGTAGAGAATGCCGTCCTTGATGAAAATGACACGTTTTGCACGGCTGGCAGCAGCTGTTGAGTGGGTTACCATGAGAATAGTTTGACCTCGCTCGTTAATCTCATCGAAGACATCTAGCAGTGCTGCAGATGACTTAGAGTCTAGGGCTCCTGTTGGCTCGTCCGCAAGAAGAATTTCTGGTTCTGTGATGATAGCCCGTGCAACTGCAACCCGTTGTTTTTGCCCTCCAGAGATTTCATAAGGGTACTTCTCCTGCAATTGATTGATGCCAAGATTTTCGGCCGTCACGACCAATTTTTTCATCATTTCTGTAATAGGCTTTCTAGACAATACCAAAGGGAGTAAGATATTGTCTTTAACAGAAAGCGTATCTAACAAATTGAAGTCTTGGAAGACAAAGCCTAACTTTTCCCGACGGAAGCTTGATGCTTCAGAATTTTTAATGGTAGCTGTGTCAGTTCCGTTTAGAAAGACTTGACCACGAGTTGGTTTGTCAAGCATAGCAAGGATATTGAGTAGGGTTGATTTCCCGGAACCAGATTCACCCATAATAGCAACGTAGTCGCCTTTTTCAACGGTAAAGTGAATATCTTTCAGGGCTTCTACTTGGTT
>CAUSCX010000100.1:0-4030 GCA_963530385.1 uncultured Streptococcus sp. | reverse complement strand
TTATGTGGAAAAAATATTTTTCAAAATATAAATGGACTGATTTATTTTGGATTCTTCTTGTAATTTGGTCATGCCTTTATATGGGTAATAGTTCTTCGTTTCCACTGACTCATCAAGAAATCTCTTTTCATGGATGTTGTTATGGGGCATCACTTGCCTTATATCACTTGCTATTTATTGATAAATTTGTCATTTCAAATCGAAAATAAATGGAGAGGTCAAAATTTTTTATACTTTTCGGAAAGACAGTGAAAAATCGTGTTTTAAACCCGCATCTCAAGAAGAGGTGCGGGCTTGGTTTTATCTCATAAACTAGTTTACAGGGCTTTTCCGACTAGAATCTCTGCTTCGATAGTAATCTCAGTTAACTGGCTCCAATCAATCTTGCTCTGGTCGACATGAAAAAGCAGGGGCGTCATGCTGAGCAAGGCTTGGCGTTGCTCTACGGTGATAGACTTGGTCAGGGAAGCAATCTGACTAGATTGGATGCTGAAGTGTTCTTGGAAGTGTTCCTTAATATCTTGATTAGAATAATCCTTCTTTGTCAGCTGGTCCTGTACCATTTGACGGATTTCCTTGAGGTGGTTTTCAGTAGGAATGACCTTGATTAAGATGCCGTCCTTTGATAAGACTCGTCGGAATTCTCCGTAGTTGGCAGGTGAGAAAATATCAAGTAGGATATCCATGCTGGCGTCTTTTATAGGAAGGCGAGCCAGGTCACCAACAAACCAGTTGACTGCCCAGTTGGATTCGCTTTTGGCAGCGATTTGAACCGAGTCTTTTGAAATGTCAAAGGCATAAAAGGTTTTTTCAGGGTGCACTTCTTGGAGTTTACGAGAGTAGAAGCCTTCGCCACAACCTATATCCAAGACTATTTTTGCGGATGGTTTAGTCGCTAGTAAGTCCGAGATGCCTTCTAAGATAGCTTGATAAAAGCCAGCTTCTAGGATTTGCTGGCGGTTTTGAAAGTTTTCCTTGTCGTAGTTGGTTGATTGCTTGATTTGAGGTGCCAGATTAACATAGCCGAATTTTGCTAGGTCAAAAGAATGCCGATTCTCACATTTAAGACTAGACTCTACCAAGGTCAGATTTTCTTGGCAAATGGGACAGGCAAAGGCAGTCGCAGAAGCAAAGCGCTGGAGTTTGGGTTTGAGATTTGTATTCATAGTTTAAGTGTATCAAAAGAGGCAAATGAAAGCAACTTTAGGAATAAGTAGATGGGAGATTCAGTAGAAATAAAACTAATTCTCCAATTTATAGAATGAAATTGCTTTTATATCTAAATTGCTATATAATAATGATAAGGAGGAAATAAGTATGTTAAAAGAAGTATTAAGCGTTGCAAAAGTTGCGAAAAAATCATCACTCTTTTTAGGTGGTGTCGCATTTGGTACACTTGGCTTGAAAATCTTAGCAAGTAAGGAAGCTAAAAAAGGTTATTCTAAAGCTTTGGCTAAGGCTTACAAATTGAAAGACGAGCTAGATGCATCTGTTTCTGTTGTGAAGCAACATGGAGACGATGTCTTGCAAGATGCCAAATATTTGTACGAGCAAGAGAAAAAAGAAGAGCAATTAGATAGCCTTATAGGAGAATAATATGTCTTTTAAAGTGCTACATAGAGGATACCAACATATCCGACTATCATCTTCTTTTTCACTCACCTTGGATATTCAAGACTATCTTCGTTCCTTGGCGAGAGATGAAAAGGGGATTGAGTCTATCCAGTTTTACATGGATCAACAGCACTTTACTCTACGTATAAAAGAAGGCTTCTCTGTATTAGACAATGCAGAAGCCTTTTTAAAAAGAATTGATAAAGGGAAAGTTTCTGAGTTGATGACTCTTCCCATTCGTAGAGAAGAGAGTGCTTATTCTATTGTTTCAGGTGCAGCGATTAAGCGTGTACTTTTTCGTAGTTTTGTGCCGTATCCTATTCGCTATATATGGACTTGTTATCAGGCTTTTGGCTATATTAGAGAAGCCTATCAAACACTAGCGCGTAAGGAACTAACGATGGAGGTCTTGGACTGCTCGGCGATTTTATTGTCCTTGTTTATGAATCAATCCAAGACAGCTAGTAACATCATGTTTATGCTTGATTTGGGGAATCATTTAGATCAGTGGTCCTTGAAAAAAACGGCAACAGATTTAGAACAGAGTCTTCTTGCAAAAGAGAGCGATGTATTCTTAGTACAGGGCGATACGGTTGTTAGTATCAAGAGTTCCGATGTTCAAATAGGAGATGTCTTGGTCCTATCTCAAGGAAATGAAATTCTGTTTGATGGACAAGTAGTTTCAGGTTTAGGTATGGTCAACGAAAGTTCCTTGACAGGAGAGAGTTTTCCAGTTGAAAAAAGAGAGTCTGATTTGGTTTGTGCAAATACAGTATTAGAAACTGGAGAGTTGCGCATTCGTGTAACCGATAATCAGATGAACAGCCGTATTTTACAGCTGATTGAGTTGATGAAGAAATCTGAAGAAAACAAGAAAACGAAACAACGCTATTTCATCAAAATGGCGGACAAGGTCGTCAAATATAATTTCTTGGGGGCTGGGCTGACTTACCTATTAACAGGTTCTTTTTCTAAGGCTATTTCATTCCTATTGGTCGATTTCTCCTGCGCTTTGAAAATCTCTACTCCTGTAGCTTATTTAACAGCTATCAAGGAGGGGTTGAATCGTGAAATGGTGATTAAGGATGGAGATGTTCTGGAGAAATACCTGGAAGTTGATACTTTCTTGTTTGATAAGACGGGAACAATCACAACTAGTTATCCTATAGTTGAAAAGGTGTTACCTTTTGGGGACTATAGTGAGGAAGATATTCTCAGAATCAGTGCCTGTCTTGAGGAACACATTTATCATCCTATTGCTAATGCCATTGTCAAGCAAGCTGAGATAGAGGGGATTGAACATGAGGAAATGCATGGGAAACTCCAATATATCGCAAGCAAGGGGATCAAATCTCATATAGATGGGCAACCAGTTCTTATTGGGAATTATGTCTTGATGCAGGATGAGCAAATTCATATCAGTTCGGAACAAAATGCTTTAATTGAAGAGTACAAGAGTCACTACAATCTCTTATTCTTGGCTTATCAGAATGAATTGATTGGAATGTTCTGCATTCATACTCCTTTGAGAAAAGAAGCAAAAGCAGCCTTGGAGAAACTTAAGGCACAAGGGAAAAAATTGATTCTGGCAACAGGGGACACCTTGGTTAGAACAGAGGAATTAGTCAAAGATTTGCCCTTTGATCAGGTCTATACAGACTTGAAACCTGATGGGAAATTTGAGTTAGTAGAGGAACTGCAGAAAGCAGGTCACACTATTTTGATGGTTGGAGATGGATTGAATGACTCAGCGGCTCTAACCCTATCAGATATCGGTGTGGTGATGAATGAGAGTGCAGATATTTCTAAGCAGATGAGTGATATCTTATTGTTAGATAATCGCTTGGATTTCTTCCAAGAGTTGGATTCGCTATCATCATCTTTGCAAACACTCATCAAGAAGAATATTCAAGATACCGTTGTCGTAAATAGTAGTTTGATTGGCTTTGGCTTGTTTAACTGGCTCAGCCCTTCAAATCTTTCTATCTTACATAATCTAACAACCTTACGCATAGTCTTGCGTAGCCTGTCTATTAAGGCTAGATAGATGTGGTTATCAACAACAAAAAGGAGTTACCTTTCTCGAGGGTAACTCCTTTGTTTATAGGTAAATGTTTAACAATTTAGTAAGTCAATACAAAGTATTTTTTCTTACCGCGACGGATAACAGTGAGTTCGTTCTCTAACTTATCTGCGTCACTCAAGACATAGTCAAGGTTTTGGATGCGGTCGCCGTTGACGTAGATGGCACCGTTTTGAACATCTTCACGGGCTTGGCGTTTTGAGTTAACCACGCCAGAAGATACAAGAAGTTCAACGATGTTGTGATTTTCGTCTGCTTGTACTCGGTAGTTTGGCACGCCACGAAGTCCTTGTTTGAGTTCTTTGACAGAAAGGTTTTTGATGTTTCCTGCAA
>CAUSCX010000099.1:0-4076 GCA_963530385.1 uncultured Streptococcus sp. | reverse complement strand
GCATCATCCAAGGTACGTCCACGCATATAGGCCAAAGGTGCAATCTCAATAATTTCTCGCTCCATGAGACGAGTTGTTTGGTCTTTCCCTAAGATCTGATATAAAGCATCATAAACTGGACGAAGATAAGGATCAACCTTTTCTTTGAGATCTCCTGGAAGAAATCCTAGGCTCTCTCCTGCTTCTACTGCTGGACGTGTCAGTATGATTCGCTTGACTTGTCCACGCTTGAGGGCTGTTACGGCCAAGGTCACTGCAAGGAAGGTCTTCCCTGTCCCTGCTGGCCCAATACCAAAGGTCACATCGTGTTGCTTGACACTATCCACATAAATCTTTTGACCCAGGGTTTTAACACGGATGGGCTTACCTGTATTATCCTTGATAATCTCTTCTTCATAAAGGGCGACAAACTTATCGATTTCATTATTCTTAACCATTGTAATGGCTGTCACCACATCCGGAGTTCCAACAGTCATTCCACGATTGACCAAAACCATCAAGGCTTGGATAACTTGGCGGGCTTCCTCACAAGCCGACTCCTCCCCCAAGACTTGTACAATCTCTGTACGAGCGTGGATGATGACACCTAACTCATCCTCCATCAAACGAAGATGGCGCTCATTAGAACCAAAAAGATGAAACAAATCATCTGGATGACTAAGCTGAATGTCTATTGAATGTTCCTTCAAACAAAGAACCTCTCTAACTCTTTTAATTTTATAAAATGTTTCGTTTTCTTTTAGTAGTTAAAAAGTCGATTAGAAGCTAGTAAAAGTTAAACTGAATGACTATATTATAGCAAAGAGGCTGAGAAATTACTATCCCCAAACCTCATCAAGTAGACTTAATGTTCTAAATATTCCTGCCAGATACGATCGAAGTCTCCCATATTAAAGGAAAAGCTAGCATGTTCCTCTAAAAAACGACTCACTTGATCGAAATCATCTGTATGTTTCGGAAAGGCGGATTCCTCAAAGGCAAGATCCGCTAAAATTGCTTTGGGACTATTGCTTTTAGGGTTTCGCTCGGTCATCAGCCAAGTATAAAATGATTTTCTCATAAGCCTCCGTAAATTAATTCAGTACCAAACTGGTCTTGTTTAATTTTTCCAGCTTTCATTAAACCACCGAGTGCTTTTTTAAACTGACCTTTCGAGATACCAAAAGTTGCTTTAATGTCATCTGGTGAAGATTTATCATTTAAGGTCATAAATCCACCATTACTTTCCAAGTAAGTCAAGATCATCTGTGCATCGTTTTCCAACATCTCAAAAGAGCGAGGTTTAAGTGAAAGATTAAGTGTGCGGTCCACCTCACGGAAGCCAATAACACGTACATCTAACACTTGCCCCAAACGAGGTTCTGCATAACGCTCACTTGGATGGATGAAGCCCAGCATATTATTTTCCGGTAAATAGACAAAGGTTCCTGATAGCTTAAGACGGTAAACAATGGCTGGCCAATTTTGATTCTGCATGTTATTGTAGGCAGGACGAGCCAATCGTTGGAAGTCTTCCTGATAAGCTAAGATTCCCCAGATACGGTCTTTCTTGTCTACTTCAAGACGAATGTATAGGCGATCGCCTTTCTTTGGCCAGAGTTCTTTAAGTTCAGGGAGAATATCTAGTGACACAACGATTTCCTTGTCTGGTAATCCTGTATCAACAAAAACCCCAAGGTCCTTACGAACCTCTGTTACCGTTCCCCAACCAAATTGGTCCTGAGTTGCAGTGACCTCTATAGTTGTCAAACGTAGTTTTTGCTTCATGTCTGTATAAGCAAAACCTTTGACCGTATCACCAACTGTATGGTGACCTTCTTCTTTAGCTAGAGCATATGTTTGACCATCCTTTTGAACAAAGTAAAAACGGTCATTTTCATCGATGATGAGTCCAACGATAAAACTTGCAAGATTTGTATTCATATTTCCTTCTTTCGAATAAAACTCAGCCAGCAATGCCAACTGAGTTTTTCTGTTGATTTCTTAGACTTCCAAGATTTCTTTTTCTTTATTGGCAGTCATTTCATCGATGTGTTTTACAGCATCGTCTGTTGCTTTTTGAATATCTTTTTCAAGAGTCTTCAATTCGTCTTCAGTGATTTCTTTAGCTTTTTCTTGTTTCTTAGCCTCATCCATAGCGTCACGACGGATATTACGGATAGCAACTTTAGCATTCTCACCAACTTTTTTCACTTCTTTAGCGAGATCACGACGAGTTTCTTCTGTGAGAGCTGGGATTACCAAACGAATAACAGAACCATCGTTAGCTGGTGTGATACCTAGGTCAGAAGCATTCAAAGCACGTTCGATATCTTTCAAAGATGATTTGTCAAATGGTGTTACCAACAAAACACGCGCTTCTGGGATTGTGATAGAAGCAATTTGGTTAAGTGGTGTTTCAACACCATAGTACTCAACGTGGATGCGGTCAAGCAAGCTAGCATTAGCACGGCCAGCACGAATACTTCCAAACTCACGAGCAAGTGAGTGGTGAGATTGGGTCATTCTCTCTTTTGCTTTTTCTACGATTGCGTTTGCCATAATGATTTCTTATTCCTTTTCTTCGATATTATTTGAAACTGTAGTTCCGATATTTTCACCAAATACAACACGTTTAATATTTCCTGGTTGGTTCATGTTGAAAACTACCAAGTCAATATCA
Organism: uncultured Streptococcus sp.; assembly: GCA_963530385.1. Lineage (GTDB taxonomy): Bacteria > Bacillota > Bacilli > Lactobacillales > Streptococcaceae > Streptococcus. Next base: position 1,414 of record CAUSCX010000099.1, on the reverse strand, counting down.
TTATCCATTGAAAGTGTAGAAGCTGTTGAGTCCATGATACGAAGCCCTTTGTTAATGACATCACGGTGAGTCAATTCTTCAAATTTAACGGCTGTCTTATCTTTTTTAGGATCAGCATTGTAGACACCATCAACCCCATTCTTAGCCATCAAGATAGCGTCCGCTTCAATTTCAGCTGCACGAAGGGCTGCTGTTGTATCTGTTGAGAAGTATGGTGAACCAATTCCCGCACCAAAGATAACAATGCGTCCTTTTTCAAGATGACGAAGGGCACGACCACGAACGTAAGGTTCTGCTACCTGTTGCATGGCAATGGCTGTTTGGACACGCGTATCCACTCCAACTTGTTGCAATGAATCTGCCATCACAAGAGCATTCATAACTGTTCCAAGCATTCCTGTATAGTCTGCTTGTACACGATCCATTCCAGCTTCTGCAGCAGGTTCTCCACGCCAGAGATTTCCTCCTCCGATTACGAGAGCAATCTCAATTCCTAAGTTATGTACTTCTTGAATTTCTTGAGCCATTGCTTGAACAGTTTTGATATCAATTCCGACACCACGCTCGCCAGCAAGGGCCTCACCTGATAACTTAATCAAAATACGTTTATATTTGGGTTCCACCTGACTTCGCTCCTTTATTTTATTCAAACTATTTTATCACATTTTTTGAGAATTTTATAGTCTCATGAGTTATTCTTTTGAAAATTTTAAACGGATAAAAAGTTTTCCAAGTCAGCCAAGGCACGCTCTGCAATTTTTTCATAACGAGCCTTCTTATCACGAATGCGTTCGCCTTCCAATTCCTTGATAATTCCGAAATTGACGTTCATTGGTTGGAAATGTTTGCTGTCAGCATGGGTGATGTAATGAGCTAGACTTCCAATTGCTGTTGTCTCTGGGAAAATAGCCTCGCTTTCGCCCTTGAAAAGACGAGCTGCGTTAATACCAGCTACTAGACCTGATGCCGCTGACTCAACATAGCCTTCCACCCCAGTCATCTGACCAGCAAAGAAAAGATTTGGTTGCTTCTTAGAACGATAAGTTTGCGCAAGAAGATTTGGTGAATCCATATAAGAATTGCGGTGCATAACACCATAGCGAACAAACTCCGCATTTTCAAGACCTGGAATCATTTGGAAGACACGCTTTTGCTCTCCCCATTTGAGGTGTGTTTGGAAACCAACGATGTTATAAAGGCTTCCGGCAGCATTGTCCTGACGTAATTGGACTACTGCGTAAGGTGTTTTAAAGTCACCATCACGTGGTCCTTTATAGTCATCTGGATACTCTAGACCAACTGGTTTCATTGGGCCATAGAGCATGGTTTTGATACCCCGTTTAGCCATGACTTCGATTGGCATACAGCCTTCGAAGTATTTTTCTTTTTCGAAAGAATTCAACGGAGCTTCTTC
>CAUSCX010000098.1:0-4154 GCA_963530385.1 uncultured Streptococcus sp. | reverse complement strand
CCGGTTTATATCGCTTGGGCAGGACGTAACCGTTCACCACTTGTTCGCGTGCCAGCTTCACGTGGTATGGGTACTCGTCTTGAGTTGCGCTCAGTAGACCCAATGGCTAATCCTTATATCGCTTTAGCTGTCCTTCTTGAAGTCGGACTCCATGGTGTTGAAAATAAAATTGAAGCACCGGCACCAATCGAAGAAAACATCTACATCATGACTGCTGAAGAACGTAAAGAGGCTGGTATTACAGACCTTCCATCAACTCTTCACAATGCTTTAAAAGCATTGACAGAAGACGAAGTTGTAAAAGCGGCCCTAGGAAATCATATTTATACGAGCTTCATTGAAGCTAAACGCATCGAGTGGGCAAGCTATGCAACTTTCGTTTCACAATGGGAAGTTGATAACTATCTCGACCTTTACTAATTTACTAATAGAGAAGAAAGATTGCCAGATGGCAGTCTTTTTTTCTTGCATTTTATATCGAGGTGTGATATATTTTATATAACGAAGTGCGATATATCGAACTGAATAGAAGGTGATAAAAATGGAATTAACGGATAAGATTAGACGTGTCTACCTTCCCATGACGGAAACAGGTTTTTATATCTTGTTCTGCCTGCAAAAGCAGAACCATGGCTATGGTATCACGCAAAAGGTCAAGGAAATGACGGATTCACAGGTTTTAATTAGTCCTGGAACCATGTATGGAACCCTGTCAAAGATGGAAAAAGACGGTTTGATCTCCTTTGTCCGAGAAGAGGAAAAACGTAAAATCTATCAGATAACAGACTTGGGCCGAAAAGTTTTAGAGATTGAGCTGAAACGTATTGAGCGGCTCTATAGAAACAGTCGGGAGGAGCTTTGATGGAAAAGAAAGTTGTTTATAGGATTTGTACCATTGCGGATTATGATAGAGAGGCTTTCTATCTCGGAGAAATGCATGCTCAGGGCTGGAAACTTAAGGAAGTAAGCTACTCTAACTTAGTAGTTGCGGTTAAGTATACTTTTGAAAAGTGCCAACCAGAGCAGGTGGTTTATCAGTTGGACTTTTATCCTATGAAAAAGTCAGAGAGAGCTTCCTATTTACAACTATTTAAAGATTGTGGCTGGGAGCATATTACAGACTTTAATGGTTTTTCCTACTTTAGAAAGCTTTATTCTGGAGTTGAGTCGGATGCCGAGTTTGAAATTTATAATGACGCGGCCGGGAAGTTAGCAATGGTCAAGAAGATTTTAACAATGCGGATGCTTCCTATTTTGCTTCTCTTTTCAGCTCTACTACCAGTTTTCTCAAAGTTACTCAGCGGAAGAGGTTATTTCAGTTGGGGAATGTTTTTGATTGTTATCATAGACTGTACTTTATTGATAGTTTTTGTGATTCAGATTTCTTATATTTTTTGGAGATTGTTTCAAAAGTGGAAAGAATTATCTGATAAATAAAACCATGCATGTTTTCTAATTTGGAGGATAGACAATGAATAGCAAAGTACAATTTCGAATGTTTACCATTTTTGATTTGGATAAGGTAGAAGATTATTTGCATGAGATGCATTTGAAAGGTTGGAAATATAAAGCGAATCGTTTTGGCTTTTTCTATTTTGAACAATGCCAACCTGATGATGTGACTTACTGTGTATGGGATACTAGGTACCTTAGAAAAAATGAGGTGGAGTTACAAAGTATTAAGGATAGAGGATGGGAATTTGTGGAAAATTGTTCTTATTCTGTTTTTCGAAAAGCAACTTGTGATGTAGATTTAAATGATCAATCTTTCATGGACAATCGTCTTCGATGGGATGGTGTGAAAACTGGACTTCGTACATCTACAGTTTCTATCTCTGGCGGTCTAGTTATTTGTATGAGCTTGTTTCGCGAAAGTCTCTCTCAGTCTTTCTTCCTTATTTTTGCCCTTTATGCTCTCATGATTGCTTACCTAATCTATAGTTTTTACAGACTTAAAAAGAAATATCTTGAGAATGTAAGATGATTTTCTAGGCCCTCAGACCGATTTTTAGCACTCTTGATAAAAGAGTGCTAATTTTTTGAGTTTTTGTCTTGACTTTATCTTCTAAGGGTGTATAATAGAATCATAGGTTAGCACTTAGGTGCATAGAGTGCTAAAAAGATCTGGCAGAGAGGAGTGGCGATATGGTTACAGAACGTCAGCAAGATATTTTGAATCTGATTATTGACATCTTTACCAAAACGCATGAACCGGTCGGATCGAAAGCTTTACAGGAGTCTGTCAATACTAGTAGCGCGACAATTCGTAACGATATGGCGGCTCTGGAAAAGCAAGGTTTACTTGAAAAAGCTCATACTTCCAGTGGACGCAAGCCTAGCGTGGCAGGATTTCAGTATTTTGTCAAACATTCGCTTGCTTTTGACCGATTGGCTGAAAACGAAGTCTATGAGGTTGTGAAAGCATTTGACCAAGAGTTTTTCAAGTTGGAGGATGTTCTCCAGCGTGCGACGGATGTTTTATCAAACTTAAGTGGTTGCACGGTGGTAGCACTTGACGTAGAACCAAGAAAGCAACGCTTGACAGCTTTTGATATTGTTGTTTTAGGACAACACAATGCACTTGCTGTTTTAACGTTAGATGAGTCCCGAACGGTAACCAGTCAGTTTTCGATTCCAAGAAATTTCTTGCAAGAGGATTTGACGAGGTTTAAGTCCATTATTCAGGAACGTTTTATAGGACAAACGGTTCTCGATATTCACTACAAGATTCGAACTGAGATTCCACAGATTATCCAGCGGTATTTTACAACAACAGACAATGTCATGGATCTTTTTGAACATATCTTTAAGGAAATGTTTAAGGAAGATGTTGTAGTAGCTGGCAAGGTCAAACTTTTAAACTTTGCGAATTTAGCGGCCTATCAGTTCTTTGATCAACCTCAGAAGGTGGCGCTAGAAATTCGAGAGAATCTGTTAGATGATCAGATGCAAAATGTCCGAGTTGCTGATAGTCAGGAATCTTGCCTAGCAAATCTAGCAGTGATTAGTAGCAAGTTTTTAATTCCCTATCGTGGTTTTGGAATCCTAGCTATTATTGGACCGGTCAATTTAGATTATCAGCAATTGATAAATCAGTTAAATGTAGTAAATCGCGTCTTGACCATGAAGCTAACGGATTTTTACCGTTATCTCAGCAGTAATCATTATGAAGTGAATTAAGATTGAAATTATTAAAGGAGGCGAAAATGGCTGAAGATCAAAAAAATGAAGAAGTAAAAGACGAGGAAGTTGTGGAAACAGCTGAAGAAACAACTCCCGAGAAGTCTGAATTGGACTTGGCGAATGAACGAGCCGAAGAATTTGAAAATAAATATCTTCGTGCTCACGCAGAAATGCAAAATATCCAGCGCCGTGCCAATGAAGAACGTCAACAATTACAAAAATATCGTAGTCAGGATTTGGCAAAAGCGATTTTGCCATCATTGGATAACCTTGAACGTGCCCTTGCTGTTGAAGGCTTAACTGATGATGTTAAAAAAGGCTTGGAAATGGTCCAAGAAAGTTTGGTACATGCTCTTAAAGAAGAAGGTATCGAAGAGATCGCAGCAGATGGCGATTTTGACCATAACTTCCATATGGCCATTCAAACCATGCCTGCAGATGATGAACATCCAGCAGATACCATCGCACAAGTCTTCCAAAAAGGCTACAAACTCCATGACCGCATCCTACGCCCAGCAATGGTTGTTGTCTATAACTAGGCAATTCTGACGGTAGCTAAAGCAACTCGTCAGAAAACGGCAATTGCTATGGCGTTTGCCTAGCCTCCTTACTAACTCGTCGTCGAAATAATATCGATTTCGACTCCTCGTGTCGTAACATAATAGGAAACTTGTCCGAAACGACAATAAACTATGAAAGAAAGATTAACATTGGTTCTATTTTGCCAATAGTGAGCGAAGCGAACCAAAGGCGAGACTCTTCGCCGTGGCGGTATTTTCGCAAACTTTGAGACTTGAGGCTCAAAGTTTAGTCAAAGAGATTGACGAAGTCAAGCTCTGACGGCGTCGCCGCTTAAGAAGAGTATCAAAAAGAAAAAAGATAAATTTAAGGAGAAAAACACATGTCTAAAATTATTGGTATTGACTTAGGTACAACAAACTCAGCAGTAGCAGTTCTTGAAGGAACTGAAT
>CAUSCX010000097.1:0-4219 GCA_963530385.1 uncultured Streptococcus sp. | reverse complement strand
ATTTAAAACTTCCCTCGATTGGTCAAGTCTTCTACCTTAGGCATGACTTCCTTATTGTCCTAATGTTCCACATTTTCCCGTTTTCTAGACGGAAGATATCGTACTGGGAATAGGCAACTCCACCAATCTGAGTCTGACCATAGCTAACTACATAGTTTCCTTGTCCTAAGAGTTGGAAAACAAAGTCAAAAGTGGCCTTTACTTATAAACAGCTAATTTACTCCATTTTAAACCTCATTTTCCTCCTCTTTCAGATTAGCCAAAATTCTTTCTTGAAAGGCTTCAAACTGACGAATTTCTTCCTCTGAAAATCCTTTGTAAAAGATCGTATCCAATTTCTGACTGACACGATGCCCCACTTCTTTCTGAGACTGCCCCAACTCTGTTAAAACTAAATACTTCTTACGCTTATCCTCTCCACATGGACTAATAGTTACAAGATTTTGTTCCTCTAGCTTTTTAATCATCGTCGTCAGAGTATTATTAGCAAGTCCAGTCGCCAAAGCAATATCTGTCGCAGTTGCGCAGCCAGTTTCACTATTCCATAAAACCGCTAAAATCTTTCCCTGTTCACTCCGATAAAGAGCTTCAGGATCCCGACTTAGTAACTTTTGAAAAATCCGCCCATTCAACAAACGAATATGATGGGCTACCAAATGACTATCTTTCATAACACCTCCAATTTATTTCTATAGCGAAACGAATAAAGCAATTGTAACACTCATTATTCTAACTGTCAACTATTTCGACTTAGAAATAATTTTTCCCAGTAAAAAAATCTCCTACCCAAGGTAGAAGAATTTTAATCTTATAAAACTTAATCCGTCATGTCCGATACCAACGTTCGATGCTCCAATGGAATACTGCACATAACTAGCAAGAAAATGAAACCTGACTGAATCCAGAAGAGGGCCAAGTCAAAGATTCCATGCACAGCAACCACTGTAAGGAAAGAAAGATAAAGGCCGATAATCGGACGTTTCCCCGACTCCTGACTCATATCCATCATCAAGCGAACAGGAGCAACAGAAGACAAAACTAATAAAATAGTCCCCACAATTCCGTAACTCAGAATCGTATCAATATAAAGACTGTGAGCATGTTCATGATAAGGAGCATTTATCCGAGGATAAGAGTGCATATAGGTCAATGGCCCTTCACCCCAGAAAGGATTTTGCTTAAACAAGGCCATCCCAGCATCCCAGATAGAAATGCGTTCTTCCATAGAAGAGTCTAAAGTCCCCATTCGAACTCCCAAATCACTGGAAAATAGGAAACTCAAACCAATGGCGAAGACTCCAATACTAAGCCAAAAGGCCTTCCAGTTTTTAATGGTCGTAAAGAGATAAATAATGGCTCCAGCGATAATAGCAGGAAAGGCAGTTCGATTTTGCGTAAAGTTCAATCCAAAGAGATTCACAAAGCCTGCAAACACACAGAATACTTTCAACCAATTCAACTTGGTCGTTGTAAACAGATAGAAGGCAATCATGATACAGAAACAACAAATAATTCCATAATAATTAGGATTAAAGAAGGTCACTTCTGCACGATTCTGATGCCAGACCTGCATATTGGGTGAAAGAAAAGCATAGTTGAATTTCTTCACAATTTGGAAATGTTCTAAACTCGCAAAAGCAGCTGACAAGACGCTACCAAACAAGACGAGCTGCAAAATCAATCGAAAGAATTTATGTGATAAAATCGACTGATAGTGCAAAAAGAAAACAGTAAATAGAAACATTCCTACTGAAGCCACAAGACCCATCCAATTTTGTGCAAAAATGGATATTACAGTACTATAGCCAAGAAAAAGAAGCAGCATCGGATGCTCCCCCATTTTCTGAAGAATACTTTTCATGTCTCCTGTAAAAATCAAACTGATAATATATAAACAGAATACAACTACAAAAAGATAAAAGGGTAAAAAGATACTCAGGATAATTCCCAATAAAATCAGCTCTTTACTAGACAACCCTTTCAGCTTTTCAATAAAGCCTATTGATTTCAAAATGAATCCTTTCTCTCCAAATCAGTTGATTCAGATAATAGTAAGCTACCCTTTATTGTACCACTTTTTTAGCAATTTGAAAACAAAGGAAACGATTCCTAGGTAAAAAAGGGAGCAAAAATACTGAGATTTCAAAACTCAATCTTAATGATTGCATTTTCTCTAAGAAAATCATGCCGTAAATAGTAGGCATATGTTAAAATAGTAGTAATAAAATATAGATTAGGCGCAACTATCCAAACTAGATTCAAATCATATACTATTCTTAAAGAAAGGCAACACTATGAAATCCTACCAAGCTGTCTATCAAATTCTAACTAAAGAAACCGACTATATCAGCGGAGAAAAAATTGCAGAAGAACTATCCCTAAGCCGAACATCAATTTGGAAAGCCATCAAGCGACTAGAACAAGAAGGCATTGAAATTGATAGTATCAAAAACAAAGGCTATAAACTGGTGAATGGAGACCTTATTCTTCCAGAACTTCTAGAAGAAAATCTTCCAATTAAAGTCAGTTTTAAACCCAAAACAAAGTCAACACAACTCGATGCAAAAGAAGCAATTGATTTAGGAAATGAAGCAAACACCCTCTATATAGCTTCCTATCAAACAGCAGGGCGAGGCCGTTTTCAACGTTCCTTCTACTCACCACAAGGTGGTATTTATATGACACTCCATCTTAAACCAAATCTCGCCTATGACAAATTACCATCCTACACACTACTTGTAGCTGGAGCTGTCTACAAAGCCATTAAGAACCTAACTTTAATAGATGTCGACATAAAATGGGTCAATGATATCTACCTAAACAATCATAAAATTGGAGGAATCCTCACTGAAGCAATGACCTCTGTAGAAACAAGTCTAGTCACAGATATCATTATTGGAGTAGGAATCAACTTCACTATCAATGATTTTCCACAAGAATTAAAAGAAAAAGCTGCTAGCTTATTTAAAGCTCCAGCACCTATTACCAGAAATGAATTAATTATAGAGATCTGGCGTGCTTTCTTCGAAACACCAGCAGAAGAGCTATTATACCTATACAAAAAACAGTCCTTCGTTCTAGGAAAAGAAGTGACTTTTACACTAGATCAAAAAGACCACAAAGGACTTGCTAAAGACATCTCTGAAGGTGGTAAACTTTTAGTTCAATGTGATAACGGAAAAGAAATCTGGCTCAATAGCGGAGAAATTTCACTCAAGAGTTGGAAGTAAAATAATACAATTATAAAATAACTCCAGATGAGTAATTCAATTAAGTTCGGCTCTATAATATTTGTAGTGGGTAAATCCCCTATAGATATTATGGAGCCGTTTTTATTGTAGAAAAAAAGTCCCATAAGATCTATAATGAAAAGTGACCAAACAACTCATTAGAAAGATTCATATGGAACAATTACATTTTATCACAAAACTACTAGACATTAAAGACCCTAATATCCAAATTATAGATGTTGTTAATATGGATACCCACAAAGAAATCATTGCTAAACTAGATTGTGAGGCCCCATCTTGTCCTGATTGCGGAAGTCTAATGAAGAAATATGACTTTCAAAAACCGTCTAAGATCCCTTACCTCGAAACAACTGGTATGCCTACTAGAATTCTCCTTAAAAAATGCCGTTTTAAGTGCTATTAGTGCTCAAAAATGGCGGTCGCTGAGACTCCTCTAGTAAAGAAAAATCACCAAATTCCTCGTATCATCAACCAAAAAATTGCTCAAAAGTTGATTGAAAAGACTTCTATGACCGATATTGCCCATCAGTTGTCTATTTCAACTTCAACTGTCATTCGCAAGCTCAATGACTTTCACTTTGAGCATGATTTTTCTCGTCTGCCTGAGATTATGTCCTGGGACGAGTATGCCTTCACTAAGGGAAAGATGAGTTTCATTGCGCAAGATTTTGATAGGCTCAATATTATCACTGTTCTTGAGGGCAGAACACAAGCTGTCATCCGAAATCACTTTTTTCAATACGATAGAGCCGTTCGTTATCAGGTAAAAATCATTACTATGGATATGTTTAGTCCTTATTATGACCTAGCTAGACAACTTTTTCCAAACGCTAAAATCGTTCTGGATCGCTTTCACATTGTACAACATCTAAGCCGTGCTATGAGTCGTGTGCGTGTCCAAATTATGAATCAATTTGAACGAAAATCCCATGAATACAAGGCTATCAAGCGTTACTGGAAACTCATTC
>CAUSCX010000096.1:0-4323 GCA_963530385.1 uncultured Streptococcus sp. | reverse complement strand
AGTAATACCATGATTTCAGGCCAAACTTTCAGTATTGATTTAACAAATTTCATATACGTTGCGATGTAGATTATGAGCGATACGATAAAATAACCCTCAGCAAAACCTAATAAAAATGTTTTCATAAGAAACTCCTAATTACCTGACAAGAATGGCGGAAAACGCTACCATTCATATACACAAAATCCTTTTGATTCATGTTCTTCATTTATAGTTTTGATTATTTTTTGACAAATCTTTGCGAAAAATACCAAAATATCCTGCGAAAAGCAAACCAACTAAAGTCCATTGCCAATTAAAGGATACTAACGAACCTGTACGAATCACATGAAGCGCGACATTAAGAGTTATTCCCAACAAAGGACATATCGTGGCTAGTTTAGGTAACAATGTATTAAGATTAAGGTTGCGACTGTTCATTATCTAACGCCCACGGCGAGCAAAATCTGAACCAAATTTGTAACCAGCATTAAAAATTTGTACAGCAGCATTCAGTACTCCTGCAATCCCAACTGCTTCCGCAAGACCAAAACCACCTTTTGTTCCCACTAATTCATCGTCAGATAATTGATAAAATTGTTCTAAGTTCATGTTCGTCATTACTCCTTTATATTATATTTTATTGCTATGTAAATGATTAAAATGAGTATTGGATAGGTAAATACTTCTGAAATATCCATAAAATTTACACTATACTGTCCAGATAATATTTTATAGTCAATTAAAATTTGAACGATAGTAAAAATAATACGTATCGATAACAATACCCCTAGTAATATCACTTCTTTTTTTAAAAACATAGAAATGCCTCTCTGACTACAATCAGATTATGGTCTATTCGCATAATACCCCAAAGCTGCTCCTCCAGCAAAAAGTGCTGCTGCTCCACCTGCTACTGCTGCACCTATCTTCCAAATAGAGACTCCAGCGACTACAAGAGGCAATGCTCCCCCATCCACATCCATCAACTCTTCTTCTGTAAGAGCTACAAAGTTCTGTTCCATTTTGTCAAAATTTGTCATCTTTTTTCTCCTCTTGTTCTATTTTTTCTAAATCTTATCTTCTAAAAAATGGGGTTCCAATAAATACACCGCGTAACAATAGACCTGAAATTAGACCCCCTTGATAACTTTCCTTACTACCACCAACCATCAAGGCTAAGTCGCTTTCCTTTAATACCTCAATAGTATACTTGTCATTCATTTCATTCATTGCTTATCCTCCTAAAAACCTAAACCTCTACGAAATCCAATGTACCAATCTGCAAGGGTCTTCGTCCAATTTTCTCCACCTTGAATATCGGTCAATTCTTCCGAAGTTAACTCAACAAATTCATATTGATGTTCTTTCATTATTTTATTCCTTTCTTTTTCCTCTTACTTATTTATTCGAAAATGTACAACTAAATTAAATTTTATTTAAAAAATAATTTAATGAACCACGGATACAAGATTGGTAGATACATAAACCAGGCTCCTTTCTTTTTTCCTCTTACTTATTTATTCGAAAAATAATCCGAAAATACACAACTAAATTAAATTTATTTAAAAAACAACTTAATGAACCACGGATAAAAAATTGGTAGATACATGAACTAGGCTCCTTTCCTTCTCCTCTTACCTATCTATTCGAGAAAGAATTCAAAAAAATAAGAATATCAGAAATTTTTCCGACATTCTTATTGATAAACTCATCCAAGTCTAACAGATATTAGACATTGAGATGTTTTTTAAGGGTTCTTCTGGCTGTCCGTGATACGGGGAAGTGCAAGCCTTCTAACAAGGTCACTTCTGTGGCAGTCATCTCTTCAATGGCCTGTAAACTGACTAAAGTATTGCGATTGGCATAGACAAAGTAATCTTTTTCAGCCTTGGCAGCGATATCCTTGAGACTGCCATAAATGGTCTTGATAGAGTGATTGGCATAATAGACCTTGATACGGTGGGATTCCACTGAGGTTTCAAAGGCTAAAATCTCATGGTAGGGCAGAGTAAAGCCCCGTCTCCCCTCAAAACTATAGGTGAAGAGACGCATATTTTCCCTCTTATCCACTGCCAGTACATAGTCCAGACAGCGCTCCAGCTGATGACGGTAATCCTCCTCAGGCTGATCCTTGGAAATAAAATCCAAGGCAGACAAGTGGTAGCGAAAAGCTAGAGGCAAGGCCTCCGAGTGCGTAGACACAAAGACAATGCTTGTAAAAGGATCCTGCTCCCGAACCTGTTGAGCAACCTGAAAGCCCCGTTCACGCTCTCCATCAATCTCTAAATCCAATAAATAGAGTTGGTAATGATCAAAATACTGAGAATACTTTTCAACATCTCCATAGTTTTTAGCAATATCAATTTCCAATCTCAAATTGCGAGAGCGACCGATATCTAGCAAAGTCTGCTCTATCCGTCCTTGCTGGACTCTATCGTCTTCCAAAACTAAAATTCTCATTCCTCTCCCCCTCGTTTCTCATCCTTAAATGGCAATTCTAAATCTTGTCTAAAAGTCGTCTCTCCTAACTGGGTATCTAAGTTTAAATCATAATGAAAAACCATATCCTCCAAGGTTGCTAAGCCCAGTCCACTGTGGTTTCCCTTGGTAGAGTAACCCTTTTGACTGAGAATGCTGGGATTCAGTTCTTCTTTCTTACGAGTGTTTTCAATGATAAAACGGACACTCCTATCGCCTGCCAATAAAGCAACCCGAATCTGCGGATTTTCCGCCTCACTGGCTGCCTCTAAGGCATTTGTCGTGAGGATAGAGAGGATACGGATAGCCTCCAACATCGGCAATACCAGCTCTTCTACGACCCCCACCGTCTCCAAACTAAAATGAATTCCCTGATTATCTGCCACAATCATGGCTTTTGCCAAGGTATTGCGAATGGCTATATCATGAATATTGTGAAGATTAAAGGCTGTGTAATCCGCCTTTCTCAGCTTTTCATTGGTCTTTAGAAAGACATCTTGATAAATGGTAGACACCTCAGCCATGTCTTGATTCGCTATAGCAGGCTCCATGCTGGCGACAATCCCCGCAAAATCATGACGGAAACCTCGAACTTCATCATAGAGATGACCCAGCTTATCCACCATCCCTTGCAAGGAACGATTCTCATCTTCCTGTCTCTGAATGGTCTGCTCATCACGATAAACCTGCTCTAAGTGTCTGATATAAAAGAGCCAAGAGAAAAAGAGAATGAAAATCAGGAGAGAAATGGTCGTGTCAAAACGAACGTAGAAAGAACTATTTCTATTGGTCATAAACGAAGAGAATATCCTAAATCCAGTCAGAGGTAGGATAATGAAAAAACTCTTACGATAGTGGGTTTTAAAAGTATCTGAAAAGAATAAATCCAAATCCAAAGACCAACGCTTCATAATTTTACAACATAGAAAGATTGATAATAAATCAAATATAGATATATATAAAGTAGAAAACGAATCTACGAAACAACAATGCTCACCAGATAATACACGAATCCAAATTGTCAAAAATAAATAACGAATACTTTGAAAGAAGAGAAAAAGATACAGAGAAAGAAAAAGCGATTCCCCTTTTCCCTTGTGCAATACTAATAAAAAAATACAGTAAAAGAAGAGAAGAACTCCTATATGAAATAATTCTCCAAATGTTTGACGAGCAGATAAACTAATTAAAAATATAAGTATCCAATAACGTTTTTTATAAAATTCTAGGGAAATTTGAGCACCCAAATAAATAGTAGGCACCATGGTTGAAACGACTACCAACAGAATATATAGCACAGAAACTAAGAATTCTAAAATAATCATAGAATAAAACGACTCCTAATTTATTTAAGCGAAATAATATTTATCTCCCCGATACAACTCTCTAGTTTTTCATACTTTCTGAAAAACAATACATCCACAAAAGGCTTTAGTTTCTTTTAAAATACAAGAAATCTAAAGCCTCTTGAAAATGATTTGCACGTTTTAATTTTATATTCGTTGTGAAGATTGCTTATCTATTTATTTTACCACAAGAACCTTGTAATATTCATACTTATTTGGCTGTGTAATCTTAATTTTTTGACCATAGAAACCATCGATTTCTTTGTCAAAATAATCTGAAAATCTTGATGGCAAGCGTTTCATCTTAAGAACCTCACCAGATTGGTCTGCATATACAAGTAAGTGATAGTGGGTTGTAGCCATACCATCATCAATCAGTACAAAGTAACCTGTTTTGAGCTTACTTTGTCCATTATCTAAATAGTATAGTTTATTGTTATTGATTGTGAAGTTATCCAATCGAAGTCGTACACCTGGGTCTTCTAGATAAAGATCATTGCCAACTTTTTTGATTTCT
>CAUSCX010000095.1:0-4476 GCA_963530385.1 uncultured Streptococcus sp. | reverse complement strand
CCTAAGTCAGTACAAGAAGAAATCATTAAGAAAAACAAAGGTGAAGACTAATTCACCGTCACTTTAAAAGAAGTCACTTTGTGGCTTCTTTTTCTGTTTGGTAGAAATAGGTAAAAGTGCCTCAAATATGGTAAAATAGAAGAAGTATATTGTGAGGAAAATGGATGTCAACCACTTTTGAAATTTTAATGAATCAGTTGGGAATACCCGCTGAAATGAGAAATCATGAGGCCTTCTCTCAGGCTGAAATAGAACAAGTTATTGTTCATAAACGAAGTAAAGTTTGGGAGTTTCATTTTGTTTTTGAAAATATCTTGCCTTTTGAACTTTTTCTAGAGTTGAAAAGAGGTTTGAAGGATGAATTCTCAAAAACTGGAAATCAGGCTAGTTTTAAGATAAAAACGCGAAATCAGGAATTTTCTAGAGAACTTTTACAAGCATACTATCGAGAGGCTTTTTCGGAAGGTCCTTGTGCTAGTCAAGGTTTTCGTTCTATTTATCAGAATTTTCAGGTTCGCTTTGAAAATGACCAGTTAATCATTGAAGCTTCAGAAGCGGCAGATACAGAGCATTTTAGAAAAAATCATCTGCCAAATCTTAGCAAACAGCTGGAATTTTTTGGTTTTCCTAAACTTTCTTGCATCTTAGAAAAAAATGAAGAGCTGACAAGGGAAGAACAAGAAGCCTTTCAGACGGAAAATCAAATGATTATTCAAGCAGCCAATGAAGAAACTCTTCGGGCTATGGAACAGTTAGAACAGATGGCCCCGCCTCCTCTAGTTGAGGACAAACCTGTCTTTGATTTTCAAGCCAAGAAGGCAGCTGCTAAGCCTAAACTTGACAAGGCAGAAATTACTCCTATGATCGAGGTCAATACCGAAGAAAATAGATTGGTTTTTGAAGGAGTTGTCTTTGATGTTGAGAAGAAGGTGACTAGAACGGGTCGTGTCTTGATTAACTTCAAGATGACTGACTATACCTCTAGCTTCTCTATGCAAAAATGGGTCAAAAATGAAGAAGAAGCTCAGAAGTTTGACATGATCAAGAAAAATTCATGGCTCCGTGTTCGTGGGAATGTTGAGGTCAATAATTTCACGCGAGACTTGACCATGAATGTGCAAGATGTCCAGGAAGTCGTCCACTATGAACGGAAAGACTTGATGCCAGAGGGGGAACGTCGTGTTGAGTTCCATGCGCACACCAATATGTCGACCATGGATGCTCTGCCTGAAGTTGAAGAACTCATTGCGACAGCTGCCAAATGGGGACACAAGGCGGTTGCTATTACAGATCATGGTAATGTTCAATCCTTCCCTCATGGCTATAAGGCCGCTAAGAAAGCTGGTATCCAGCTGATCTATGGGATGGAAGCCAATATCGTTGAAGACCGTGTACCTATCGCCTATAACGAAGTTGAGATGGATTTGTCTGAAGCAACCTATGTGGTCTTTGACGTAGAAACAACAGGTCTATCGGCTATCTATAATGACTTAATTCAGGTGGCGGCTTCCAAGATGTACAAGGGCAATATCATTGCTGAATTTGATGAATTTATCAATCCAGGCCATCCTTTGTCTGCCTTCACGACAGAACTAACTGGGATTACAGATGACCATGTAAAAAACGCTAAATCATTGGAACAGGTCCTGCAAGAATTCCAAGAATTTTGCCAAGATACAGTTCTTGTCGCCCACAATGCGACCTTTGACGTTGGTTTTATGAATGCCAATTATGAACGTCATGGCTTGCCAAAAATCACTCAGCCTGTCATTGATACGCTGGAATTCGCAAGAAACCTCTATCCGGAGTATAAACGTCATGGTTTGGGGCCTTTGACCAAGCGTTTTGGCGTGGCTTTGGACCATCACCACATGGCAAACTACGATGCGGAAGCTACGGGACGTCTGCTCTTTATCTTTATTAAAGAAGTTGCTGAAAAGCATGGTGTAACGGATCTGGCTCGATTAAATATTGATCTGATTAGCCCGGATTCTTATAAAAAAGCTCGTGTCAAGCATGCTACCATCTATGTAAAAAATCAAATTGGCCTTAAAAATATCTTTAAACTGGTTTCTCTTTCAAATACACAGTATTTTGAAGGGGTTCCCCGTATTCCTCGGACGGTTCTAGATGCCCATCGTGAAGGGCTGATTTTAGGAACTGCCTGCGCAGAAGGTGAAGTCTTTGATACTATATTGTCTCAAGGGGTTGATGCCGCTGTTGAAGTAGCTAAGTATTATGACTTTATTGAGGTGATGCCTCCTGCGATCTATGCGCCTTTAATTGCCAAGGAACAAGTCAAGGATTTAGCAGAGTTAGAATCAATTATCAAGAATTTGATTGAGGTTGGAGACCGCCTCGGTAAGCCCGTTTTGGCGACAGGGAATGTCCACTATCTCGAACCAGAAGATGAGATTTATCGTGAGATTATTGTCCGAAGTTTGGGGCAGGGTGCTGTGATTAACCGGACGATTGGGCATGGAGAACACGCTCAACCAGCTCCGCTACCAAAGGCTCATTTTAGAACAACTAATGAAATGCTTGATGAATTTGCCTTTTTGGGTGAAGATCTGGCTCGAAAATTGGTTATCGATAATACTAATGCTATGGCAGAAATCTTTGAGCCTATCGAAGTGGTTAAAGGAGACCTTTATACTCCATTTATCGATAAGGCTGAGGAAACAGTTGCCGAGTTGACCTATAAAAAAGCTTTTGAAATTTATGGCAATCCGCTTCCAGATATCGTTGACTTGCGGATTGAAAAAGAATTGACTTCTATCTTGGGGAATGGATTTGCCGTGATTTATTTGGCTTCTCAAATGCTAGTGCATCGTTCCAACAAACGAGGGTACCTGGTTGGTTCACGAGGATCTGTCGGATCTAGTTTCGTTGCGACCATGATTGGGATTACAGAGGTTAACCCTCTCTCGCCTCACTATGTCTGTGGGAAATGTCAATACAGCGAATTTATCACAGATGGTTCCTATGGTTCAGGATTTGACATGCCCAATAAAGATTGTCCAAACTGTGGTCATAAGCTCAGTAAGAATGGACAGGATATTCCTTTCGAAACCTTCCTTGGTTTTGATGGAGATAAGGTTCCCGATATTGACTTGAACTTCTCAGGAGAGGACCAGCCAAGTGCCCACTTGGATGTTCGTGATATCTTTGGCGAAGAATATGCCTTTCGTGCAGGAACTGTTGGTACAGTAGCTGACAAGACGGCTTATGGATTTGTTAAGGGATATGAGCGAGACTATGGTAAATTTTATCGTGAGGCAGAAGTAGAGCGTCTAGCACAGGGAGCTGCTGGTGTCAAGCGGACGACCGGTCAGCACCCAGGGGGAATCGTAGTTATCCCTAACTACATGGATGTCTATGACTTTACCCCAGTACAGTATCCTGCCGATGATGTAACTGCTGAATGGCAGACGACTCACTTTAACTTCCACGATATCGATGAGAACGTCCTCAAACTCGATGTCCTTGGTCATGATGATCCGACTATGATTCGGAAGCTTCAGGACTTGTCAGGCATTGATCCTAATGAAATTCCTATGGATGATCCTGGTGTCATGGCCCTCTTCTCGGGAACAGATGTTCTAGGAGTAACTCCTGAGCAGATTGGTACTTCTACGGGTATGCTTGGAATTCCAGAATTTGGGACTAACTTCGTACGTGGAATGGTCGATGAAACCCATCCAACGACCTTTGCGGAATTGCTTCAACTTTCAGGTTTATCTCATGGTACCGACGTATGGTTGGGGAATGCTCAAGATTTGATTAAACAAGGAATTGCCGACCTATCAACCGTTATCGGATGTCGGGACGACATCATGGTTTACCTCATGCATGCGGGTCTAGAACCTAAGATGGCCTTTACCATCATGGAGCGTGTACGTAAGGGAATGTGGCTCAAAATCTCTGAAGAAGAGCGCAATGGCTATATCGAAGCCATGAAAGCTAATAAGGTGCCTGAATGGTATATCGAATCTTGTGGGAAAATCAAGTATATGTTCCCTAAAGCCCATGCGGCAGCCTACGTTATGATGGCCCTTCGCGTAGCCTACTTCAAGGTTCACCATCCCATTTATTATTACTGTGCTTATTTCTCCATCCGTGCTAAGGCCTTTGATATCAAGACCATGGGTGCAGGCTTGGATGCCATTAAACGTAAGATGCAAGAAATCGCTGAAAAACGCAAGAACAATGAAGCTTCCAATGTGGAAATTGATCTCTATACAACACTTGAGATCGTTAACGAGATGTGGGAACGTGGCTTTAAGTTCGGCAAATTGGACCTCTATCGCAGTGATGCGACTGAATTCATCATCGACGGAGACACCCTCATCCCACCATTTGTCGCTATGGATGGGCTAGGAGAGAACGTTGCAAAACAATTGGTGCGTGCGCGCCAAGAAGGAGAATTCCTCTCTAAAACTGAGTTGCGCAAGCGTGGAGGACTTTCCTCAACCT
>CAUSCX010000094.1:0-4539 GCA_963530385.1 uncultured Streptococcus sp. | reverse complement strand
ATCAAACTCAAGCCAGTCAAGGAAACCAATGCCAAGGTTGAGGAGATGGGCTTCAAGCCGTTGACGGATGCAGTGACAGCCAAGGAATTCCTTCGCCGTCCAGAAGTTTCTTACCAAGATGTGGTGGCATTCATCGGACCAGCTGCAGAGGACTTGGATGACAAGATTATCGAATTGATTGAAACAGAAATCAAGTACGAAGGCTATATTTCCAAAGCCATGGATCAGGTTGCCAAGATGAAACGCATGGAAGAAAAACGCATTCCAGCCAATATAGACTGGGATGACATTGACTCTATCGCAACAGAAGCTCGTCAGAAGTTCAAACTCATCAATCCAGAAACCATCGGCCAAGCCAGCCGTATTTCGGGAGTAAACCCAGCAGATATTTCTATTTTGATGGTGTATCTTGAAGGTAAAAATCGTAGTATTTCTAAAACTCTTCAAAAATCAAAATAATACGTCGTCGGCTTCTTACGAATGAGTTCAAAGCTTGGCTTTGATTCATCTCCAGCCTCCCATAGTTCCCCGAACTATGGGAGCTAACTCAAGTTATGCTTTCGCCTAGCCTTCTAGTCTGATTTTGATTTTTATTGAGTTTGAATCTCAAAAGAAAGCATAGAGAAAAACAGCTCCGAAAAATCGGGGCTGTTTTGTTGACTTGTATTCAATGAAAATCAAAGAGCAAACTAGGAAGCTAGCCGTAGGTTGCTCAAAGCACTGCTTTGAGGTTGTAGATAGAACTGACGAAGTCAGTAACATATATACGGCAAGGCGAAGCTGACGTGGTTTGAAGAGATTTTCGAAGAGTATTATTCTTCATCTGGTGTGAGGATCATCGGGATGATGATCGGTTCACGTTCTGTATTTTCATAAAGGAAGGGGCGAATAGCGTTGACAATGGCACCATTGACAGATTGCACGCTAGCATCCTTGTTTTTCAGTGCGATACGAATGGCATTGAAGAGGATACGCTGGCTTTGGCGAATCAGGTCGCCAGACTCTCTCATGTAGACAAAGCCTCGGCTGAGGATGTCTGGACCAGACAGAATCATTTGAGACTTGAAGTCAACAGTTGCGACTGCCAGAACGACACCGTCTTCAGATAGATCGCGACGATCTTTGAGGACAGCAGCACCGATTTCACCGATACGATTTCCATCGACATAGATATCTTGGGCGTTGAAATGACCTGCGATACGAGCTGAGTCAGCAGTAAGGGCAAGTACATCGCCATTGCTCATGATAAAGATATTGTCCTTCTCAACACCAGTATCCACTGCTAGTCCAGCATGGACTTTTTGCATGCGGTATTCACCGTGGACAGGCATGAAGTATTTTGGCTTAATCAAGCGGAGCATGAGTTTTTGCTCTTGCTGACCACCGTGTCCAGATGTATGGATATTGTTCACTTTACCGTGGATAACTTCGACACCAGCTTCAGAAATGATGTTAATCAGCTTGTTGACGCTAGTAGTGTTTCCAGGGATTGGACTAGAAGAGAAGATAACTGTATCACCGGGTTGGAGTTGTACCTGACGGTGGGTTCCGTTGGCGATACGAGAGAGGGCTGCCATCGGCTCCCCCTGACTACCTGTACAGAGGATCAGAACCTCGCCTGCAGGGTAGTCTTTGATTTCATTTGGCTCGATAAAGGTTCCCTTAGGAGCTTTGATGTAGCCAAGATCGATTCCGTTGACAATGGCCTTTTCCATAGAACGACCAAAGACCGCAATCTTACGTCCAGTCTTAACAGCGGCTTCTGTTGCTTGTTGGAGACGGAAGATATTTGAGGCAAAGGATGCAAAGATGATACGCCCTTCAATGCCTTGGATGATCTTCATGATAGACTGACCAACGACTTTTTCAGAGTTGGTAAAGGTTGGTACTTCCGCATTTGTTGAGTCAGAGAGAAGACAGAGAACACCTTCTTCACCAAGCGCAGCCATACGGTGCAAGTCCGCAGGTTCTCCGACTGGAGTAAAGTCGAACTTGAAGTCACCTGTACAGACAATTTTCCCTTGAGGAGTATGAATGACAATCCCCAAAGGCTCTGGAATAGAGTGAGTCGTTCTAAAGAAAGTTGCCTTGAGATTTTTAAAGGTCAACTCAGTGTTGTGGTTGATTTCGTAAAGTTTGGCGTTGCGCAAGAGGCCGTGTTCTTCGAGTTTCCCACGGATCAAAGCCAAGGCAAGCGGTCCAGCATAGATAGGGACATTTGCTTGCTTGAGCAGGAATGGAATCCCACCGATGTGGTCCTCGTGTCCGTGGGTAATCAAAACAGCCTTGACGCGGTCGATATTGTCTACGATGTAAGAATAATCAGGAATGACGTAGTCGATACCCAGCAAATCATCTTCTGGGAATTTAATCCCAGCATCGACGATGATAATCTCATCTTGGTATTCAATCCCGTATGTGTTTTTCCCGATTTCTCCCAGACCACCGATGGCAAAAACGCCGACTTCTTCAGGTTTAAGAGTATAGGCCATATTAGAACTCCGTGATTTCGAAGGCGCCAGTTTCTTTTTCGTAATCTAGCAATTTGTCAGACAAGAGTTCGATATACTCGATATTGTACTCTGGGCGATTTTCTTCGACAAGTTGGCGAGCAGCGATACGGCCCTCGAGTTCTGAGTTAGCATCGATGTCTAGGTATAGTGCGCGTGTTGTTTCACGGCGTGGGCTACGTTCTTTTGTTTCTTGATAAAAAACTTTGTAAATCATATAGTTCCTTTCTATTTTACAGGTCAGCTTATTCCAAACTTTTAGCAGAGATTTGCTTGATTTCATTCCATTTTGTGTCTAGATTGACCTTGATTCGTTACAATTGTTTCAATTATAACATAAAATGAAAAATTAGTAAAAGACGGAAACGAGAAAGTCATATAATCACTCAAAGGTAAGCGTTTGCAAAAATAAAGAAAATATGTTATTTTGATAATGGGAATGATTTTTATCACTTGTCATAATTCCATATAGATTTTAAGTCAAGGAGGTTGCCCTATGTATAACTTATTTGCTTTTGCTATCGGAGCTCGCTTGGTAGCTTTTATTGTTTTTGTTGCTTGCGTTTATGCGGGGAATCTTCTATTTGCCAAACTGGAACGACGACAAACCAAGTTCTTGTGGAAAATTACCTTTGTGACTCTCTACTCGATTTTTCTTCTCCTCGTAACCTATGTCGTTTGGTTTGTCTTTTACTTTGGATTAAATGCTTAGATGCCCTGCTTATGCTGGGGCTTTTTTGTTTGGGGCAAAAGATAGTAAATTCATGACACGAAAATTCCACCCCTTCTATCAAGATGAGGTGGTCTTTGCATTTTTCTAAAATGATATGACAATGGAATTTTCAGAGCTTATTATTTTTATGGTGGTCATTACTCTGCTCAAAAATAGAGTTGAAGCATAAAAATAAAACAATACAAACAGATAAATCGAATGGTAAAGGGATAGTAGTAATGTTTAAATCATTGAGAATGCTGAGGAAACTGTAAGAGATAAAGATAATAAAATTCATTCTTCTAAAAATGTGTTTTTTATCTAGCATGACTTACCAAACTTTTTACGAAGATCCTTTCAATTTTCTTGTTCACTTTTATATTCGTAAAGTAAAAGAAAAGTGAGCATTTTTTTGAATTTTATTTGCGAATTGTTTTTTAGTTAAGTGTAGGCTTTTTTGTTTGGGGATAAAGAAAATTCCCATGTGCCAGCTTTTGTAGTATAATAGTAAGCAGACAAAAAGATAGGAATGTGTTATGAAAGTATTAGCTTTTGATACGTCCAGCAAGGCTCTTTCTCTAGCTATTTTAGAGGACAAGCAGGTTCTTGCCGAGACGACGATTAATATTAAGAAAAATCACAGTATTACCCTCATGCCTGCCATCGATTTTTTGATGGCAAGTTTGGATTGGACACCCAAGGATTTGGACAGAATCGTGGTGGCAGAAGGGCCAGGTAGCTACACAGGCTTGCGAATTGCGGTGGCAACTGCCAAAACTCTGGCTCATACTCTGAACATCGAGTTAGTTGGTATGTCTAGCCTCTTGGCTCTGGTGCCATACCAACAAGAAGGCTTGTTTGTCCCTTTGATGGATGCGCGTCGCAACAATGTTTACACAGGATTTTATGAAAATGCTAAACCTGTCATGCCAGAAGCGCACCTATCTTTTGAAGAGGTGTTAGAAAAAGTTAAGGGTGCTAGTCAGGTTACCTTTGTCGGAGAAGTCGGCCCCTTTGTGGAGCAGATTCAAGAACACTTGCCAAGGACTAATTACAAAGAAACCTTGCCAAATGCAGCCAATCTTGCTCTTTTGGCTTGGGACAAGGAAGCGAACTCTTTGCATGATTTTGTGCCGAACTACCTCAAACGTGTTGAGGCTGAGGAAAACTGGCTCAAGAACCACACCGAGTCTGGTGAGTCTTACATTAAACGCCTATGATAGAAATCAAACGAATCCAACAACAGCCTGACCTGGCTCAATCCATCTACGCTGTCATGGTGGATGTTTACTCAGTCAGTCCTTGGACGCTGGAACA
>CAUSCX010000093.1:0-4550 GCA_963530385.1 uncultured Streptococcus sp. | reverse complement strand
ACAGCGAAACGCTGGATTGTTTCAAGTTGGTCTTGCAATTCTTCTCGATGGTCCAAGACCATGATCACCGCAGCTGGCTTGGTTCGACTCAACTTATCTGCAAAATCCTGGGCTGTCATATCCCCTAGATGAGCATTCAGTAAAATCAAGTCATAGTCTGTCTGAAGAGCCATGGAGAGGGCTTTTTGTCCCTCTTCTACCTGATCAACTCGGTATTGCTCTTTTTGGAGTTCCATACTTAAAAAATGAGCTAGATTTCTTTCTTTCTCAAGTAATAAAATCCGTTTCCCCATGGCTGACCTACTTATTTTTCGTCATACCAAGAGTAGTGGAAGGTTCCTTCTTTGTCTTTACGTTGGTAAGTATGGGCACCAAAGTAGTCACGTTGTGCTTGGATCAAATTAGCTGGAAGATCAGCTGAACGGTAGCTATCAAAGTAAGTGATGGCAGCTGAGAAGGTTGGTACTGGTACACCTGCTTTAACAGCAAGAGCTACAATATCACGAACAGATTGTTGATACTTAGCAGTTACGTCCAAGAAGTACTCATCCAAAAGAAGATTAGCAAGATCTGCATCACGGTTGTAAGCATCTGTGATTTTTTGCAAGAAACGTGAACGGATGATACAGCCATCACGCCAGATAGAAGCGATATCTGCAAATGGCAAGTTCCAGTTGTTTTCTTTAGAAGCTACACGCAATTGAGCAAAACCTTGTGCGTATGAGATGATTTTTGAGAAGTAAAGGGCTTGGCGGATTTTTTCAATCAACTCAGCCTTGTCTCCTTCAAATTTGAAAGCAGCTGGTTTTGGAAGAACCTTGCTGGCATGTACACGCTCTTCTTTGTAAGTAGAGATGTAACGAGCAAATACTGACTCAGTGATGAGTGACAATGGCACACCAAGGTCAAGCGCTGATTGACTAGTCCATTTACCAGTTCCTTTGTTACCTGCAGCATCAAGAATGTAGTCTACGATTGGTCCGTCTTGACCTTCATCGTCTTTGCGTCCAAGGATATCAGCTGTGATTTCGATCAAGTAGCTGTCCAATTCACCATTGTTCCACTCAGTAAAGATTTCAGCCATATCTTCTGCAGAAAGACCAAGCAAGTGTTGCATAAGATCGTAGCTTTCTGCGATCAATTGCATATCACCGTACTCGATCCCATTGTGGACCATTTTCACATAGTGACCAGCTCCATCAGGACCGATGTAGGTCACACATGGTTTGCCATCTTCTGGCGCTTTAGCTGAGATTTCTTCAAGAACATCAGCCACCAAGTCGTAAGCTTCTTTTTGTCCACCAGGCATGATAGAAGGACCTTCAAGGGCACCTTTTTCACCACCAGATACACCAGTACCGATAAAGTTGATACCTGAGTTCGCCAATTCTTCATTACGACGGATGGTATCTTTATAGAAAGTGTTTCCTCCGTCAATCAAAATATCACCTTTATCCAAGTGTGGAAGAAGGGCTTGAATCGTCGCATCTGTACCAGGTCCTGCTTGAACCATAAGCATGATACGACGTGGTTTTTCAATTGAATTTACGAAGCTTTCGATATCATAGCTTGGCACGAAGTTTTTATCAGGGTGGCAAGCAATCACATCTTCAGTTTTTTCTTTACTACGGTTATAAATAGCAACTGTATAACCACGGGATTCAATATTAAGGGCAAGGTTACGACCCATTACGGCCATACCAACAACACCAAAGTTAGCTTTTGTCATGTGACACTCCTCTTGTTTAATATGTTTTATTTTATCATGTTTATCTGTGAAAAGAAAGAATTTTGTAACAATTTGACTAGTAGTCTAAATCATCCGCATGTCCAGAACCATTCCCTACAAAGTAACCTGTCTTACAATTAAGGGTAAAGAGATAGGTACCATCTGGTTTATAAAGATTATAGTAGCCATTACCATTAACAATATTCACAGGTTCCAAAATATATTGGTTGCCTGTAATGTAGCCACGCGCACGCGAAGTCTCAAGAATGCGTTCAAGGACACCATCTGCAAAAGTCCAAGCAGGATTACTACTATCACTAACAGCGGCTTGATTGTACGGTACTCGACTGACACTTCTTTGTAAGTTTACACCATTGCTTGCTAGTCCACTATTAAGGATATTATTTGCTGAGGCTGTTTCACCCACTGAAGTTGATGCATTAGCAGAGCTGCTAGCATTGCTTTCAGTTGCTGAGTTTGACTCTGTTTGACTTGATGAACTTGATTGACTACTGCTAGAGCTTGTAGAACTTGAAAGTTGACTCTTACCGAGACTAATAGCCTTATCTAGCAGTTTATCAATTTCAGTATTCCCAGTCTTAACTTCGGTAAATTTAGCATCTGCCTTAATCTTAGCATTCGTATCTAGAATACCATCTGTA
Organism: uncultured Streptococcus sp.; assembly: GCA_963530385.1. Lineage (GTDB taxonomy): Bacteria > Bacillota > Bacilli > Lactobacillales > Streptococcaceae > Streptococcus. Next base: position 2,159 of record CAUSCX010000093.1, on the reverse strand, counting down.
ACAGCTGGGGTTTCAAACTGAGCATTAACATCTTGTACTGCCTTGATTTGTGTTTCAAGGCTATCGTATTTTGATTTGGCAAGAGTATGTTCTTTAGCACCCTCAAGTTTATCTAATAGCTCTTTGAGCTGACTCAATTGACTAAACTGACTATTTTTTAGGGCAGTTTTATTCTCATCAGTATAAAAAGTGTCATAGAGACTGTTAAATTGATCGAGAATTGCTTGATTGCTTACCAAACCAGCATCAGATGGCTGAGACTGAATTTCTTGAGAAGAACGAGTAATTTGACGATAAACGTAGTAGCTACCCCCAATAATCAAGACAACAATCGCTAAAAGAGCTGACAAGATGACCCACAGTTTTTTGCGTCGTGGCTCATCCTCTTCTTGAAGAGAGCGAGCTAGAATTGGGGTTTCTTCTTGTGAAGTTTCCTCATTTTCTACCTGTTCTGGTTCAAATACTTCCTCTACAAGATTTTTATCCATAACTAAAGTTTCTTCTAGTGGCGAAAGGAGAACTTCTTCAGTTGCTACTCCCTCTTCTTCAGCAAACTTTTCTGATTCAGAGACTTCTTCTACCGGTTCTGCCTCTTCTTCAATCGTTTCTTTAGCTTCTTGGATCAAATCATCGAGACTTTGAAGTTCCTCTTTCTTTGCCTGAATGTTTGTAAATTTGTCAGCTTCGATTTCTTCACGGTGTTGTTTGATGTATTTGTCCAAAATGGTATCATCAGGAGTTACTCCCGCTTCAATTTCTTCATTTTTTCGAATAACTTGTCCAACTGTCAGATCCTTAGCTTCCTCAAAATCAAACTGAGGTTCTTGGGAGGTTTTCTCCGGTTCTAACATTTCTTCTTTTTTATCCTTCTGATCCATGGCAGCTCCTTTCTAATCTGTTAAATTTCTTTTGACACGTTGACCAAAATATTGATATAGATCAACTTTCAAAGTACCGTTGTAGAGTTTTCGTTTTTTGTCCGCCTGACTACCATATTTGCTTTCAAAGGCTTCATCACTTGTCAGGATAAACTTACTCCAAGTTTTGAGAGGTTCAAAAACCTCACCCATTTCAGCATAAAGTTTAGTTACTCCTGCATCATCTGACAAACGTTCCCCATAAGGTGGGTTAGAGATAATGACTCCATTAATCTTGTCCGTACGCAAATCCTGTACGCGCATCTGTTTAAAGAGAATATCTCCAGATACTCCTGCTGCCTGCGCATTAGCCTTGGCAATTTCTACCATACGACCATCGATATCACAGCCCATAATATCTAGTTTAATCTCTCGATCTATCTGCTTACTTGCCTCAGTTCTTACTTCTTGAATCAAGCGGTCACTAACCCAGTTCCATTCTTCAAAGGCAAAAGAACGACGTAAACCAGGCGCCATCTTGCGCGCAATCATAGCCGCCTCAATACAAAAAGTTCCAGAACCACAGGTTGGGTCAATCAAAGGCTTATCTGGATACCAGTTTGACAACTGTAAGATGGCCGCTGCCATATTTTCTTTGATCGGAGCTCCACCTTTTTCAGTACGGTAACCACGTTTAAAGAGACTTGACCCACTTGTATCAATCATAAGGGTTGCTACATCTTTCAAAATGGAAACTTCAATCTTGAACTCAGGGCCATTCTCCATCAGGGGAACACCTTCTGGTCGTGCATAGTGTTTTTGTAGTTTCTTAACAACTGCCTTCTTAGAAATTGCCTGCACACTTGGCTCATTGTGTAATTTTGACTTGACACACTTAGCCTTGGCAATTGGGAAACGGGCTCCAAGTGGGAGATAGTTCTCCCAATCTAGAGCAAAAACACCTTGGAAGAGCTCTTCAAATGTTTTTGCAGGAAAAGTTCCCACAACAATTTTGATTCTATCCGCAGCTCTTAGCCACAGATTAGTTTGGATAATCGCTTTAACATCACCTTGAAAACGAACTCGCCCATTTTCAACTTGACAATCATAACCCAAATCTCTTACTTCACGTCCAACTACAGCTTCCAAACCCGCCGCAGCAGTCGCAATTAAATTAAATGTTGTTTTCATTTCAGTCTTTTATAGACCTTTCTTTATTCACTTTAAAAAATGAGGTTGAGAATATATCTCAGCCCCAACCTATATGCAATTTTCTATAAGCCATGTTTTGTTCCAGAAGTG
>CAUSCX010000092.1:0-4585 GCA_963530385.1 uncultured Streptococcus sp. | reverse complement strand
TTGATGATTCTAACCAAATGTGATTCCATTTTGATTCTCCTCCATTTCTTATCGTTACTATTTTACCATAAAGAGTATCCACTTGACTAGAAAAAACTAAGATTTCTCGCTATTTCTGTTTTCTTTGAAATTTTATTGAAAATAAAAGAAAAAAGATTACATTTTTATTCAAAATATGTTATACTCATACAAGTTTTAAGTTAGAATTAGAAAGTAGTGGATTTATGAATTTTTCTTTTTTACCTAAATATTTGCCATATTTTAATTATGGTGCTCTCGTAACGGTCTTGATTTCTGTTTTGGTTGTCTTTTTGGGGACAATTTTAGGGATAGTCTTGGCTTTTGCTCAACGTTCTAAAATGAAGCCCTTAGCTTGGCTTGCCAATGTTTATATTTGGATTTTCCGTGGAACACCTATGATGGTACAGATCATGATTGCTTTCGCTCTTATGCATATCAATGCTCCGACAATTCAGATTGGTGTTTTGGGAGTTGATTTTTCACGTTTGATTCCAGGGATTATCATTATCTCTATGAATAGTGGTGCCTATGTATCAGAAACAGTTCGTGCTGGTATCAATGCAGTACCTAAAGGGCAATTAGAGGCGGCTTACTCTCTAGGGATTCGTCCTAAAAATGCTATGCGCTATGTCATCTTGCCACAGGCTATCAAGAATATCTTGCCAGCCTTGGGGAATGAGTTTATTACCATTATCAAGGATAGTTCACTCTTGTCAGCAATCGGTGTCATGGAATTGTGGAATGGAGCTACTACGGTGTCAACAACCACCTACCTACCTTTAACTCCACTCTTATTTGCGGCCTTTTACTACTTGATTATGACCTCTATCTTGACACTAGCCTTGAAAGCTTTTGAAAATCGTATGGGACAAGGAGAGAAAAAATAATGACTGAAACGCTTATAAAAATTGAAAATCTTCATAAAAACTTTGGGAAAAATGAAGTTTTAAAAGGAATTGATCTGGAGATTAAAAAGGGAGAAGTTGTGGTGATTATAGGACCGTCAGGTAGCGGGAAGTCAACCCTCCTTCGCTCCATGAATCTCCTCGAAGAAGCGACAAAAGGAAAGGTCATTTTTGAAGGAGTGGATATTACGGATAAGAAAAATGACCTCTTTGCCATGCGTGAAAAGATGGGAATGGTTTTCCAACAATTCAATCTCTTTCCAAATATGACAGTAATGGAAAACATCACGCTTTCTCCTATAAAGACCAAAGGGGAAAGTAAAGAAATTGCTGAGAAGAGAGCGCATGAGCTCTTGGAAAAGGTTGGTTTACCAGATAAGGCAGATGCTTATCCACAAAGTTTGTCAGGTGGACAGCAACAACGTATCGCTATCGCTCGTGGTCTTGCCATGGAACCAGATGTCCTACTCTTTGATGAACCGACTTCTGCCCTAGACCCAGAAATGGTAGGGGAAGTACTAGCAGTTATGCAAGAACTTGCTAAGTCAGGAATGACCATGGTCATCGTGACGCATGAGATGGGCTTTGCGCGTGAGGTGGCAGATCGTGTCATCTTTATGGCTGATGGTGTTGTTGTCGAAGACGGAACTCCAGAGCAAGTTTTTGAACAAACCCAAGAACAAAGAACCAAGGATTTCTTGAGTAAGGTTTTGTAAGAATATCGTAATTTAGAAAAGCTCGATAAGGGCTTTTTCTTATAGTTTCAGACTATAAGGTCTCTTAGGTAAGAAGTGTTAGAGGGACAAGTATATTTTTGGTATAATAGAAGATATTTGTTAGAAAAGAGAAAACACATGACACAGATTATTGATGGGAAGGCCTTGGCGGCCAAGTTACAGGGACAATTGGCTGAAAAGACTGCGAAATTGAAAGAAGAGACGGGATTGGTGCCTGGTTTGGTCGTTATTTTAGTCGGAGAAAATCCAGCCAGCCAAGTTTACGTTCGTAACAAGGAACGTTCAGCTATTGCAGCAGGATTCCAGAGTGAAGTTGTGCGAGTTCCTGAAACAATTACCCAAGAGGAATTGTTGGATTTGATTGCCAAATACAATCAAGATCCAGCTTGGCATGGGATTTTGGTTCAGTTACCCTTACCAAAACACATCGATGAAGAAGCTGTTTTATTGGCTATTGATCCAGAAAAGGACGTGGATGGTTTTCATCCGCTCAACATGGGGCGCCTTTGGTCTGGTCATCCAGTTATGATCCCTTCAACTCCTGCTGGTATTATGGAAATGTTTCATGAGTATGGGATTGACTTAGAAGGTAAGAATGCAGTTGTCATTGGTCGTTCTAATATTGTCGGGAAACCAATGGCCCAGTTGTTATTAGCTAAGAATGCAACTGTAACCTTGACTCACTCACGAACACACAATCTTGCTAAGGTAGCTTCTAAAGCTGATATTCTTGTGGTAGCAATCGGTCGTGCTAAGTTTGTGACTGCTGACTTTGTCAAACCTGGGGCTGTTGTTATTGATGTGGGGATGAACCGAGATGAAAATGGCAAGCTCTGTGGAGATGTTGACTATGAGGCTGTTGCGCCAATCGCTAGTCATATCACGCCTGTACCTGGTGGAGTTGGGCCTATGACCATTACTATGCTAATGGAGCAAACTTATCAAGCTGCATTGCGTAGCTTAGATAGATAGAACAAGCATTTATTCTAGATTGTGAAGAAACAAGTTCTAAAAAATGAACTTGTTTTTTTCTTGCACTTATTTTAATAAAATTACAGTAAAACTTCTACAAATTATTGAAAAAATTCCACTATTTTGATATATTAAAAATATCAATATTCATATACATGAAATAAGTAAGCGTCTAGAGGGAGGTTTATTTTTTAGCAAATAATGTAATCGCTTACTAAATATATAAGAAAGGAAATTAGGATTTAATGGATAAGAGATTTTTTGAAAAACGGTGTCATTATAGCATACGTAAATTTGCCGTTGGTGCGGCTTCGGTTATGATTGGAGCTAGTATATTTGGTCTTCAGGTGGCTCAAGCTGCTGAAACTGAAACAGCTAGTCCCGGCGAAGAAACGATTCATCAAGTTCAACCTTTAGATAAGTTACCAGATGATCTTGCTGCAGCCATTGCAAAAGCGGAGCAAAATGGTGCACAAGATTCCACTACTGAAAAAGAAAAAAAGGAAACGGATGAACCAGCAAAACCAGCAACTGAAGAAAAGTCAACCGAGACAGTAAATCTTAAGGAAGAAAAGGAAGTAGAAGTAGTTAGCCCTAAGGTAGATAAAACTGAAAAACCTGCTGCTGAAGTAGATGGAAAAGAGGCTGTAGTTTCAGAAGCAAGATCTGAAAAACCAGCAGTTCGAGAAGAACATTCTGATACACCTAATCAGAATAAACCTGTAACGGACGATAAAAGCAAGGAAGAAAAAGCTTCGGCAAGTGAATTGCCTCAAGCCACAAAAGAGAAGGAAAAAGAAGACCAACTTTTACAGGAAAGAAAACAAAATTTCAACAAAGACTGGTATTTTAAATTAAACGCTCAGGGTGATTTTTCTAAGAAAGATGTTGATGTTCATGACTGGTCTAAGTTGAATCTTCCTCATGACTGGAGTATCTATTTTGATTTTGATCACAAGTCTCCTGCTCGAAATGAAGGTGGTCAATTAAATGGTGGTACTGCCTGGTATCGTAAGACCTTTACTGTAGACGAAACTGCCAAGGACAAGGATGTTCGTATTAATTTTGATGGAGTTTACATGGACTCTAAGGTTTATGTAAATGGCAAATTTGTAGGTCACTATCCAAGTGGTTATAATCATTTTTCATATGACATCACTGAATTTTTAAATAAAGATGGTAGTGAAAATACCATTGCGGTCCAAGTTACCAATAAACAGCCAAGTAGTCGTTGGTACTCAGGAAGCGGTATCTATCGAGATGTGACTTTAAGCTATCGTGATAAGGTACAGGTGGCTGAAAATGGAAACCATATTACCACTCCAAAATTGGCTGAACAAAAAGATGGCAATGTTGAAACACAAATTCAAAGCAAGATCAAAAATACTGCCAAGACTCTAGCTAAGGTATATGTAGAGCAACAGATTTTTACCAAAGAAGGTAAGGCTGTTTCAGATTTGGTTCGTTCTGTAACTAAGAGTCTATCAGGAAATGAGACAGCTGACTTTAAGCAAACGATTTTGGTTAATAAACCAACTCTCTGGACAACAAAAAGCTACCATCCTCAGCTCTATGTTCTAAAAACCAAGGTTTATAATGAAGGTCAGCTAGTTGATGTAACAGAAGATACTTTTGGTTATCGTTATTTCAACTGGACAGCTAAAGAAGGTTTCTCACTGAACGGTGAGAGAATGAAATTCCATGGAGTTAGTATTCACCATGATAATGGAGCCTTGGGAGCAGAAGAAAATTATAAGGCTACCTATCGTAAATTAAAACTTCTGAAAGATATGGGGGTTAACTCTATCCGAACAACCCACAATCCAGCTAGCCCTCAGTTGCTTGATGCTGCGGCTAGCTTAGGTCTTTTGGTTCAAGAGGAAGCTTTTGATACCTGGTATGGTGGCAAGAAGACTTACGACTATGGACGGTTCTTTGATCAAGATGCAA
>CAUSCX010000091.1:0-4592 GCA_963530385.1 uncultured Streptococcus sp. | reverse complement strand
TGAATTGCCACTTGTCTTGCCAGTCACCAAGGACATCCGCCCTTCAGGTACTGGTGAAAGCCCGCTAGCTAACTTGACAGACTGGCTGGAAGTGATTCGTGAAGATGGGGTCAAAGGTCGTCGTGAGACCAATACCATGCCACAGTGGGCAGGTTCAAGCTGGTACTACCTCCGCTATATCGATCCACATAACACAGAAAAATTGGCTGATGAGGATCTCCTCAAACAATGGTTGCCAGTCGATATCTATGTGGGTGGTGCAGAACACGCCGTTCTCCACTTGCTTTACGCTCGTTTCTGGCATAAATTCCTCTATGACCTTGGTGTTGTACCAACTAAAGAGCCGTTCCAAAAACTCTTTAACCAAGGAATGATCTTGGGAACTAGCTACCGTGACCACCGTGGAGCTCTTGTGGCGACTGACAAGGTTGAAAAACGTGACGGTTGCTTCTGCCATGTGGAAACAGGAGAAGAGTTGGAGCAGGCGCCAGCCAAGATGTCTAAATCCCTTAAGAACGTGGTCAACCCAGATGATGTGGTGGAACAATACGGTGCTGATACCCTTCGTGTCTATGAAATGTTCATGGGACCACTCGATGCTTCTATCGCTTGGTCTGAAGAAGGATTGGAAGGAAGCCGTAAATTCCTTGACCGTGTGTATCGTTTGATTACAAGTAAAGAAATCGTTGCGGAAAACAATGGCACTCTTGATAAGGTTTATAACGAAACCGTTAAAGCTGTTACTGAGCAAATCGAGTCTATGAAATTCAACACAGCCATTGCTCAACTCATGGTCTTTGTCAATGCTGCCAACAAGGAAGAAAAACTCTATGTGGATTACGCCAAAGGCTTTATCCAATTGATAGCCCCATTTGCCCCTCACTTGGCTGAAGAACTCTGGCAAACAGTGGCAGCAACAGGTGAGTCTATCTCTTACGTAGCTTGGCCAACATGGGACGAAAGCAAATTGGTTGAAGACGAAATCGAAATTGTCGTTCAAATCAAAGGGAAGGTTCGAGCTAAACTCATGGTCGCAAAAGACCTTTCTCGCGAAGAATTGCAAGAAATCGCTCTTGCTGACGAAAAAGTCAAAGCAGAGATCGATGGCAAAGAAATTGTGAAAGTAATTAGTGTACCTAATAAACTCGTTAATATTGTCGTTAAATAACGAGTTTATTAGCTCTATCTGCCACCTTCAATAGTCCACTGGACTATTGAAGCCAACCAAGCTTGTAAATATCGTAACGAAATAAATTTAAAAGTCCTTCAGAGTAGAATCTGGAGGATTTTTAATCGAAAAATATAATTCTATTCCCACTATCGCACCACTTAACCTGGCATTTTAACCACTTGTCTTCGAAAGCCGTTTTTCTAACGGCTTTTTTGTTAGACTAAATGTGTCAGAAGGAGGGAGAAATATGATTTTACAAGCTAATCATTTAACAAAACGATACGGTAATTACACGGCTGTTGACGATATTCAGTTACAGTTTGAAAAAGGAAGTTTCAATGCTATTTTAGGTCCCAACGGTGCAGGAAAATCAACAACTATTTCCATGTTAATCGGTTTGAAAGAAGCAACACAAGGTCAGGTGCTATATGCACCAAATACGAAAATCGGAGTTGTTTTTCAAGCTAGTGTACTGGACGAGATGTTGACGGTTAGGGAAAATCTCACGATTCGTGCTCAACAGTATAAGGGGGTTGAAGCAAATCGTGTAGAGGATTTGATCCATCAACTGGGTTTGACTGCTTTCCAGAAACAACTCTATGGAACTTTGTCAGGTGGGCAAAAGCGTCGAGTTGATATTGCGCGTGCTCTTCTTTCGCAACCAGATATCCTTTTCTTGGATGAACCAACAACGGGACTCGATATTCAGACTCGCCAATCTATCTGGGATCTCCTGTATCGACTACAAAAAGATGAAGGAATGACCATTGTCTTAACGACGCATTATCTGGATGAAGCTGATGAAGCGGATCAGATCTATATCGTTGATCATGGAAAAGTGATTGCGCAAGGTTCTGCGACAGCTATCAAGAGTCAGTATGCATCTAATATCCTAAAAATTCGTTTTAAAAAAATGAAGGACTTAGAAAAATTGCTACAGACTGAAATGACAGTAGAAGCAGAAAATGAGTTGGAATACCTTTTTTATCCAAGAACATCACAGGAAGCCATTGAATATTTGGCACAAGTTCGAGAGGAAATTGATTCTTTTGAGTTTCGCCCAGGTACTATGGATGATGCCTTTATTGCACTTACAGGAAGAGAGGTTCGCTAATGCTAGCTTTATTGAAACGGAACTTTACCTTATATTTTCGTAATCGTTCAGGAGTGTTTTTCTCATTATTGGGGGCATTGATTTCCTTCCTCCTTTATATCATTTTTCTGCAGAAGAACTTGACGGATGCTTGGTCCCAACTCCCTGATAAAACGAGCCTTTTAAATAATTGGCTGATGGGTGGAACCTTGGCTGTGACTGGGATTACAACTAGTTTTACGGCTCTTACACAAATGGTGCAGGACCGTGAACATCAAGTGGATCAAGATCTATTTTTGACAGATTTAGGTAGCTGGGGCTTACAGGCCTCCTATCTAATCAGCAGTATTGTCATTTCTTTTGTGATGCAGTTGTTTATGTTTGTGGTGATGAGCCTGTATTTTCAGGAGGCCCCAGTTTGGAGTCATCTAGCAGAAGTAGCTTTGATCATGTTGCTCAGTAGTGTGCTTTCTAGCTTGGTCAATGCTATTTTGATTCACCGGTTTCAATCTGTGGATAGCCTTGGAAAGCTAGCCACCATAGTGGGAACAGCTTCTGGATTTCTAGTGGGGACTTATGTCCCTCTTGGAGTATTGCCTAACTTTGCTCAACTTCTTATGAAGTGTACACCTGCAACCTATATTGCCTCTCTCTATCGACAAGTTCTTATGAAAGAACAACTAGCAGATACCTTTGTCGGGAATAGCGATTTATTAGCAGAATTTCAAGAAAAAATGGGGATCGAGTTAAAATGGCAGGAGCTGTTGACAAAGGAGAAAACATATCTTATAGTGGTAAGTATCAGTCTTGTAGCTATCCTTCTTTGGCTTTTATTGGTTAAAGTGTCTAGCAAGAGAAAATAAAGATGTATGGGAGTAAAGATGAAGATTCATTTTGAGATGACCCCAGAATTTTCAGAAAAGGATCCTCACATTCTCATTCAGGCAGCTCAGTTAACTGACCAAGCTCGAGAAGTGATGGATTATTTAGAACAATTTTCAACTGTCAATCAGGTAGTGATTCCCATCCGAACAGATGACCAATTGGTCATGATGAAGATTGAAGAGATTATCATGGCAGATATTGATAAAAATGTATTAACCATTTATACCGTTGATGGGTTTTATATGACTAAGGAAACCTTGATAAACTTTCAAAATCGGGTTAATCGCCGGAATTTCCTGCAGATATCCCGTCACGCTATTATCAATATTGACCATTTAGAATCCTTATCGGATAGTTTTTCAGGAAATATGATGGCTAAGTTGACACGGGGCATAAAATCTAGTGTGAGTCGGAAATATGTCAAGTCCTTAATGGATTATTTAGGTTTATAGGAGAAAATGATGAAACGCTTGATAGCTTATTTTGTAACAGGTATGCGGACAGGATCCTTCTTTTACTTGGGGTTGGTTTTGCTAGCTCATATTTTCCCTAGCATTATCTATCCAACTTTTAATGTTAGGAATATTTTAGCCATTTTTTTGATGAGTGGTACCATGGGGATTTTGTCAGTCATGATTGAGGAATTAGAATTTCTAGCTTATAGCATACGCGTGGTCTTGCATTTACTAGTGACAGCTGTCATTTTAGTTTTGACCTGCCTATTTTTTGGCTGGGGAGTCGCTTTGCTCAGCCCTGTCCATTGGTTTATCTTCTTGTTGATTTATGGCCTTATCTGGCTCTATCAAATCTGGCAAACTCACAAGCAAACCCAGAAGATTAACCAAGCTTTAAAAGATAAACGAAAGCATGTCGCAAGTTTAGAATCTTAAGCATTCCAGTAGATTGATTCTTGGTTTTAATTTTCACTAAATTGTGGTATAGTAACTCCAGAAATGAAAACAGTAAGGAGAAAACAATGCCAGTAAATGAATACGGTCAGATGATTGGGGAACCTGTAGATGATACACCTGGAGTTTTGCCTTCACTTGTACGGATAGAAGGACGATATACGATTATAGAAGCTCTATCGGTGGAAAAGCATGCAGAGGATTTATTAGCTGTCTATGGGCCGGATAGCCCTCGTGAGATGTGGACCTACCTTTTTCAACCACCTGTGGCTAATTTAGAAGAGTTAATGGTAGCTTTAAAGCAGATGATTGAGCGAAAGGATCGCTTTTACTACGCGATTGTCGATAAAGCGACTGGTAAAGCACTGGGGACTTTTTCTCTCATGCGTATTGACCCAGCCAATCGCGTCATTGAAGTTGGAGCAGTGACCTTTTCTCCGGCTCTCAAGCACACAAGAATGGGGACAGAAGCCCAGTTTTTATTAGCCCGTTATGTCTTTGAAGAGCTCAATTATCGACGTTATGAGTGGAAGTG
>CAUSCX010000090.1:0-4861 GCA_963530385.1 uncultured Streptococcus sp. | reverse complement strand
TAACCTTCTAAAATACAATAAGAGAACGACTCAAAATTAAAAGCTAGAGTTCCGCCGTTGGGAATCTCTAGCTTTTTTGTGGCTGAGAACTATTTTGTCCCAGACTCCAACCTGCGGCTAGTTTCCTAGTTTGCTCTTTGATTTTCATTGAATATTAAAAGGCAGTCTAGCATTCAATTCTAATCAGAAATGTGATATACTTAGAAAGTAAAATTTTCAAAGAAGAGTGAGATGATAAAGGTGCAAGAACCAGTTAAATTATTCCAATATAATACTTTGGGAGCCTTGATGGCGGGACTTTACGGTGGAACCATGACCGTTGGTGAATTGCTTGAACATGGAGATTTAGGGCTAGGAACCCTGGATTCTATCGATGGAGAATTGATTGTCTTAGATGGGAAAGCTTATCAGGCTAAGGGATCAGGTGAGCAACCTGAAATTGTAGAAGTTTCACCAGATGACTTGATTCCTTATGCAGCAGTTGTACCCCACCAGGCAGAAGTTATTTTCCGTCAGCGTTTTGAAATGACTGATCAGGAGCTTGAAAAACGTATTGAGTCCTATTATGATGGAGAGAATCTCTTCCGTTCCATCAAGATTCATGGTGATTTTAAACACATGCATGTTCGTATGATTCCAAAATCAACAACTGAAACGAAGTTTGCTGAGGTTGCGACGCATCAGCCTGAATATAGCTGCGACAATGTCTCAGGAACTATCGTTGGTTTTTGGACACCTGAAATTTTCCATGGAGTTAGTGTTGCTGGTTACCATCTACACTTTATCTCAGATGACCTAACCTTTGGTGGCCACGTTATGGATTTTGTCATCAAGGAAGGTATTGTAGAAGTGGGTGCAGTTGACCAGTTGGATCAACGTTTTCCTGTTCAGGATCGTCAATATCTATTTGCTAAGTTTAATGTTGACGAGATGAAAAAAGATATCGAACAGGCAGAATAATAGGAGTCAAATATGAAAATTCATGTAATCATAACGATGCTGGCCTTGTTTGCTTTTCTCATTGCAGCAGTTTGGTACGCAAGAAAGAAATACAAGATTAATTTTGCAGTTTTGGGACTTGGGGCAGTTGCATTTTTTGCTTCATCTCAGGTCTTAGAGAAAATCGTTCATCTCTTGGTTCTTCATCCACAAAAGGATGGGACAGTTCCACTAATGACGGAAAATCCCCTTCTCTATGTGATTTACGGGATCTGTATGGCTGCTTTGTTTGAAGAAACAGCTCGACTTATCTTTTTTAAATGGTTGGATAAGAAAAGAACTTTGGAAGATTCTGATGCCCTTGCTTATGGATTGGGGCATGGTGGCTTGGAGTTGCTCTACCTCGGAATGGGAAGCTTGATTAGTCTTTTGATCCTCTTTTCGTTATTAGAGTCTTCAAATCCAGATCTGGCAAATCTCCTTCCCCAAAATACACTTGAAACAGTACAATCTCTATCTGGATGGCAGGTTTATTTACTCGGTGTTGAGCGTGTGCTTGCTCTTGTTATGCAAATCGGTCTCTCTTTCTGGGTTTATCAAGCAGTTCGCCAAAAGAAATGGATTTACCTAGTAGCTGCTTATGGTTTACACGCCCTATTTGATTTGGCTCCGAGCCTATCTCAAGTTGGCTGGTTGTCAAATCCCCCTCTCGTAGAAGGATTGTTAGCAGTGGAAGTTATTATTTTTATTTACTTTACAAAATCGATCTTTTATAAAAAGCAATAATACAAAAAAGAGGTTCATCCTCTTTTTAGTTTGAGCTTTTGAAAAAGCTAACCAAATCATCGAAAAATAGAGCTAAAAATGGTATAATGGAATGGATTTTATAAAAGGATTAGAAAAATGACCGTATTAGATAAACTAAAAGAAACACTAGAAGGAATCGATATTCGATTCGATGAACCGCTAAAAACTTATACCTATACCAAAGTTGGAGGGAAGGCAGATTATTTAGTTTTTCCACGCAATCGTTATGAGATGGCTCGTGTAGTCAAGTTTGCCAATCAGGAAAACATTCCTTGGATGGTTCTTGGAAATGCAAGTAACATTATCGTCCGAGAAGGCGGAGTTCGTGGTTTTGTAATCATGTGTGACAAGCTTAATAATGTCTCTGTTGATGGCTATACCATTGAGGCAGAAGCTGGAGCTAACTTGATTGAAACCACTCGTATTGCCCTACGTCATAGTTTGACTGGCTTTGAGTTTGCATGTGGTATTCCAGGAAGCGTTGGTGGTGCTGTCTTTATGAATGCTGGCGCTTATGGTGGTGAGATTGCTCATGTTCTCCAGTCTTGTCAAATCTTGACTAAGGAAGGGGAAATCGAGACTTTATCAGCCAAGGACTTAGCCTTTGGTTACCGTCATTCAGCTATTCAAGATTCTGGAGCAGTAGTCTTATCAGCTAAATTTGCACTATCTCCAGGGAATTATGAGACTATTAATCAAGAAATGGAACGTTTGACCCACCTTCGTGAACTCAAGCAGCCTTTAGAGTATCCTTCTTGTGGTTCTGTCTTTAAACGTCCAGTTGGGCATTTTGCAGGACAATTGATTGCAGAAGCTGGCTTGAAAGGTTATCGTATCGGTGGCGTCGAAGTCTCAGAAAAGCACGCAGGTTTTATGATTAATGTTGCTGATGGAACTGCTAGAGATTATGAAGACTTGATAGAGTCTGTCATTGAAAAAGTTAAAGAACACTCGGGTGTTACCCTAGAGCGAGAAGTTCGTATCTTGGGTGAACACGAATAACATTATTATTACACATTATACAAAGATTGGGATTTTATCGCTAGATATGGTTTGGGTCAATTCCTTATAGTTATTGCTAGCATTTAACAAGGTCCCAATCTGTTAATTTACGAAGAAAAAGGAATTTAGAGGAATTGAAAAAACCAATTATCGAATTCAGAAACGTTTCTAAAGTTTTTGAAGATAGTGACACTAAAGTTCTCAAGGATATTAACTTTGAGTTGGAAGAAGGAAAATTTTATACACTGCTAGGAGCTTCTGGTTCAGGAAAATCAACCATCCTAAATATCATTGCTGGTTTGCTGGATGCAACGACGGGTGATATTTTGCTAGACGGTGTTCGTATCAATGACATCCCGACCAATAAGAGAGATGTTCATACTGTCTTTCAATCTTACGCCTTGTTTCCGCATATGAATGTCTTTGAAAATGTTGCCTTTCCATTGCGTTTGCGTAAGGTCGATAAAAAAGAAATCGAACAACGTGTATTAGAAGTTCTCAAAATGGTACAGTTGGAAGGTTTCGAAAAACGTTCAATCCGTAAACTATCTGGAGGACAACGCCAGCGTGTAGCTATTGCACGTGCGATTATCAACCAGCCTCGTGTGGTCTTATTGGATGAACCTTTGTCAGCCTTGGACTTGAAATTGCGAACAGACATGCAGTATGAACTGCGTGAACTGCAACAACGCTTGGGTATTACCTTTGTCTTTGTTACTCACGATCAGGAAGAAGCTCTCGCCATGAGTGACTGGATCTTCGTTATGAATGACGGTGAAATTGTTCAGTCAGGAACACCAGTTGATATCTATGATGAGCCCATTAACCACTTTGTTGCAACCTTTATCGGTGAATCAAATATCTTGCCAGGAACTATGATTGAGGATTACTTGGTCGAATTCAATGGCAAACGATTTGAAGCGGTCGACGGTGGGATGAAGCCAAATGAACCAGTCGAAGTCGTGATTCGCCCAGAGGACTTGCGCATTACCCTTCCAGAAGAAGGAAAACTTCAAGTTAAGGTTGATACTCAGCTTTTCCGTGGGGTTCACTATGAGATTATCGCCTATGATGAACTCGGCAATGAATGGATGATTCACTCGACTCGTAAGGCCATCGTTGGTGAGGAAATTGGTCTGGACTTTGAACCAGAAGACATCCACATCATGCGCCTCAATGAAACAGAAGAAGAGTTCGATGCTCGTATCGAAGAGTACGTAGAAATCGAAGAGCATGAAGCAGGTTTGATCAACGCTATCGAGGAGGAAAGAGATGAAGAAAACAACCTCTAAACTCTTTGTAGTGCCCTACATGCTTTGGATTGCACTCTTTGTATTGGCACCCTTGATCTTGATTTTTGGGCAATCCTTTTTCAACATCGAAGGCCAGTTCAGTTTAGAAAACTATAAATCCTACTTTGCGTCACAAAACTTGACCTATCTTAAAATGAGCTTCAACTCTGTTCTCTATGCAGGGATTGTAACTCTAGTGACGCTTCTTATCAGTTATCCAACGGCCCTCTTTTTGACTCGTCTCAAACACCGTCAACTTTGGCTCATGCTGATTATCCTACCAACTTGGATCAACCTACTGCTCAAGGCTTATGCCTTTATCGGAATTTTTGGTCAAAATGGCTCTATTAATCAATTTCTAGAATTTATCGGAATCGGTTCGCAGCAGTTGCTATTTACAGATTTCTCATTTATCTTTGTAGCAAGCTACATCGAGCTTCCATTTATGATTTTGCCTATCTTTAACGTTTTGGACGATATGGATAATAACCTCATCAATGCCAGCTACGACCTCGGTGCGACCAAGTGGGAAACCTTCCGCCATGTCATCTTCCCTCTATCGATGAATGGTGTGCGAAGTGGGGTTCAATCCGTCTTTATCCCCAGTCTGAGTCTCTTCATGCTGACCCGTTTGATCGGTGGAAACCGTGTTATCACGCTAGGTACAGCCATTGAGCAGAACTTCCTGACCAATGACAACTATGGAATGGGTTCTACCATCGGTGTGATTCTCATCCTGACCATGTTCATCACCATGTGGGTGACTAAGGAAAGGAGAGAACGATGAAAAAATTTGCCAACCTTTATCTGGGACTGGTCTT
>CAUSCX010000089.1:0-4874 GCA_963530385.1 uncultured Streptococcus sp. | reverse complement strand
TTTAGAGATTTAGAAACTGTAGATAGAAGTGAAGTAAGCATTCAATACGAATCAAAACAACACAAAAAAGCTCTAGTCATACTGTCTAGAGCTTTTTTGTGTTGTTTTGAAATTAAGTATAAATTTTATCAATGTACATTTGGTAGAAAAAAGAATACAGGACAAACAAATTCCTGTATTCTTAAAATAACTTAGAACAGATATGATAATGAAACGACTAATAAGATTATAGTGCAAATTATTTTTGCGATTTTTACATGTTGTTGTTTGAACAATTTATCAGAGAAAAGAGTCAATGCAATCGCAACACAAAACAAAGTAGTTTTTAAAATAGAAATAATCATGGCTCGTACTCCTTTTGTTATTTTGTAAATCCAATAATTGATTTAAATAGTCATTATTTAAACTGCAAATATGTTTACCTTTTCTGAAAACTCCTTTGGTCATCGATCGGTATCTCTATCTATATTTATTATAGTACAAATAATATTATTAAACAATTATATTTATCCTTTATAAACTAACATTTGGCCATTTGACAAGGATGGATACCTGCTCCGAACTTGCTTCTAAAAGGTAGCAAGTTCAACTCTCGCTGCCTTTTCTTTCCTCCTATTTTTGAGAGCGCTTGAAATATGTTATAATAGTTCTAGATTATTTTTTGGAGGCAAACCGTGGGAAATTTTATTGAGCTAGTCTTTCATCGTTTCTTTTTGGGGATGATTGCAACGGTTTATTTTTGGTTATTGACACTAGCAGGAGGAGTAGTCTTTGGTATAGCGCCAGCTAGTGCGACTCTCATGAGTTTATTTGCAGAACACGGCTATTCTTACCGTGCTTATCGTTTCAAGGACGCATGGGATTTATTTAAGAGCAATTTTGTTAAAAGCAATCTCAGTTTCTACACCTTTATGGGACTTGACTTGATCTTGATTTATGGTTTGTATCTCATGATCCAATTGCCGCATCAGACCATTATCCACTTGGCAGCAACTTTTCTGAATATCTTTTTGGTAGCCTTGGTATTTTTGGCTTATACAGTTTCTCTAAAATTGCAAGTTTATTTTGACTTATCCTATCAAAATACCTTAAAGCTCGCCTTTATCGGAATTTTTATGAGCTTGTCAGCAGTGGCCAAGGTTCTTCTTGGTAGCGTCTTGTTAGCCATTATTGGGTTCTATATGCCAGCCCTTATCATTTTTGTAGGGATTGGTATGTGGCATTTCTTTATTAGTGATTTATTGGAGCCTGTTTATGAAAGCATTCATGAAAAATTGGCGTCCAAATAGAATGAAACAGTTTTGGCTTCATTCGCTCCTTAGAACCTATAGTTGGGTGATGATTGTCATCATTGCTAGCTTTGCTCTTTTGATTTCCTATGTAAACTGGGATAGTCGCGAAAAAGAAGCAAGACAGGTTTCCCAGCGGGTTTTGACTCGGACAGTGAGTGAGGTTGAGTATTATTATCGAGAATCAGCGCGTTCAGCCCAAAGTTTAGTAGATAATCAAGCGCGAATCGAGGGAATTTATAAGTATTTTAGCCTTAGTACCCCAGATTATTTCTATTGGCAACTGGAGCGTAAGGCATCACCCTATGTTTCTGTATCCATTTATGAAAATATCGATGACCTTTATGTGCGCAATGATTTTGTAACGGGTGTAGCCATTGTCTTGCAAGACTCAACAGAAGTTTATGTTTCGACTAGGGACAATCGTAGTGGTTACAAAGTTTCTGCAGACGCCTTTAAGCCAGATGCTAATAGTTTTGCCGTTCCCGTATCCGATCCAGTATCGGATCAAGCTCTTGGAGTTATTTATGTTTCTGTATCTTCCGATGTTTTTTATAAGGCTATTGACAATACCAGAGGAAATATTCCAATTGCTGTGAACATCACCTCTCCTTTTGAAACGGAAATGTTTCACCAAGGTGAAAAAAGTGATCGAGAGGAATGGTTGCAAGATGAGACTGCTCATGGTTATCAGGTTCAGGTTGCTGTTCCGCGAGGCTATGTCCTTAGTGGTAGTATCTCTAGTTCTGTCTTTATTCTTGCTTTAAGTCTCCTCTTTATCGTTATTTTATATGTAACCTTGAAAAAAACATTTTCGCAGTATCAAACCCAGGTTGTTGATCTAGTGGAAACAATCCATGATATTGCGCAAGGAGAACAAGGTAAAAGAATTGATCTCACGAAAAAAGACCAGGAATTGCTTGTAATCGCTGAGACGACAAATGATATGTTGGATCGATTGGAGAGAAATATCCATGATATTTATCAACTTGAACTGAGTCAAAAAGATGCCAATATGCGCGCCCTACAAGCTCAGATAAATCCACATTTTATGTACAATACTCTGGAGTTTCTACGGATGTACGCGGTCATGGAGAACCAAAATGAACTAGCGGATATTATCTATGAGTTCAGTAGTCTCCTGCGCAATAATATCTCTGACGAGCGAGAAACGACATTAAAGCAAGAAGTGGAGTTTTGTCGGAAGTACAGTTATCTCTGTATGGTGCGTTATCCAAAATCCATTGCTTACGGATTTAAGATCGACCCTGGCTTGGAAGAAATGCGCATTCCAAAATTCACCCTCCAACCCTTGGTGGAGAATTATTTTGCTCATGGAGTTGATTATCGACGTACAGATAATGTGATTAGTATCAAGGCCTTGAAAAAAGAAGGCTATGTTGAGATTTTGGTAACCGATAATGGGCGTGGAATGCCTGCCGAAAAATTAGCAGAGATCCAGGACAAATTAGCTCAAAGAACCTTTGAACATACAGTGGATTATAGTGGGAAACGGCAGTCCATTGGGATTGTCAATGTGCATGAGCGCTTTGTGCTCTACTTTGGTGACCGGTATGATATCAGTGTAGAATCTGTTGAAAAAGAAGGTGTTCGCTATCGAATTACCATTCAAAATGAAGAGAAAGGATAAAGATGTATAAAGTACTTTTAGTGGACGACGAGTACATGATTACAGAAGGTCTCAAACGTTTGATTCCTTTTGATAAGTGGGATATGGAAGTCGTTGCAACAGCCAATCATGCTGACGATGCTCTGGACTACGTTTTAGAACATCCCGTCGATATTGTTATTTCGGATGTCAATATGCCTGACAAGACAGGGCTTGAAATGATTGGGGAGATGAAGGAGTTGTTGCCAAATGCTTACTATATCCTTCTTTCAGGCTACCAAGAATTCGACTATGTCAAAAAAGCCATGAATCTCAATGTCGTTGATTATCTGGTCAAACCAGTCGATAAGGTTGAGCTTGAACGCTTGCTTGAAAAGATTGCCAGTCAGCTTGGTGAAAAATCTCATGAGCCAGAAATATTGAGTCAGCAACTCGATGAAGAAGCCTTCAATACTCATCTCAGCCAAAAAGAAAATTGGTGGATTGGACTTTCAAAAGAAAAACAAGGGAATTTTGTCATTCCTTACTACGTTCTAGGTCAGGACTGGCAGATCGTCCTTGCTGATCAGGAATTTGAGGGCTTGTTGGTCATGCCTTTTGAAGCTCCTTATCAAATCAACTTTGAAAAGTGGAAGCGTGATGTTGAAAAGACTCTCTTTTATGGATCGGTCAATTTAGATCAGTCTGAAAGTCTCTTTTCTTACTACGAACCTATCTATCGAGTGATTATCCAAGGAAATCTCCAGCAGATTATCGAGGAGTTGACCTTGCTTGAGAAGATTGTCTTAGAAAACACACCGAGGGTATCCATTACCAAGCAGCTCTTTACCCAGTTTGTCATGGATGTTTTCCATCTTTTTGAACATTTGAAAGCAGACGACATGACAGATATTGTCAAAAACATCCATGCCATTACAACTTTTGAGGATTTAGTCGCTTATACCAAGGAAACCTTGACATCCTTCTTCGGCCAATATCGAATGAATGAAAATGTGGTCAGTGTACTTGAAGTTATTGGTAGAGATTACCAAAAAGAGCTTTCTCTCAAGGATATCAGCAAGGATCTCTTTATCAATCCTGTTTATTTGGGGCAGTTGATCAAGAAGGAAACCAATTCCACCTTTGCTGAGCTTCTCAATAAGCAACGCATTAAGGCTGCCCAACAGCTCTTGCTATCTACTAATGATAGTATTGAGGATATTTGCTATACGGTTGGTTACAGTAATGTTGGTTATTTCTATAAGGTCTTTCGAAAACTATGTGGGAAGTCTCCTAAAGCCTACCGTAAACAGGTGGAAGCAAACTTGTAGAATTTGTTTTACTTGTTAAAATATGTTATAATAAACTAAAAAAACATAAGGGGGTTGCTTTGATGAAAAAGAAACCAATCTATCTATGGGTATTACTGATTTTTTCAGCCTTACTCTCAGCAATGTCACTATTTGGAATCATATCTCCAGTACCTACTGCGGAGGGTATGAGCAATCTAGAAACATCAGCATCAGGTGTTAATGCTACTTATGCTAAGGAGCTCGTTGCTTACACCATTAAGGTATCGGAGCATGGTCATTCAATCTTCAGCATTCTCTTGGTTGTCTTATCTGTTATTCTGGTTGTTGTGGCTTTGGTTTTCCTTATTCGTAAAAACCTTCAATTGGCTAACTACACTTATCTTGCTTATGTCTTCGTTGCCATCGTTGGTTCTATCTACAACTTTATCGGCGTTCAGGATGCGGTTTCACTTTTTACAGACCCTAACATCCGTATGGGAGCGGAGCTTGGTGCCAAAGGTTCAGCCATTTTTGGGATCGTACTCAATGTTATCTTCCTAGCAATCGTCTTCTATAAAATGTGGCGTCAGCAAAAAGAATTAACAGAAACTCAAGAAGAGGAAGAACTTGCCTAAGAGTTGACAAAGGGTAACTATCAAGATACAATCTTGGTAGTTATTTTTT
>CAUSCX010000088.1:0-5293 GCA_963530385.1 uncultured Streptococcus sp. | reverse complement strand
CAAAACAAGAGCAAGGAACTAGGTAGCGATAAAGAAGCTAAGAAGAAATTAGTTGAATTGTCAGAGCAAGCCATCGCAGCGATTGAATCATCCAAGACACAGGATGCAGTAGATAAAGCCTTGCAAGCAGCTCTAACTTCTATCAACCAGCTTCAAGCGACTCCGAAAGAGGAAGTGAAACATTCAAATATTCCAACTGAAGGAGATAAGGTATTAGTTCAAACGCAACTAAGTCTTGAAGTAGTAGAAGAAAGCATCAACTTCAAGATGGTTAAACGAGAAGATCCAACTCTGCCAGAAGGTGAAACTCGCGTAACTCAGGCAGGTCGCGCAGGCAAGGAACGTATCTTAACAGAAGTAGCGCCAGATGGAAGCCGTACTGAAAAACTGCGTGAAGTTGTTGAAGTGGCGCAAGATGAGATTGTGCTAGTTGGAACTAAGAAAGAAGAATCAGGCAAAACAGAAGCAGCTATCCATGAGCTTCCAGAGTTTACTGGTGGTGTAAATGGTTCTGGGGCAGCTATCCATGAGCTTCCAGAGTTTACTGGTGGTGTAAATGGTTCTGAAGTAGCTATCCATGAGCTTCCAGAGTTTACTGGTGGTGTGGATGGCTCTGAAGCAGCTATCCATGAGCTTCCAGAGTTTACTGGTGGTGTAAATGGTTCTGGAGCAGCTATCCATGAACTTCCAGAGTTCACTGGTAGTGTGAATGGCTCTGAAGCATCTGTCCACAGAGTTTCAAACTTTGAAGGAGGAGTTCCTGACGGAGAAGCACCTATTCATCAAGTTCCAGGATTTACTGGTGGTGTAAATGGTTCTGAAGCAACTATTCAGGAGATTGCCGAACACAAGGAAGAACAGTCGCGTGTAGCTCAGGCTATGTCACTAGATAAGACTTATCAAGCACCTGCAAATCGTCAAAACATCCTCCCTGAAACAGGCGCTAAAGAAACTGCTACCCTTGCAAGCTTGGGAGCTGTAGGAGTACTTCTTGGATTGGCTGCAATGGGAAAGAAAAAAGAAGACGAATAGAATCTATTAAACTCAAGTAATACTTTTGAGGAAGTATAGATTTTGTGGGAAGTTATTGCAGAATAGCAGCATTATTTAAACAAACTGCTGTAATAACTGTCCAAACTTTAGAGATTGAAACCAATAACTAATCTCAATTATAAAAAGCGAACAAAATGAGTTTTCTGAGAGTCAGAATTCCGTCTTGTTCGCTTTTTTATATCAAGAATCAGGTGTAGAGTTCTATGTGCATAAGTCATCAGTTATAGGACTTGAGCAAACTAATACTCAGTGAAAATCAAAGAGCAAACTAGGAAGCTAGTCGTAGGTTGCTCAAAGCATAGCTTTGAGGTTGCAGATAAAACTGACGAAGTCAGTCACATATATAATCCAAGGTGAAGCTGACGTGGTTTGAAGAGATTTTCGAAGAGTATAAAAACCAGCGACTTTAATCGCTGGTTACTCATATGAATATTCACTTGAAAGGGATGAGAGCTTATCTAGACCTTCTATTTCTACGATAGCCGTTTAGTTTTTTATTTTCCCAATAACTGTTAAAGATTTTTTCTTTACTTTCACGATCAATTTCTAGGAAATAAGCATAGAGTAGATCGATTAAGATCAACATAGGAAGTTGGGCAGAAATGCGTTGGATATAGGAAGCTTGACTCTGGCTTGCTACCAATACAGTTTCTGTGAAGTCCTGAGTTTCCTTGCTAGGCGTACTAGTAAAAAGAACAGTTCTAGCCCCCATATCTTGAGCGTCTAGTAGACTGTCAATGATGGATGGAGTTGTTCCTGAAAGGGAGAAACCAAAGACCAAACATTTTTCATCGATGATACTAGTTGTCCAGGCGAAACCATCTGGATCTGTTAAAGCTTCACAAACGACTCCAAGTCTCATGAAACGCAATTTCATCTCACGCGCAACGAGGCCAGAACTTCCAGTCCCAAAAAAATAGACGCGTTCTGATTGATCAATCATTTGGGCAATACGCTCCAGTTGGTCATCATCAATCAATTCTTGTGTCATTTCTCGGATATTTGTATAGCTTCTCAAGACTCTTTGTGTCAAAGGATTCATATCTTGTTGAGGAACGGAAAGGGTATCCTTTTGTTGTTGGTATTTGAAAATAAATTCCCGATAGCCCGTGAAGCCACATTTTTTGGCAAAACGAGTGAGAGCCGCCTGAGAAATATGAAGTTTTTGTGTGACCTGCTGAGAAGACAAATCATCATGAATAGTATCTGCCTGCAAAAAATAGCGGGCAATTTCTTGCTCTAAATCGGTCATTTCTTCAAAGTGAAGATCAATAATCGTAGAGATGTCTGGCTTGTTCATGGGACTCCTTTGTAGCTATTTGTTAAAAACTATTTGTCAATAACATTTAACAAATAAAATAGCGCTTACTTCCATTATACCACAGTTGCTTTGTTTTTGGGATAAAAAGGAAAAGTCTTTTCTTTTTCCATAATTTTCTCATCAAATTATGGTACAATGAAGAGTAAGATTTTAATTAGAAATGAGACTGATTTGTATGAGAAAATTCAACAGCCATTCGATACCGATTCGGCTTAATTTATTGTTTGCGATCGTTATTTTGCTCTTCATGACCATCATTGGTCGCTTGCTCTATATGCAAGTCGTGAACAAGGATTTCTATGAAACTAAGTTAGCATCTGCTAGCCAAACTCGAGTAACAACGAGTTCAGCTCGTGGAGAAATCTATGATGCAGCTGGAAAACCCTTGGTAGAAAATACCGTTAAACAAGTAGTGGCTTTCACACGAAGCAATAAGATGACAGCTACTGATTTAAAGGATATTTCTACTAAGCTCCTAGCTTATGTGACAGTTTCTTCGCCAGATTTGACAGAACGTCAAATGGCTGATTATTATCTAGCGGACCCAGCTGTCTATAAAAAAACGGTAGAGGCTCTTCCTAAGGATAAACGTTTTGATTCTGATGGCAATCAGCTGTCTGAAGCTCAACTTTATAACAATGCTGCTGAGAGTATCACTTCTGATCAACTGAACTATTCAGAGGATGAGAAAAAGATTATCTACCTCTTTAACCAGCTCAATGCAGTTGGTAATTTTGCGACAGGGAATATTCAAACTGATCCCTTAAGTGACACACAGGTGGCCATCATTGCTTCAGCTTCCAAGGAATTACCTGGTATTAGCATTTCAACTTCGTGGGATAGAAAGGTTTTAGAAACATCTCTTTCATCTATCGTTGGAAGTGTCTCTAGTGAGAAATCAGGTCTTCCAGCTGAGGATGTGGATGCTTATCTGCAAAAAGGCTATTCACTTAATGATCGTGTTGGAACTTCTTATCTAGAGAAACAATACGAAGAGGTTTTACAAGGGAAGCGCACCGTAAAAGAAATCCATCTCGACAAATATGGTGATATGGAGAGTGTGGAAAATGTCGAAGAAGGTAGCAAGGGCAAAAACATTAAGTTGACCATTGATTTGACCTTCCAAGACAGTGTGGATAATCTTCTGAAAAGCTACTTCGATTCAGAACTATCAAATGGTGGAGCAAAATATTCTGAAGGTGTCTATGCAGTAGCTCTCAATCCTAAGACGGGTGCTGTGTTAGCTATGTCAGGGATTAAACATAATCTGGAAACGGGTGAATTGACCTCAGACTCGCTGGGGACTGTGACCAATGTCTTTGTACCGGGTTCTGTCGTTAAAGCGGCTACCATCAGCTCAGGCTGGGAAAATGGTGTTCTTAAGGGGAACCAGACCTTGACAGACCAACCAATTGTTTTCCAGGGATCCCCAGCTATCAATTCTTGGTATACTCTTGCTTATGGTTCCTTTCCGGTTACAGCCGTTGAGGCTCTAGAATATTCATCTAATGCCTACATGGTTCAAACTGCGCTAGGAATGATGGGTCAGACCTATCAACCAAATATGACAGTCAAAACCAACCAACTTGAGTCTGCCATGGGAAAACTACGCGCGACTTTTAGTGAGTATGGTTTGGGTGCTTCTACAGGTATTGACTTGCCCGAGGAATCAACAGGATTTATCCCTAAAGAATTTGATTTAGCTAATTATCTGTACAATGCATTTGGTCAGTTTGATAACTATACACCGATGCAGTTAGCTCAGTACGTTGCAACCATTGCCAATAATGGTGTCCGCTTAGCTCCTCATATCGTGGAAGGAGTCTACGACAACAATGATAAGGGTGGCCTTGGGGAATTAATCCAAGCAATAGATACCAAGGAAATCAACAAGGTCAATATTTCTGAATCAGATATGGCAATCTTGCACCAAGGATTTTACCAAGTATCGCATGGAACTAGTCCCCTTACGACAGGACGGGCGTTTTCAGATGGCGCCACTGTTTCTATCAGTGGTAAGACCGGTACAGCTGAAAGCTATGTAGCTGGTGGTCAAGAAGCTAATAATACCAATGCCGTGGCCTATGCTCCAACAGAAAATCCTCAAATTGCAGTTGCAGTAGTCTTTCCTCATAATACCAATTTAACCAAAAATGTTGGGCCAGCAATTGCTCGCGACATTATCAATTTATATAACCAACACCATCCAATGAATTAGAAAGGAAGCCATGCTTTATCCAACACCTATTGCTAAGTTGATTGACAGTTATTCCAAACTTCCTGGTATTGGGATTAAGACAGCAACCCGTCTAGCCTTTTATACTATTGGAATGCCGGATGATGACGTCAATGAATTTGCAAAAAATCTTCTGGCAGCTAAACGAGAATTGACCTATTGTTCAATCTGCGGACGCTTGACAGATGATGATCCATGTTCAATCTGTACGGATCCTAGTCGTGACCAGACTACTATCCTAGTATTAGAGGATAGTCGAGACGTAGCAGCTATGGAGAATATCCAAGAATACCATGGACTCTATCATGTCTTGCACGGATTGATCTCCCCTATGAATGGGATTAGTCCAGATGATATCAATCTGAAAAGTCTCATGACTCGTCTCATGGATAGCGAGGTTTCAGAGGTTATCGTAGCCACCAATGCAACTGCTGATGGTGAGGCGACTTCTATGTACATTTCTCGACTTCTCAAACCTGCAGGAATTAAGGTCACTCGTCTAGCCCGAGGGCTAGCAGTGGGAGCTGATATCGAGTATGCAGATGAGGTTACCTTGCTAAGAGCTATTGAAAACCGTACCGAACTCTAGTCTGTATGGTTAAGGATAGATGAAATGAACTAACAGATAATAAAAAGAGACTGGACTTCATTTTAACCCAGCCTCTTTTCTTGTTTTTTGCTAT
>CAUSCX010000087.1:0-5346 GCA_963530385.1 uncultured Streptococcus sp. | reverse complement strand
TCATTTTGCTAGGTAGAAATAAGGAAAAATTAGCTCAACTATACGGAAATCATCCACAGGCAGAATTGGTCGAGATTGATATTACCGATGAGCAAGCCTTAGAAGGATTGGTAGCTGACCTCTATCTCCGTTATGGTAAGATTGATGTTTTGATTAACAACGCTGGTTATGGGATTTTTGAGGATTTTGACAAGATTTCTAATCAAGATATTCATCAAATGTTTGAAGTCAACACCTTTGCTCTCATGAATTTATCACGTTTAGTTGCAGCACGCATGAAGGAAATGCGAAAAGGTCATATCATCAATATCGTCAGTATGGCAGGATTGATAGCGACTGCTAAGTCTAGTCTATACTCTGCGACCAAGTTTGCGGTCATTGGTTTTTCAAATGCTTTGCGCCTTGAACTCATGCCCTATGGCGTCTATGTGACAACGGTTAATCCAGGCCCGATCCGTACAGGATTTTTTGACCAAGCAGACCCAGACGGTAGCTATCTCAAGTCGGTTGACCGTTTTCTATTGGAACCAGATGCTGTCGCGCAAAAGATTGTTAAGACCATAGGTAAAAACAAACGCGAGCTCAATCTCCCAATCTTGCTCAATCTAGCCCATAAGTTTTATACCCTCTTTCCCAAGCTAGCAGATAAGTTGGCTGGAGAAACCTTTAATTATAAGTGAGAAAGCTGTTCCCTTGAGGAATGGCTTTTTGCTTTAATTAGGAGAAGTTGTTGATCAAAAAAATCCCTGAAAATACTGGTAGTTTATCCCTGTTAGATAGCTTTGAGGTATAATAGAGATAAGAAAGTTCATCAGAAAAAAGAAGACCTAAACTAGCTAATTTGCTCTAGAAAATGGACTATTTATAGTCGGAGGTTGATAATGGAATTATTGACAATTGACCAAATCATTTCCATTATTGAGGAAGCAACACAAGGGATGGACCCTGAGATAAGAGAAGGGATTGTCCTGAACCAAACGGAACTGCCTGTGTCTGAACTGGATCGTTTGAAAAAACAACTGCAAATACAAGATTTGGATCCGATTTTTAGGAAATATATCCTGGCCTATAACTGGGGGCAGGTCGGTTTTTTAAGTTACCAGTTTGGATATGGGGACGACACTAGTCTTACTTGGCTAATCAATCGCAATTTGGAACACCACGATTACTCGACTCTACAAGAAAGAAGTTTGATCATCATTGCAAATGGAGATCCCTACACTATTTTGCTGGATTGTCAATCTGGGGCGGTCTATGCTCTTGATGCAGAGATGAACTATGATGAAAAAATATGGCTGACACCAGATTTTCTAGCATTTGTTAGAGCCATGGGAACGGCCCAATCTGCAGTTTGGAAGGGTTGTGAAAGTGACTTCCTCCACTTGATGACTAGAAAAGGCCATGAGTCCAGTTTGATATTTTGGCAGAGTCTGGTCGGGTTTTATGATTGAAAATAGAAGGAGCAGGTCATGGAATTTATAGTAGCTGAGGAGGGGATTCCTCAAAATATCGGATGTCAGGGAGCCCTGATTGCCTATTATGGCAGTGAGATAGAATTTCATTATGAAACCGTGCCACCACACGGTGATGAGATTTTTTCTGCCAAGTTGCCTTTGTTGGGACTTGATCTGCCCTTTTGGATCTATGGGAGAAATCTCATATTTTTAGATGCTTACTACCTCTTAGCAGAAACAGTTAAGAAAGGGACTTGGGATCACATAACGAGTATGCTCATCAACATTCATACGGGGGAATACGCCAGCCTAGACCACTGGTACAATCATATATCTATTGAGCAAAACGGTCTTGAGTTGAAAAATGATTATGATGGACAAGTCCTGACTTTGAAAACTGTTGACAATCTTCAATGGCTTGCCCTAGATGCTGAATCAGAAGAAAGGTACTAAAAATGGCAAAGAAAAGAGTTACATTACCAAAAGAGTTTAAGGATTTAATGGATGAAGGAAATATTGAAGCCCTTAAAGCAGTCTATGATCGTTGTGAATTAAGCGCTCATGATGGAAGATTTAGCTTATGTACACCTCTGCATATGGGAGGAGTCCCGGATGAATTGGTTATCTGGCTGGTGGAAAAGGGCTTGGATATCAATATCCCTGATTATTATGGAGCGACTCCTTTGTACCGTCAGGCAACCATGGGAAGAGATACTGTAAAACTCTTGCTTGAATTGGGGGCAGACATTGGAAAACCTAATACCTATGGTGAGACCCCCCTACATGTAGCAGCTGAGTTTTTCCATCCTAAGACTGTCAAACTTTTGATTGATAAGGGAGCAGATGTCAATGCTAAAGATGATATGGGAAGAACCCCACTAGCTTCAGTCTTGATGGTTTGTCGGGGAATCTATATTGCCCAAACAGCTGAAATTGCCTCTATGCTGCTGGATGCTGGTGCTAAGAAAACGTCTCAGATGAAGGAAAAAGTTGAACAAATCGGTAAGGATTTTGAATTTCATCGAGAAAGTATCCACCCAGACTACATCGAGGGAGCAGATAAAGGCTTAGCGAAGCTCTATGAGCTCTTTGATGTAAAGCCTGTAGAAAAACGCCTAACTCATGATGGAGTTTCTCCGATTCTCGTAAAAGAAGGTAGCTGGGAGGAGCAATATGAGGAACTATGGTCTTTCTTGATTCCTTCAAGTGGAGCAGCAAAAACTGTTCAGGGGGAAGTTATCCGTATACCAGGTCGAGTTCGAGATGAGCTGGATCGCAATGGTGGGGTCAACTGGGACAGGGACTATAGAAAAATGCTTCAGGCACTCCCTCAATACTTGTCTCTAGGAATCCCTCTTTCAGAACAAGAATTAGCAGAGACTAAAGAGCTTATTGCTCAAGTTCATGGGAAAGATTTTGATGACGAGCCTCGCCTAGACCGCCTGTGTCAGCTAGCTATTGCTTGGATTAAGCAAAATCCTGAACCCCTTCTCCTAGAAAAAACAAGTTATAAGCGTTAAAAAGCATTGGAAGACAGATAAAATAAAGAAATCATGGTGGGATTATGCAATTAATTGACCAAGTTAAAAAAATAGAAACTTATATTTGTGAGTATTTTGAAGACTGGGATTTGGATGATCCTGTGGAAGAGGAATACCTAGATGATTATCAGAATATTTCTGGTGCTTCCGAGGAAGAGCTTCAAGTCTTTGAGGAAATATTAGGCGTTCGTCTACCTAGTGACTTCAAAGAGCTTTATAGCTACAAAAATGGGAGTAAATACCTCTCTATTTTACCTTGTGTAATTGACCAGAGAGATTTGACTTTTTCTCTCATGAGTCTACAGGAAATTGAGACTTGTAAAAAGTACTTTCAAAATAGAGATGCTCTGTTAACCGAATTTCCCGACTATTTTTCGAGTCAAGATCTAGAAAATATGCGTGATAGCAGAATTAAGCCCTATCTTTTTAATAAAAAGTGGCTTCCTTTTGCCCAGTATTGTGACTCTTGTTATCTCATGCTGGATTTTGATCCAGACCAGGAGGGTCAGGAAGGGCAGATTATTTGCTACATCCATGATCCTGACCAGGTGATCTATGCGGCTGAAAGCCTTACAAATTTGATTGAAGGGATAATGGATGAGATCATATGAATGGACAAATGTACCAAATAGCCTGTATCGTGGCAGCAGCTAGGAAGGCTTTAAAAAGTGGTAAAGAAATATGCTATAAGCCTGAAAAATATACAAATAAGTTGAGCTTTCAAATTTTGCCGTCAGAAAAAGGGGAAGTTATAGAACTATCTGTATCTGATTGGTTTGAAAATCTTAAGGAAAAAGGTTTGAAGGACTTAAAATTATTTTGTCCTATTTCAGTAAATGACAGAGGTATTTTAGGTTTCTCCAATACGACACAGAGTTCAATTCTCTGTTTTTATAAAGATGGGAAGGCAAGTTATTTCCTACCAAATTGGAAATCTGCTTCCGCAGGCAGGGGCTGGGATGTTACCTACACTGAGTATGAATGGGAAAGGTCTTCTCAAGACCTTCCCCACTATGAAAATAATATCGAAGAATTTAAGGACATATTGGCTCGTATAGAAGATTTAGCAAGTAAAATTGAATGTGACAACTTTACCAAAGTCTTTCACTCTGCTAGAAACCAACTACTTGACCTTGATGCTGCTAAGGTGCTAGAGGATCCTCAAATTCCGCCACAAAATCAAAATATATTTAGAGCTGCAAGTGCAGCGGATGTTTTTGGAGCAATGGGCTCTTGGAATGATGAACCAGGATGGTTGGCACAAGATAAGGGACTCGGTCAAGAATACGATGAACTTTCGGATGAATTGATAAAAAATATTCGATTAGCTATTCTATATGCCATCAATGAATGGTGATAGTGCAGGAGGAGCGAAAATGGAGAGGTTAAAGCTAAGTTTACTGAAAAAATGGGAACTAGAAAAGGACTACAGTTTTGTTCTAAACTCTGTCATACTGCACGATGGTAGAGCCTTTGTCTTGACCAGTGAGAAGGAAGCTTTCAATCGCTACTGTCTGCTTGAAGTATCGCCTTTGGGTGTGAAGGAGATAGATGCTTGGGATTGTGATGATACCTGGAAGGAAGAACCTGTATTGTTTACAGATGGACAAAATATTGGCATCATCAAGGCTGGCAAGGAAATAGTCTATTATACTGGTGATTTTTCTAATCCAGAAATCATTGCCATAAAGGATCCGCAAAGTATACTTCCTAAAAAGGCACAAGAGAGATATTTTCAAATCGTATCAGATAGCGACCAGATACCCGTGTGTTTTGAAGATCAAGTTTATACAAATCAGGCAAGAAACTTTGCCCTTTTAGAGTTTGATCGAGAGAAAAAGCAGGCGAAGTGGACGTCTTATTCGCATATTGATAAAAAAGAGTTAAACCACCACGACAGGAGCTCAGATGCTAGTCCTAAAATCGATAGTATGAAATCTTGGAAGCAAGAGCTCTATGCCTTTACCTCTGGAGAAAGTCAAACCTCTGTCAATAAATGGGGCATGGACTATTTTGCTCTTGTTAAAATCTCTAGTGATGGTCGTATTATCGAAAAGTTATTAGAATCTGAACATTTAAAGGATTCAGGCAAAAAATCTGGTGTCAATGGACTCTTTACGGATTCGCCTTATCTTATCCTGAGCCCCCTATTTAAGAATGATGACTGGAAAGGCAAGCAAAAGCTATTTTCTCTGATAACAAGAGAATTGTGCGCTATAGCCTTGCCTAGAGGAATGAGTAAATACAAGGTTCAAAATATGACAGACAACTTTTGTTTAACCTTCCTTTACGACAGAGGATTAAAAGAACTTGCCCTTTGTCAGATTGATTAGGCTGTAAATTGGAGTTAG
>CAUSCX010000086.1:0-5383 GCA_963530385.1 uncultured Streptococcus sp. | reverse complement strand
ACCAAGTGATGTTGAAAGGCATAGACTGCCGCCTGGGTACGGTCACTAACCTGAAGCTTGGCGAGAATGTTCGAAACATGAGTTTTAACTGTCTTGAGGGAAATGAACAATTCATCAGCTATACGTTGATTTTCATAGCCTTTAGCGATCAGTTGAAGGACATCTCGTTCACGAGCTGTCAGGTCTTCATGTAGTTCAACGTGATTGCGGTTGTATTCTACCTTCTTGCTCACCTCTTGTTCAATAGCAAATTCACCAGCTGCTACCTTACGAACAGCGTGTAACAATTCATCCGCGCTAGAAGTTTTAAGCATATAGCCCCTAGCTCCAGCATTCAAAACCGGCATGATTTTTTCATTGTCTAGGTAAGAAGTCACGATCAAAATTTTAGCCTCTGGCCATTCTTTGAGAATAGCTAGAGTTGCGTCAATCCCATTGACTTCAGGCATGACAATATCCATGACAATCACATCTGGACGAAGCTCCAAGGCCATGGAAATTCCTTCCGCACCATTGGTTGCTTCTCCTACAACCTCTACATCATCTTGTAATTCAAAATAACTTTTTAAACCCAGACGCACCATTTGGTGGTCATCTACTAATAATAGTTTCATTTCATTTCCTTTTGTTAGTCACTCAAGCAAGGGAATGCGGATATCCACTGCCAAACCCTGCTTAGGAGCCGTCATCAATTGTACTGTCCCAGCCATATCTTCCACTCGTTCTTTGACATTGCGTAGACCATAGCTTAGTTCATCAACATCATCTAGCTGAAAACCACGACCATTGTCTACTACCTTCAACTGCAAACCTGTTTCCGTTTGATAAAGGTAAACATCTAGACAAGAAGCTTGTGCATGACGAAGTGTATTACTAATCAATTCTTGTACAATCCGGAAAATATGTTCTTCAATCTTTTTAGGTACAGCTGTTACCTGATATTTAAAGCTTACCTTCAGTTCACTTTTTTCTTCCAATTCTTTGAGAAGCAGCTGTATCCCCTCAACCAGACTCTTTTGTTCCAGTTCTATCGGTCGTAAATGCAAAAGCAGAATGCGCAAGTCTCTTTGAGCTGTCTCCAAAATAGCTGTCACACTTTGGAGTTGTGTCTGCATTTTCTCTCTGTCTAATTTGGAAGCTTGTTGACTGAGTCCTGATAAAATCATATGGGCAGCAAAAATTTCTTGGCTAACCGTATCATGCAAGTCACGCGCGATTCGCTTGCGCTCCTTTTCAATAATCACTTCTTCCTTGACCAAGGCTTGATTGTCCGCTTTTTGAATGGCTTCTGTCAATAAACCAAGCTTTCCTGACAAATTTCTAAAACTTGCGTCTAAGTCAGCATCTCCCAGACTTTCAATATCTTTGCCAGCTAGGAGACACTTGAGATTTGCTTGGATTCTTCTTTTTGAAATCTCGTCAACCATTGTCCAAAACAGGACTAATAAACAAGCTAGGGCAAGACTAAACATCAAAGCTATAAATAGGACTTTTTCTGTCTTTTCTAAATCCTGAAAAAGAGAGCTCCAGTCAAAATCCAAGACTTTAAAAATACTTCGAATTAGAAAAGCAACAAATAGAAATGAGGTGAGGACTATTAAAATATAAGGTTGTTTTTTCATCCGCGCACCACCTCAACATCTCCCACCGTAGTTGTCAAAAGAATCTTAACACTCTTTGGACTCTTGAGATAGTCTCTCGTTTCTTGATGAAATTGCTCATTACGCAAAGCACGTTTAGGCTGGTCAAAAAAGGTTAAATCTCCGTACAGAGAATTGACGCTTAGACTGACTTCGACATCCACTGGTACGATAATTCTTGTCGTACCCACCAGTTTTCTCAAGATGATGACATTATCATGATTGCTCAAAATCACGCGCTCTAGATGAATGGTATCCTTCCCCATAAGGCGAAAGAGATTGATATCATCAAAACGACAAGTCTGGTAACTTGAAAAATGGTGGAGATTCCCAAACCAACGATTTTTCTCCCTCTTTACCGTCACTACTTCTTCAAAAACCAGATTGGTATCTTCTCTTTCCTGGTTCATCATAGGGTAAAGCAGGAAGAGACTATAAATCAAAGCCACAAAGATAGCCATGATGACAAAGGGATTAAGCATGATGATAAAGAAAAATAAGATGCTCACTGCCACTAATATGAGGTTATTCCCCTGTCTTCCAGTATAGTATCGAATCAGCAGTAAAAACAAGAGCAAGATCAACAGAAAACGGGAAAAATGCTCTGATACCATCATAATCAGAGCTCCTGTTAATAAACAAGATTCAATAAATAGAAAAATTTGGAATTTTCGCATGTATCCGTCCTCTCTATTTAATTGTATCACAAATCCCAAAAGTCACATCAGTCTGAGGAATGATAAAGAGATCGGAACTATAATCCCGATCTCTTTCCTTACATTTGATCTTTTGCTTCTTTTAATTTTCCATATAGGAGATAGTCGACCTCTTGCAAATCCTTAATCCTTGCACAATTAAGGGCACACATAATCAAGCGTAGGTCTTCCTTCCAGCTTTCAACAATGGAAATAACGACATCAACAGAGTAATTTTCAACCAGCTCTAACATAGTGCGTGATAGACCAACTGCCTTGGCTCCAAAGACCAGGCATTTGATGATGTCTAGTGGATTGCGCACTCCTCCACTCACCAAAAGTTCCATCTTGTCTTTCCAGTCTTGGGCATTCAGAAGAGCCTGCATCGTTGATTGCCCCCAATCATTGAGGTAGTCACGTTGACCACTGCGACGGTTTTCAATATAAGCAAAGCTGGTTCCCCCACGGCCAGACAAATCAACGGTTCGTATTCCCATCTCATAAGCCTTAGCAATGGTCTTAACATCCATGCCAAAGCCGACTTCTTTTAAAACAAGGGGCACAGAAATCTGATTAGCATAATCTTTCAGATTATTTTGCCACAATCTAAATTGACGTTCACCTTCTGGCATGAGTAATTCCTGCATGACATTCACATGAACTTGCAAGAGAAGAGGGTTCATCTCCTTGACCGTTTGCAACCCCAGTTCAACAGGCTTGTCTAAGCCAATGTTGGTCCCAAGAAGAAGGTCAGGATGATTAAACTTCACGGAAAAAGAATCATCTGATGGATCCTTTATTGCCGCGCTGTAAGAACCCGTTACAAATAAAATCCCACAAGTTTCCGCCACTTGAGCCAATTTTTGATTGATTTCTCTTCCCTTGTTACTACCACCTGTCATGGCATTGATATAAAAAGGAAAGTCCCATTTGCGCCCTGCAAATTCTGTCGAAAGGTCAATTTCCTCTATGTCATATAAGGGTAGCGAGGAGTGGATCAACTCCACTTCATCAAAACTATTATAAGAACTTTTTTGTTCAAGGGCATAGCGGATGTGTTCATCCTTCCGATTTGTCGTCATGTCCTATCCTTTCTTGATACAAGAGCTCAATTCCTAGATCAGCCCAACGATTTTTCAGTAATGTGGTCGAATCTTGGTCAAAACTGAGGGCAATCCCACAGTCTCCACCACCAGCACCACTACTTTTAGCGACGGCTTTTAAGTCTCTACTGGCATCTTTTAATTGTCTGAGCGAAGGGGTGTAAATATCTGGACTCAAGCCTTCTAAAAGTTGGCTGGCTTGTTCTAGTAGCTCCATTGTCTTTTCTTCTTGACTCGCCTCCAAAACCTTTACCAAGCTAGTAGCAGTTTCTTTTGAAGCCTGCAAAAAGCTAGCGTTCATATGATTCTTGATTTGCTTAACCATGTGACTAGATACAGCCACTTCCTTGGTCCAACCAACCAGAAAATCAAATTTCAACGCTGGTTCAACACTCCTAATAGAAAAGCCCCAGTCACATGCCAATACACTTGGCAAGTCTTCCTTTTCTAGCCATTGTGCAACTGTTTCTCGATTAAAAGACTGATAGAGGACTAGGTCTTCTGAAACGATACAGGCAATGTCACCCATGGAACCATTGTCCCCACGTTTGAGAAGGACTGCACTCGCCAGTTTAAACAAGAGGTCTCTTTCGACTGGTCTTTCATAAAAAGCAAGCATAGCCTTGATGACCAAGACCACCACACTACCACTAGAACCCAGTCCAAACTTCTTGCCCTCACGCTCCATTTTCCCGCGAATATCTATGGAAAAAGGACGCAAGTCAACTCCTTGGGCAGTTAGATAGTCCTCCACCAAGGCAACTGTTTCTTGGATTAAGGCATAAGAAGAATCTGGGCGCATATCTACACTATAGGAAAACATATCTGAGTAGAGTCGATAAACATTAGACGCTTTAATCTCAGCCGTCATATAGATGGGAATAGCCTTTATTAGCGCCAACTGTCCTGGCTCTAAAATGGCATACTCCCCAGCCCAATAGAGCTTCCCACAAGTTTTAACAATCGTCATCTTGGCTCAAATCCTTTGTTTTTGAAACGATTAAGCGATAGCGTTGACCTAAAAGTTCTGATATGTGTTCCAAGTCCTCTTCCAAGCAAAGAACCTTGACATTAGGGCCCGCATCCATGGTAAAGTAGCAAGCTTCTCCTTGTTCTCTAAGCTGACGAACGAAATCCATAGCCTCATAACTGGCATCTGTCAGATAAGAGAAAGGTGGATTTGCAGTCTTGGTCGTAGCATGCATAGCCAAGGCGTTCTTCTCTGTCAATTCTCCAACTTTCTTAAAGTCATTTTCCTTGAGGTAGACTAACATATCTTTGTAGTCTTGTTCAGATTGACGAATCCACTCATCAAAAGTTGTCGAAGTTTCGACACAGAGTTTCATGCCATCTCGACTAGAGATTGGTTTTTTCTGGTCTTCTAAAACTAGCATAATCATAGCGAGTTTTAAGTCAGTCTCGACTGGATAAATCTCTCCACTATCCTTGTCCCAAGCTGCCAGAGGTCCATAAAAACTACGAGATGAAGAACCCGATGCAAACTTAGCTTCCAAGGCCAAGTCTTTACGATCTAGTCCTAATTGGAAATAGGCATTGCAAGCTTTTACCAAGGCAGATAAGCCACTGGAACTTGAAGAAAGACCTGCCGCTGTTGGCATATTGTTCTTGGTATCGATACGAACAAAACCTGCTCCTTCAGGACGGTAGCGATCAATGATTTTACTCATCTTTTTATGTTCAGCTTCATTTTGCAACTGGTCATTGATATAAAAGGCATCCGAGCTTGCATCTGCTGGTAAAGGAGAAAGTGTCGTCTCCGTATACATATTTTCTAAGGTTAGAGAGATACTACTAGTCGCAGGAACCATCTCTTTTTCATTTTTCTTACCCCAATATTTGATTATGGCAATATTGGCATAGGAACGTACTGTTACAGGCTTTCGATCCATGTCTGAACAGCTCCTTTCTCTTCTAATCTTTCTGC
>CAUSCX010000085.1:0-5520 GCA_963530385.1 uncultured Streptococcus sp. | reverse complement strand
GAGCGTGTTGTTCCATAACTGCTGAAAGGAGACGGCTGACACCGATACCGTAGCATCCCATGATGATTGGCACAGCACGACCATTTTCATCCAAGACATCTGCTCCCATGCTTGCTGAGTAGCGAGTTCCTAGTTTGAAGATATGACCAATCTCGATACCACGGGCAAAGTTGAGAACACCTTTTCCATCTGGTGAAATTTCGCCCTCACGCACTTCACGGATATCTACATACTCAGCAGTGAAATCACGACCTGGGTTCACACCAGTCAAGTGGTAACCATCTTCGTTAGCACCAGCAACAGCATTGTGGCTATCTTGGACCTTGCGATCAGCGATGATTTTAACATTCTCTGGAAGATTGACTGGGCCAAGTGAACCAAAGTCCGCTCCCAACAATTCTTTCACTTCTGCCTCGGTTGCAGGTTCCAAGAAGTCTGCTCCAAGGTAGTTTTTAAACTTAACTTCATTGAGCTGGTCATTGCCGACAAGTAGAGCCACAACTGGCTCTTGGTCTGCCATATAAACCAAGGTCTTGATTGTCTGCTCTTCAGAGACATTCAAGAAGGCAGCCACTTCATCAATTGATTTGACACCTGGTGTTTCCACGCGAGCCACTTCATCTTCAGTCACAACACGATTGCTTGGTTTGTACTCGTTGGTTGCCATTTCCAAGTTGGCTGCATAGCTTGATTCACTTGAGTAGGCAATGGTATCTTCACCAGAAACCATCCATTTGAGCAATTCTGCCTTGATTTCTTCTTGCACTTGATCAGGAATTTCGTCAAATGATGCAACAGACTTGTCTAATACCACCCAACGGTCAAGGTCTGTACGAGCAGGTGTGATGGCCATAAACTCTTGACTATCCTTACCACCCATGGCTCCACCGTCACCGATGATGGCTTTGAAATCCAAGCCACTACGAGTAAAGATACGCTCGTAAGCTGCCTTGTACTCATCATAGGTTACATCCAAGCTATCGTAGTTAGCGTGGAAGCTATAGCCGTCTTTCATGATGAACTCACGGGTACGAAGAAGTCCATTACGTGGACGTTTTTCATCACGATACTTAGGCTGGATTTGATACAAGTTCAAAGGTAATTGCTTGTAAGACTTGACAGAATCACGGACAATAGCTGTAAAAGTTTCTTCGTGAGTTGGCCCCAAGATGAAGTCTGACTTCTCACGGTTTTTCAATTTGTACAAGTCTTCTCCGTAGGTTTCATAACGGCCAGATTCACGCCAAAGGTCTGCACTAAGAAGGGCTGGAACCAACATCTCAACAGCACCCATCTTGTCAAACTCTTGACGCATGATCTTCTTAGCTTTTTCGATAACACGGTTAGCAAGCGGGAGGTAAGAATAAACTCCTGCTGATACTTGGCGAACATAACCAGCACGCAACATAAGGGCATGGCTGATAACTTGAGCATCGCTTGGCATTTCGCGAAGCGTTGGGATAAGCATTTTACTTTGTTTCATAATGACTCCTCTAATTCTTAAAAGAAGGTACGCATGATGTCGTTCCAAGTCACGGCGAGCATCAAGACGACCATAATGACAACTCCGACCAGAGTGACATAGGTTTCAATTTCTTGTTTTAGTGGTTTGCGACGGATAGCTTCTAGGATATTGAGCACGATTTTTCCACCGTCGAGCGCAGGGATCGGAATCAAGTTGAAGATACCGATATTGATGGAAATCATAGCCAAGAAGAACAAGACATTCTCAAGACCATTTTTAGCGGCATCACTGCTTGCCTTAAAGATAGCAACGGGGCCACCTAATTTATTCAAATCAGGTTGGAAAATCAAGCTTTTCAAAGCATTCAGGATGCGTAAAGCTGAATCAGCCGCAGTTGTAAATCCGCCCATAAACATAGACCAGATATCTGATTTGAGCCTTGGCTGAACACCCAGTATATAACGACCTTGGCTTTCTTCAGGTGTCACACTGACTTGTTTTTCAGTGCCATTTTCAGAAATCGTCACATCCAAAACGGGCGCTGTTTTGTCCTTGGTTTCTGCATCGACCGCCTGAATCAAATCTGACCAGTTTGAAATCTCATAACTGCCGACTTTAGTGATTTGGGCAGTATCTTCAACTCCAACCTTAGTCAGTGCGCTATCTGGAATGATACTAAAATTGTTCGTTTGCGTATCACGAACACCGCCTTGCATGAAAATCAAGATCCAGAAAACGACGACTCCTAGGATAAAATTATTCATAGGACCAGCAAAGTTGGTAATCAATTTGCCCCAGACAGTCGCATTCTGATATTGGACGTCTAAGGGAGCGATACGAACTTCCGTTCCATCAGCTTCCACAATGGTCGCATCATGGTCTACTGAGAAAGTCTTTTCCTTTTCTAAGACCAAGCCTCTAATAAAGAGTTTATCCTCAAAATCAAACTGGGTGACCTGCATAGGCAGAGCTGTCTGGTCAACCTTTTTACCAGAGAGATTGATGCGTTTGACCTTACCATCCGCTGCCAATGTTAGGCTTGCAGGAGTTCCTGTCTTAATTTCTGTCGTATCTTCACCCCAACCTGCCATCCGAACGTAACCACCAAGTGGCAGGAGACGAATGGTATAAGCAGTTCCATCTTTTCCGATGTGGGCAAAGATTTTGGGGCCCATACCGATGGCAAACTCACGAACCAAAATTCCAGATTTCTTAGCAAAGTAAAAATGTCCGAATTCGTGAACCACTACGATAATCCCAAAGACCAGGATAAATGTTAGTAATCCTATCATTTAATTTCTATTTACCTTTCCTTAAAATAAGCCAAAGAGGTGCATAATAGGGAAGACAGCCAGCATGCAATCAAAACGATCCAACACCCCACCATGACCTGGGATAAACTTGCCTGAGTCTTTGACACCAAAGTGACGTTTCATAGCACTTTCGATCAAATCCCCCAACTGACCAGCTATACTAAAGAAAATAGCAAAGACCATCATTTTGTAAATCCCATAAGGTAAAGCAACAGTACTATCAACTAGCATAAAAATCAAAGTCACTAGCATAGCAGCCACGATACCTCCCATAGCACCCTCTATGGTCTTGTTAGGGGAAACTCTCGGAGCTAGCTTTCTCTTACCAAACTTCATCCCTACCAGATAAGCACCACTATCGGTTGCCCAGACCATACACAGTCCCAAAAGCGCCTTATCCAAACCTGCAATACGAGCATCGACCAAAGCATTAAAGCCAAAGCCAACATAAAAACTCATGGCAATCGGAAAAACAGCATCCTCAATAGTATAGTTCTTGCTGAAGACTGTTGCCCCTAGTAAAATCAGTATCACGACACTATAAGCAACAACGTTCCCATCCACAGGCAAAAACTTCAGGTAGTTTTCCAAAGGAATAGTCAGAAAAAAGGTTGCTAATAAAGTCAAGAGTCCTTCAGGCGTCATGGTATTTAAACCCTTCATGCGCAGTAACTCATGTACTCCCAACATAGCCACAATCCCCATGGCAATCTGGAGCCATAAGCCACCAATCGCCAAGATTGGGATAAAGATAGCCAAGGCCAAGATAGCAAAAAGGGTTCTCTTTTGTAAATCCTGTATCATAATATCTCCTAAACTCCTCCAAAACGACGGTTGCGACGATTGTACTCGATGATAGCTTCTTTCAAGGCTTCCTCATCAAAGTCAGGCCACAAGACATCCGTGAAATAGAGCTCGCTATAAGCAGCCTGCCATGGCAAGAAATTACTCAAACGAAGTTCACCGCTGGTCCGAATAATCAAGTCAGGATCACGCAAGACTTTTGGCAAATGTCCCGTAAAGAGATATTCCCCAATCAACTCCTCTGTGATATCACCAGGATTGATCTTAGCATCTAAAACATCCTGTGCAATCAACTTGACCGCTTGTGTAATCTCAGCTCGTCCACCATAATTAAGAGCAAAATTAAGAATCAATCCTGTATTTAACTTAGTTAGTTCTTCTGCCTTTTTAAGAGCATCAAAAGTCTGCTTCGGCAAACGATCAGTCTCCCCAATCATTTGAATCTTCATGTTCTTCTGATGCAATTCGGGAACAAACTTATCATAAAATTCAACTGGCAGGTTCATGATAAATTTGACTTCCTGATCTGGACGGGTCCAGTTTTCAGTTGAGAAGGCATAGACCGTCAAGGCTTTGACTCCCATATCACTAGCAGCAATGGCTACCGTTCTCAAAGCATCCATCCCAGCCTTATGCCCAAAGACACGCGGTTGCATCCGTTTTTTAGCCCAACGACCATTCCCATCCATGATAACTCCGATATGTGCTGGCACCATTGTGGGGGTTTCTGTTGCTTTATCTTTTTTTAAAAATCCAAACATGATTGTATTCCTATTCAAAAATCTATCGTTTGATTATACCATATTTTTCACTTTTCTTCTATTATCGTCTATCATTCTACGGCGAAATTTCCCATATATCTCCTATATTTCCA
Source organism: uncultured Streptococcus sp. (assembly GCA_963530385.1). GTDB lineage: Bacteria > Bacillota > Bacilli > Lactobacillales > Streptococcaceae > Streptococcus. The sequence continues at coordinate 1,064 of CAUSCX010000085.1, read as the reverse complement.
GTATATCAAGCCTTGCATTTCCTAAAGAAAGTTGATACAATAAAATCATAGAGATTCGATCCTTGTTCAGCCACAGGGATTTTTTATTGAAAGGATTTTATCATGTCAAAGACACTCCAACGTAAAAAACAATTGAGAAACAGCCTCCGTCGCTCAGGTGCATTTTCAAGCACTGTAAACAAGGTTGTCGAAGAAACAAAAAAAGTTGTAAAACATGCTGAAAAAGCAGCAAGCGATGCAGGTAAAGCTGTCTCTAAAAAGGTTGAAAAAACTGTAGAAGCAACCAAAGAGCAAGCTCAAAAAGTTGCTACTTCTGTAGAAGATTTCGCAGCTAACCTAGGGGGACTTTCAGTTGACCGCGCTAAGACTTTCTACGATGAAGGTATCAAATCTGCTGCTGACTTCAAAAACTGGACAGAAAAAGAACTCCTTGCCTTGAAAGGAATCGGTCCAGCTACTATCAAGAAATTAAAAGAAAATGGCATCAAGTTCAAGTAATCTTTCTTGTTCCTTGCTTTTCCGTCAAAAACTTGTTAAAATAAAGCCATTAGAGGTGTTTTGAGTCCCACATTTTACAGAAAGTGGCGGTGCTGAGAAGTCCACAAATGTGTCAAAACTGGTTGCTAATGGATGAAATTAAAAATAATATAAATCTTTTTGTTTCCTTTTAGGACTAGACAGCGAGTTGCAGGCTGTACTCAAGTACGGCAAGACGAGCTAACGACGTCATAAAAGAGAAACAAGAAGATTAAAGTTGCGGGCATCTGCCCGAAATTGGGTGGTACCGCGGATTAACACATTCGTCCCTGTCAGATTGATGGCAGGGACGATTTTTATTTTAGACCCCTAGCCAAAGGAGGTTGTCATGAAACAATCTTTTAACACCAGCAAGCTCTACTATGGTTTTCCAATCTTCATCTTGGGATATCAGGACAAGAACTTTGGGCACAATATCACGACCTGCAGTTCCTCTTATAGCCTGGGAGATTGGCTGGTCATCGGTGTTGGCGCTGAGGAAAATGCGGCTGACCAGATTAAGCATTATCAGAAGTTCACTGTCAACA
>CAUSCX010000084.1:0-5574 GCA_963530385.1 uncultured Streptococcus sp. | reverse complement strand
GGTGGTATTGCAGACGGTGAGGGAGCTGCAGCTGGATTTATGCTTGGTGCAGAAGCTGTGCAAGTAGGAACTCGTTTTGTAGTTGCTAAAGAATCAAATGCTCATCCAAACTATAAAGCTAAAATTTTAAAAGCTCGTGATATCGACACAACGATCTCAGCACAACATTTTGGACACGCAGTTCGTGCCATTAAAAACAAATTGACTCGTGATTTCGAGCAAGCTGAAAAAGATGCCTTCAAACAAGAAAATCCAGATTTAGAAATTTTTGAACAAATGGGCGCAGGAGCCTTAGCTAAGGCTGTTGTCCATGGTGATGTGGATGGCGGTTCAGTGATGGCTGGTCAGATTGCAGGTCTAGTTTCGAAAGAAGAAACTGTTGAAGAAATCTTAAAAGATATTTACTACGGTGCAGCTGAAAAAATTCAAGCAGAAGCTGCTCGTTGGGCAGGAGTTACAAGAAATGACTAAAACAGCCTTTCTATTTGCAGGTCAAGGAGCCCAGTACCTAGGAATGGGACGTGAGCTATACGACCAATATGCTATCGTCAAGGAAACAATCGACCAAGCTAGCCAAGTCTTAGGCTATGACCTTCGTGACTTGATTGATAATGATGAAACAAAGCTAAATCAGACTCGTTACACGCAACCAGCTATTTTAGCTACGTCCGTTGCTATTTACCGACTACTAAAGGAGAAAGGTTATCAGCCTGATATGGTGGCAGGTTTGTCTCTTGGAGAATATTCTGCCCTGGTAGCTAGTGGTGCCTTGGATTTTGAAGATGCAGTGGCTCTAGTTGCTAAACGTGGAGCTTATATGGAAGAAGCGGCACCAGCTGGATCAGGAAAAATGGTGGCTGTACTCAACACACCGGTTGATGTTATCGAGCAAGCTTGTCAAGAAGCCTCTAAACTTGGTGTTGTAACTCCAGCCAACTACAATACTCCAAGTCAGATTGTTATTGGTGGTGAGGTAGAGGCGGTAGATCGTGCAGTTGAACTTTTGCAAGAGGCAGGAGCAAAACGCTTGATTCCGCTCAATGTTTCTGGTCCTTTCCATACAGCTTTATTAGAACCTGCTAGTCAAAAATTAGCTCAAGCCCTAGAAGATGTTGAGTTTAGTGACTTTGCTTGTCCACTTGTTGGCAATACAGAAGCAAAGGTCGTGGAAAAAGAACGAATTGTTGAACTCCTGACTCGTCAAGTTAAGGAACCTGTTCGCTTTTATGAAAGTATTGCAGTCATGCAAGAAGTGGGTGTCACTCGTTTTATCGAGATTGGACCTGGTAAAGTTTTGTCAGGATTCGTCAAAAAGATTGATAAAACAGCTCAACTTGCTAATGTGGAAGATCAAACAAGTTTACTAGCACTCTTAGAAAATTAGACCAAACTGGTAGAAGTTCTGAAAGGAGAAAAATGAAACTAGAACAGAAAAATGTCTTTATTACAGGCTCAAGTCGAGGAATTGGTCTTGCCATTGCTCATAAATTTGCCAGCTTGGGAGCCAATGTTGTCTTGAATAGTCGTGGTGAAATCTCTGAGGAGCTCCTAGCCGAATTTAAACCATACCGAGTGAAGGTCCTTGCTATTTCTGGTGATGTTTCTGATTTTGCGGACGCAAAGCGTATGGTGGACCAAGCCATTGAAGAGCTGGGTTCAGTTGATGTCCTCGTTAATAATGCTGGGATTACTCAAGACACTCTCATGCTTAAGATGACAGAAGAAGATTTTGAGAAGGTTTTAAAAGTCAATTTGACAGGTGCCTTCAATATGACACAATCAGTCTTGAAACCGATGATAAAAGCTCGCGAAGGTGCTATCATCAATATGTCTAGTGTCGTTGGTTTGATGGGAAATATCGGTCAAGCAAACTACGCTGCTTCCAAGGCCGGTTTGATTGGATTTACCAAATCTGTAGCACGTGAGGTTGCCAATCGCAATGTGCGTGTCAATGCCATTGCTCCAGGAATGATTGAATCAGATATGACAGCAGTTCTATCTGATAAGGTGAAAGAAGCCATGTTGGCACAAATTCCGATGAAACAATTTGGCCAAGCTGAGCAAGTCGCAGAGGTGACAGCCTTTCTTGCAAGCCAAGATTATCTAACGGGACAAGTCCTTGCAATTGATGGTGGACTAACCATGCAATAAGAGTTAAAATAGAGGTATAAAAATGAAACTAAATCGAGTAGTAGTAACAGGTTATGGATTAACATCTCCGATTGGGAACACACCAGAGGAATTTTGGAACAGTCTAAAAAATGGAAAGATTGGAATCGGTGAAATCACTAAGTTTGATCATAGTGCTTTTGATGTTCATAATGCTGCAGAAATTCAGGATTTTCCTTTTGACAAATATTTTGTAAAAAAAGATACCAACCGTTTTGATGACTATTCTTTGTATGCCTTGTATGCAGCTCAAGAAGCAGTGAACAATGCCAATCTTGACCTTGAAGCACTTGATAAAGACCGCTTTGGTGTCATTGTGGCATCAGGTATCGGTGGTATCAAAGAAATCGAAGACCAAGTGCTTCGACTACATGATAAGGGACCAAAACGTGTAAAACCATTGACACTTCCAAAAGCCTTACCAAATATGGCTGCAGGGAATGTTGCTATGCGCTTTGGGGCAAATGGGATTTGTAAATCTATCAATACAGCTTGTGCTTCATCAAATGATGCTATCGGAGATGCCTTCCGTTCTATCAAATTTGGTTTCCAAGATATCATGCTAGTTGGTGGTTCAGAATCATCTATTACTCCATTTGCGATTGCTGGTTTCCAAGCCTTAACAGCTCTTTCAACAACAGAGGACCCAACTCGTGCTTCTATTCCATTTGATAAGGATCGTAATGGATTTGTCATGGGTGAAGGATCAGGTATGTTGGTTCTTGAAAGTTTAGAGCATGCTGAAAAACGCGGTGCAACTATCCTAGCTGAAGTTGTGGGTTACGGTAACACTTGTGATGCCTACCATATGACTTCTCCACATCCAGAAGGCCAAGGAGCTATTAAAGCTATCAAACTTGCCTTGGACGAAGCTGAGATTACACCAGACCAAGTAGCCTACGTTAATGCACACGGTACTTCAACTCCAGCTAATGAAAAAGGAGAAAGCGGAGCGATTGTAGCGGTTCTTGGTAAGGAAGTACCTGTATCTTCAACCAAGTCATTTACTGGACACTTGCTCGGTGCAGCTGGTGCAGTTGAAGCCATTGCAACAATTGAAGCCATCCGTAACAACTATGTACCAATGACAGCCGGAACAACAGAATTATCAGACTACATTGAAGCAAATGTTATTTATGGACAAGGCGTGGAACGTGAAATTCCTTATGCTATCTCAAACACTTTTGGATTTGGTGGGCATAATGCAGTTCTTGCTTTCAAACGTTGGGAGAATAAGTAAAGATGAATTTAAATGAAATCAAAGACTTGATGGCACAATTTGACCAGTCAAGCTTGAGAGAATTTTCTTATAAAAATGGAACGGATGAGTTACTCTTCAGCAAGAATGAAGCAAAACTTGTTGCAGAAACAAGTCCAGCACCTCAACCAGTTGTTTCAGCACCTGCACCTACAGTAGCACCTCAAGCTCTAACTTCAACACCAGCTGTAGAAGTAGTTTCAGAAACAAGCGCTACTGAATCTGTAGCTGAAGGAGATCTAGTAGAGAGCCCACTTGTCGGAGTTGCTTACTTGGCTGCGGGACCAGACAAACCTAATTTTGTTTCAGTCGGTGATACTGTTAAAAAAGGCCAAACCTTGGTCATCATTGAAGCTATGAAGGTTATGAACGAAATTCCAGCACCTAAAGACGGTGTCGTAACAGAAATTCTAGTTGAAAATGAAGAAATGGTTGAGTTCGGGAAAGGCTTGGTACGTATCAAATGATTGATATTCAAGGAATTAAAGAAGCTTTGCCTCACCGCTATCCCATGCTCTTAGTGGATCGTGTTTTGGAAGTCAGCGAAGATACAATCGTTGCTATTAAAAATGTAACGATTAACGAACCTTTCTTCAATGGACACTTTCCAGCTTACCCTGTGATGCCAGGTGTCTTGATCATGGAAGCTTTGGCACAAACAGCAGGTGTTTTGGAATTATCAAAACCTGAAAACAAAGGGAAGCTTGTCTTCTATGCTGGCATGGACAAAGTCAAATTTAAGAAGCAAGTTGTTCCTGGTGATCAGCTTGTCATGACAGCAACGTTTGTCAAACGTCGTGGCACAATCGCCGTAGTAGAAGCGAAGGCAGAAGTAGATGGTAAGCTTGCAGCAAGCGGGACTCTGACCTTTGCTATTGGAAACTAGGGAGGTTTTCCATGTTTCGTAAGATTTTAATTGCCAATCGTGGTGAAATTGCTGTTCGTATTATTCGTGCGGCACGAGAATTAGGAATTGCCACAGTTGCTGTTTATTCAACTGCTGACAAGGAAGCTCTCCACACGCTTTTGGCTGATGAGGCTATCTGTATCGGCCCTGGAAAGGCTACAGAATCTTATCTGAACATCAATGCTATCCTTTCAGCTGCGGTCTTGACTGAAGCTGAAGCCATTCACCCTGGATTTGGTTTTTTAAGTGAAAATTCCAAATTTGCCACCATGTGTGAAGAAGTTGGTATCAAATTTATCGGGCCATCAGCTCGTGTCATGGATATCATGGGGGATAAAATTAACGCCCGTGCTCAAATGATTAAGGCTAATGTGCCCGTCATTCCAGGATCAGATGGTGAAGTTCATACTGCAGAAGAGGCTCTGGCTGTTGCCGAAAAAATTGGTTATCCAGTTATGCTGAAAGCTTCAGCTGGAGGTGGTGGTAAAGGGATTCGTAAGGTTGAAAAGGCAGAAGACCTTGTATCAGCCTTTGAAACAGCCTCTAGTGAAGCTAAAGCAAACTTTGGTAACGGGGCTATGTACCTCGAGCGCGTGATTTATCCTGCTCGCCACATTGAGGTACAGATTCTTGCTGACCAGATGGGACATGTGATTCACCTAGGTGAGCGTGACTGTTCGCTTCAGCGGAATAACCAAAAGGTTTTAGAAGAAAGTCCTTCGATTGCTATTGGGAAAACACTTCGTAATGAAATTGGTGCTGCAGCAGTCCGTGCAGCGGAGTCTGTTGGTTATGAAAATGCAGGTACCATCGAATTCCTACTAGATGAAGCAAGTGGGAAATTCTACTTTATGGAGATGAATACTCGTGTCCAAGTAGAACATCCAGTAACCGAATTTGTATCTGGTGTGGATATTGTTAAGGAACAAATCCGTATCGCAGCAGGTCAACCATTGACTTTGAAGCAAGAAGATATTGTTCTAAAAGGACACGCCATTGAGTGTCGAATTAACGCAGAAAATCCAGCCTTTAATTTTGCACCAAGTCCAGGTAAGATTACCAATCTTTATCTACCGAGTGGTGGTGTCGGCTTGCGTGTTGACTCTGCAGTTTATCCAGGTTATACCATTCCGCCATACTATGATAGTATGATTGCTAAAATTATTGTTCATGGCGAAAATCGTTTTGATGCTCTCATGAAAATGCAACGAGCTCTTTATGAACTCGAAATTGAAGGGGT
>CAUSCX010000083.1:0-5619 GCA_963530385.1 uncultured Streptococcus sp. | reverse complement strand
TGGGCGTCTTTCTAGCAGAGTACGGGGAGAATCAATTTATCTTGCGCGAACATCCCATTTGGATGGCAGAGGAGGAAATTGAGGCTGGAATCTATGAGATGTGCGACATGCTCCTCTTGACCAAGGAAGTTTCAATCAAGAAATACCGAGCTGAACTAGCCATTATGATGTCCTGCAAGCGGTCCATCAAGGCAAACCATCGTATTGATGATCATTCGGCTAGACAACTCCTCTATCAGCTCTCTCAATGTGACAACCCCTATAACTGTCCACACGGACGTCCTGTTTTGGTACACTTTACCAAGTCGGACATGGAAAAGATGTTCCGTCGCATTCAGGAAAATCATACCAGCCTCCGAGAGCTAGGAAAATACTAATACTCTTCGAAAATCTCTCTAAACTGCATCAGCCTTACCTTGCCTAACTCAAGTTATGCCTACAGTTAGCTTCCTAGTTTAGACTTGATTTTCATTGAGTATAAATTGAAGGGAAAATTATGTACGAATATCTAAAGGGTATTATTACCAAAATTACTGCTAAATACATCGTTCTAGAAGCTAACGGTATCGGCTACATCCTACACGTAGCTAACCCTTATGCCTACTCAGGGCAAGTCAACCAAGAAGCACAAATCTATGTGCATCAAGTCGTTCGCGAAGATGCTCATCTACTTTACGGTTTTCGCTCGGAAGATGAGAAGAAACTCTTTCTCAGCTTAATCTCTGTATCAGGCATCGGCCCAGTTTCAGCTCTGGCTATCATCGCAGCTGATGACAATGCAGGCTTGGTTCAAGCCATCGAGACTAAGAACATCACCTACTTGACCAAGTTCCCCAAAATTGGCAAGAAAACAGCCCAACAGATGGTGCTGGACTTGGAAGGCAAGGTAGTCGTGGCTAGTGATGACCTTCCTGCCAAGGCTGCAGTTCCATCTAGCAGCGACAACCAAGAATTGGAAGAAGCTATGGAAGCCATGTTAGCCTTGGGCTACAAGGCAACAGAGCTTAAGAAAATCAAGAAATTCTTTGAAGGAACTTCGGATACAGCAGAAAATTACATTAAATCTGCTCTCAAGATGTTGGTGAAATAGGAGATTTCTATGCCAAAACGCTGTGGCTGGGTTAAAATGAACAACCCTCTATATGTAGCCTACCATGATGAGGAGTGGGGCCAGCCCCTTCATGATGACCAGGCTCTTTTTGAGTTGCTCTGCATGGAGACCTATCAGGCTGGTCTGTCTTGGGAAACGGTACTCAGTAAACGACAAGCCTTTCGGGAAGCTTTTCATGACTATCAAGTTCAAGATGTTGCGGACATGACTGATGAAGAATTGGAAGCTTTGCTGGATAATCCAGCCATCATCCGAAATCGAGCCAAGATTTTTGCGACACGTGCCAACGCCCAGGCCTGTCTACAAGTGCAGGAAGACTATGGCTCTTTTGATAGCTATCTCTGGTCTTTTGTAGATGGGAAAACCATTGACAATGATGTGCCTGACTACAGCCAGGCGCCTGCCAAAACAGCTCTATCTGAGAAATTATCCAAAGATCTCAAAAAACGAGGCTTTAAGTTTACGGGTCCTGTTGCAGTTTTGTCATTTCTACAAGCTGCAGGTTTGGTTGATGACCATGAGAATGATTGTGAATGGAAAAGTAGAAATGAGTGCCGGTAGATGGCTAGAACATCGGAGAATACAGAAAAAGCTGAGAAATTCATCTCAGCTTTCTTTGTTATAGTCAAATCGAATGACTTGCTCCGTTGCGTCTACATACGCGTGGACTCCAAAGGGAACAATTGCTCTTGGTGTGGCATGACCAACGTTTAGATTATAGACAATCGGGGTATTGCTGTCAATGATATCCAATAGTGCCTCTTTATAGTCGTCATAGAAAGTTTCATCCATAGGTTTTCCGACCAAGAGTCCACTGATGACTTCAAATATCCCAGTTTCTTTTAAAGCCTGCAACATTTTTTTGAAAACATCAGGTTCAGGCTTTTCTTCACTTGTTTCTAGCAATAGAATCTTTCCTTTCCAGTCGGATAAGTCAGGGAAGAGTCTGTACTTTTGGCAGAGTTCTGTACTGTCTACATATCGAGAGTTGTCAAAGATATCGTAGAGGGATTCGAGGCAACCACCGAGGATTTTTCCCTCGAACTGGGCAGTTCCTTGTAACAAGTCAAAACCTGTATTTGTATGGCTGACACGAGGTGTTCCCAAGGCTTTGGGACTAAAATCAGTCCGTTCCTCATACCAAACGTCACTAGGTCGAATTTCTGAGATTCTTCCCGTCTCAATCAATTCTTTGAAGTAGTGGAGGCTATATGGCAACATTTCTTTGTCTAACTCACAAATGTCTGCTAAAAAGGATTGACCATAAAAAGTCTTGATTCCTAGTTTATGCAACATGAGGTGGTTCATAGTTGTATCCGAGAAGCCAAGAAAAATTTTTTGTTTGATAACCTTTTGTAGTTGGTCATTTTCAAAAAGATAAGGCAATAAACGATAGGTATCGTCTCCACCGATGGCGCATAAGATCATGTCGATGCTTTCATCAGAAAATGCCTGCATCAAATCCTCCGCACGAGCTTCAGGATGTTCTTTGATAAAGTCTAAGCCTTTTAGCGAATGGGGCAAAAAGATAGGACTGAGTCCTAGGTCCTTGAGACGTTGGATACCCAAGTCCACTTCGTGTTTTACAAAGTCCTCTCCGATAATGCCACTAGACAAGCTCACAATACCAATAGTAGAAACCATATCTTATCCTCCGAGAAATAGATTGAGCTTATTTTATCACAAAAGATGAGGGAAAACAACAAGAATTAGAGCCAGAAGAAGGCTTTTGGATCAAGAAAGTAGTAAAAAGCAACCAATTGTGTGGTTGCTTTTTATAGTAGTTGCATTCTTATAGAGCAGTAAGGAAGGTCAGTCCGCCAAGGATAACCCCAGCCGAGTTTGGAATGATTAGAATCCAGTCTTTCTTAGGCTCTTTTGTCCATCCATAAATGACCCAGATTAAGCAAGAAACAGCTGCTGATAAAGGTTGGAATGGTTGAGCTTTGTTCCCTTGTAAATTGGCAAAAATTTGGGGGATGTAGGCTATAAATACAATAATCCCGATAAAGGCACCAATTGAACCGACAATTTGATTAATTCTCTGTTTAGTCATATATATTTCTCCTTATTGCTTTATTAGTATAACAGAAAAACAGCTTGGATTCAAGGGTAAAACCTTGGGATTCTAAGGGAAGACTTTACATTAGAATGTTATTAGAAAATGTGGCTACTTTTCTTTGGAGAATCAAAAAATGATTTGGAACTACAAAAAAGTAGTCTGTCTACAAAACACACTACTTTTATTGTTTATCTTAATATCTAGCAGGTCCTGCACTTGCACTCTTGATGTTGAAACGTTTTTTGAGGTAGAAACGTAGGGCAAGGAGAGCTCCTCCAATCACCAACAAAACAAGTGGTGGGAGACTAATGTTGATGGCTTGTGGAAGGAAGTTACTCAAGAAGAGGATGAAGACCCAAGCAAACATAGTCGCTAACATGACCAAAAGTGATTTCCAGAATGGAGGACGTTGGCTACGGTCAGTATCTGGTCCGTAGTAGCGGTAGATAAAGTGATAGAGAAGGTAAAAGGCAACTCCACCAAAGGCTCCTACACTGATAAGTGTTACCAATCCGTAGGCCACGGGTTGGTTTGAGAAGAAGCTCATCAAGGCGCTAACCACTGCAAACAGTCCTGTAATGAAAAGGGCTGAATCCAACATCATCAATTTTGGATCGTCGTTTTCTTTTGGATGTTCTTTTTCATATTGCTCTTTTTCGCTGAAGCTGTGAGCCCAGTGAGTTGGTGCTCCGTAGATAGAACGAGCTGTCACCCCTTTTGGTTGTTCTTCAAGGATATGAGGAATGACTTCTTCAAGGATGGCCTTGATTTCAGCGTCAGTTTTTCCATCCTTTAGAAATTGCTGGGTTGCAATGTGGATAAATTCTTGGTTTTTCTTGGTTAATTCTTTTAAATCAATCTGTGACATAATAACTCCTGTTTAGAACCATTTTTTATGGATGAGGTAAAGAGTGAGGGAAACACTCATAGCAAAGGCGATAAAGACGATGAGCCAGAAAGCGTTTGGTTCCCCGTTTAGAGGGATTTCATTGTCTTTAAAGTTCATACCGTAAGCCGAGAAAATCATAGTCGGGATAGACATAACGATGGTCACGAGGGCCAAGGTTTTCATGATATTGTTCTGGTTGTTTGAAATGATAGAGGCAAAGGTCTCTGTCATAGAGTGAAGGACGTTTCCATAGATATCCGCCATCTCGATGGCCTGTTGCGTTTCAATCAAGGTATCTTCAAGTAAATCTTCGTCTTCAAGGTATTTCTTAATATTGCTAGTTGCGCTGGTCAATTTTTTAATCACGCGCTCATTTGTCTTCAGAGAAGCTTTGAAGTAGACGATGGTCTTTTCCAACTCCATGAGTTCGATCAATTCTTCGTTTCGAGTAGATTTGTGAAGTTGACTCTCAATCTGCTCACTCTTACGTTCGATGGAACGGAGGGCGGTTAGGTAAATCTCCGCATTGCGGTAGAGAATCTGGAAGATAAAGCGGGAACGCATGAAGGTATAGAAATTCCGAAGCCTACGATTGATAAAGACATCAAGAAGTGGTAGAGGTTCCAAACAAGTGGTAATAATGGCCTCTTCTGTGATGATAATCCCCAAGGGAATAGTCACATAGTAGGTCTGGTTATTTCTTTCCTCTGTGATTGGGACGTCTACGATAATCAAGGTGTACTCATCTTCGATGGTGATACGAGACATCTCTTCCGCATCGAGCGGTGCACGGAGGTCTGCGATATCAATATCAAAGGCTGAGGCGATTTCCATCGATTCGCTTTGTGTAGGATTGACGAGATTGATCCAAGTGCCCGGCTGGAGCGTATCAATCTCTTTAAATTCAGTTGTAGTTGAGAGAAAGACTTGCTTCATATCTCTTATCCTTTCCTAATCTAATCCGTGTTTCAGTGATTTTTGACACCGTACTATTATACTACAAAATCGGCTTTTTTGGTAATAGAATTTCACTTTTTTTGGTATAATGGAAAGCAACAATGGACTAGAAAGAAGTAACATGCAAGATAAGATTGTCATCCATGGGGCACGCGCCCATAATTTAAAAAATATTGACGTGGAAATTCCACGAGACAAGCTAGTTGTGGTGACGGGGTTGTCGGGTTCGGGCAAATCCAGTCTTGCCTTTGATACTCTTTATGCAGAAGGGCAACGCCGCTATGTAGAGAGTCTATCAGCCTACGCTCGTCAGTTCTTAGGGAATATGGAAAAACCAGATGTGGACTCTATCGATGGTCTTAGTCCTGCTATTTCTATTGACCAGAAGACGACCAGTAAAAATCCTCGTTCGACGGTTGGGACAACGACGGAAATCAACGACTATCTGCGTCTCCTTTATGCACGTGTCGGAACACCTTACTGTATCAATGGACATGGGGCTATCAAGGCTTCGTCTGTCGAACAGATCGTAGACAAGGTTTTGGAATTGCCAGAGCGCCAGCGTCTGCAGATTTTGGCTCCTGTTATTCGTAAGAAAAA
>CAUSCX010000082.1:0-5746 GCA_963530385.1 uncultured Streptococcus sp. | reverse complement strand
GAACAGCGAACGCTCATGAAACGCATTCTCAAGCAGTTGAACTTGGATCCTAAAAAATGGAATGAACGCACTATTTTGGGAACCATCTCCAATGCTAAGAATGATCTGATTGACGATGTTGCTTATGCTGCCCAGGCAGGAGATATGTACACGCAAATTGTAGCTAAGTGTTATACGGCCTATCAGAAAGAACTTCGTCAGTCAGAGTCGGTGGACTTTGATGACTTGATTATGTTGACTCTGCGTCTCTTTGATCAAAATCCCGATGTTTTGACTTATTACCAACAGAAGTTCCAGTATATCCACGTTGATGAGTATCAAGATACTAACCACGCCCAGTATCAACTCGTTAAACTCTTGGCTTCTCGTTTCCAAAATATCTGCGTAGTAGGGGATGCTGACCAGTCTATCTACGGTTGGCGTGGTGCTGATATGCAGAATATCTTGGATTTTGAGAAGGATTATCCTCAAGCCAAGGTTGTTTTATTGGAGGAAAATTACCGCTCAACCAAAACCATCCTACAAGCTGCTAATGACGTTATCAAAAACAATAAAAATCGTCGTCCTAAGAATCTCTGGACTCAAAATGCGGATGGGGAACAAATTGTCTACTACCGTGCTAATGATGAATTGGACGAGGCTGTCTTTGTCGCCAAGACCATTGATGAACTTGGTCGTAGTCAAAACTTCCTTCACAAGGACTTTGCAGTTCTTTACCGTACCAATGCCCAGTCTCGTACCATTGAAGAAGCTCTGCTCAAGTCCAATATTCCTTACACCATGGTTGGTGGAACAAAATTCTACAGCCGTAAAGAAATTCGTGATATTATCGCTTATCTGAATCTCATCGCCAATTTGAGTGATAATATCAGTTTTGAGCGGATTATTAATGAACCTAAACGTGGCATTGGACCAGGAACAGTAGAGAAAATCCGTGACTTTGCCAACCTACAAAATATGTCAATGCTAGATGCTTCAGCTAACATCATGTTATCAGAGATTAAAGGTAAGGCAGCCCAGTCAATCTGGGATTTTGCCAATATGATTCTTGATTTGCGGGAGCAACTGGATCAATTAATCATTACTGAGTTAGTGGAAGCAGTCTTGGAAAAGACAGGCTACGTAGATATTCTCAATGCCCAGGCGACTTTGGAAAGCAAGGCTCGTGTTGAAAATATCGAAGAGTTCCTTTCTGTTACCAAGAACTTCGATGATAATCCAGATAATCAGGAAGAGGAAACTGGCTTGGATAAGCTCAGTCGCTTCCTCAATGACTTAGCCTTGATTGCAGATACAGACTCTGGCAGTCAGGAAACATCAGAAGTAACCTTGATGACGCTCCATGCTGCCAAGGGACTGGAGTTTCCAGTTGTATTCCTGATTGGGATGGAAGAAAATGTCTTTCCACTTAGTCGTGCAGCAGAAGACATGGACGAATTGGAAGAAGAACGCCGTCTAGCCTATGTCGGTATCACGCGCGCAGAGAAAATTCTCTATTTGACTAATGCTAACTCACGCTTGCTGTTTGGTCGAACGAACTATAATCGCCCAACACGTTTTATCAATGAGATTAGTTCAGATTTGTTAACTTATCAAGGTTTGGCGCGTCCAGCTAATAGTAGCTTCAAAGCATCTTATAGCAGTGGTGGTGTCGCCTTTGGTCAAGGCATGAGCCTAGCTCAAGCTCTACAAGATCGAAAACGCAACGCAGCACCAAGATCCATTGAATCAAAAGGACTACCTTTTGGACAATTTGCTACTGGATCAAAATCAACTTCAAGTGAAACCAGCTGGTCTATTGGTGATATTGCCCTTCATAAGAAGTGGGGCGAAGGAACTGTTCTAGAAGTTTCAGGAAGTGGATCTACTCAGGAATTGAAAATCAATTTCCCAGAAGTCGGCCTTAAAAAACTTTTAGCCAGTGTAGCACCGATTGAGAAGAAGTAAGTTATCTAAATGAATAAGATTCCCTCTTGCAATAGAAAGGGGAATTTTCATAACAAAAAGTTTTTTGCTTACACGATTAAAACAAATAGTGTATAATGGAAACTGTTTTTGAAAGGAGAAGAAAATGACTGAAAAACAAATGAAAACTTTAGGTTGGATTGCAACCTTTATGTCTGTAATGATGTATGTCTCTTATATTCCTCAAATTATGAATAACCTTGCGGGTCAAAAAGGAAACTTTATCCAACCAGCAGTAGCTGCACTTAACTGCAGTCTTTGGGTATACTACGGTCTCTTTAAAAAAGAACGAGATATCCCTTTGGCAGCAGCCAATGCACCTGGTATCGTTTTTGGACTTATCACCGCTTTGACAGCTTTAATTTAAAATAACTAATGAACTCTTCTTCGTATTTAAGCATGAAGGAGAGTTTTTCTTTATCCGAAATTCCTAAAAAAACATGATATAATACTATTAGAAAGGTTGGTGTTTATGGCTAGAATACTTATCGTTGAAGATAATAATGAGATTCAAGAAATTTTGAGAACTCTTCTTTCTGAGGAGCATGAGGTGATTCAGGCTTTTTCTGGTACTGAAGGAATGATACGATTTGAACAAGGTGACATTGATCTAATCATGTTAGATATTATGCTTCCGGGAAAAAATGGTGATCAGGTTTTAAAAGCCATTAGACACGATAGTTCAGTTCCTGTCATCATGCTAACTGCCCTAAGCGATAAAAAGCTCATCAGCCAATATCTCTTAGATGGTGCTAATGATTATATTGTAAAGCCCTTTGATTTGGATGAAGTTTTTGCCAGGGTTACGGTACAATTACGTCAAAAAAGTGACAAGCAAGTAGCTGAAATCGAACATCCAGACAAGTTGATTCAACAGTTAAAAAATATTCAATTTGATGCAGATAGTTTTGAAATCAAAAATTGCCAGGAAACTATTCGCCTAGCTAAGAAAGAATGTTTGATTCTACAAACCTTGTTGGGACATCCTAAGAAAATTTTCACGAAAGAAGAACTCTATGAATTAGTTTGGGAGGATACTTATTTACCAGGCGACAATACTCTCAACACTCATTTAAGTAATCTCCGTAAAAAATTAGGACAACTGGATCCAGAGAAAGAGTATATTGAAACTATCTGGGGAGTTGGTGTTCGGTTAAAAGGAGATGAGCAATGATCTATATTTTACTTTCTTTACTATTGCTGGTTATTATCCTATTGACGATAGGGTTGATTCGCTATCATCTAGCACTCGTGAACTTGAGCCAACAAGTTGATGACAAGATTCATACTGGAAGTATGAAGAGAATCGGAGTGTCAACTTTCTCCAAGGATTTTTTACATCTTTACCAGCAAATCAATCATCTCTTTCAAGAAGTTGAGCAGTCACGCTTGATTATGAAGCGTGAAAAGCAGACTTTGGACATGGCTATTAGTAATATTGCCCACGATATTCGGACACCTTTAACGATTGCGTCGGGTTATACTCAGCAATTGCTTAAAACAGAAAATCCTGAGTCTGTGAGCTTGAAAAAAATTGCTCATCATCTCAATCAAGTTTCAAAACGGCTAGAGGCTCTTTTGGATTATCGTCGGTTAATGGAAGGAGCAGTTCAACCTGACTTATCTGAGTTAGAAGTTTCGACATTTATGACGCAAAAATTACTGACCTATTATGATTCTTTTCAGACGGCAAAGATTGACCTTGATTTGCAAGTAGAACCTGGTTTGTATTTACTGACAGATTCAGATTTATTAGAGCGTTTGTTACAAAATCTTATTGGCAATGTTCTAAAACATGGTAAGGATGAAGCGAGATTTTCTCTGAAGGAAGTGGACAATCATATCTGTTTGGAAATTGCTAATCTGGTTAAACAACCGATTCGTAAAATTGAAAATCTCAGTCAACGATTTTACTCTGAAAACCTCTCAGATACTGAAGAATCATCAGGTTTAGGTCTTTATATCACAGAAGAATTATCCCATCTACTTGGTGCAGAACTACAACTAAGTACTGATGGTGCTTGGTTTACAGTTAAGATACTCTTTTAAAACAAGCAACCTCCTCTGTTTGAACAGAGGAGGTCATTTTTATAAGCTTTTCTTTTTGAAAACAGCAAGTCCACTAATGGTAAAGAATAGGATAACAGTCACTGTAACGATAATGGTGTATAGAACGGCTTGACTATAGGCAGTCATGGCATAGGCAAAATTCAAGGATAAATAGCGTAAAATCTCGATATCTGGAAAGATAAGCATCGGCGTTGAAAGCAAGATAGAACTGATTAAATAGCCAATGAAAACAGCCAAATAAGAATGAGTCACATAGAGAATGAAGGAAACAATGGAAAGCCAAGCAAGAAGACATAGGAATTGAAGACCAATTGTTAGAAGGAGATTGCCAATAAATCCTTCTGGCATCGTGCCAACCCCGTTTAGGATAGTTGCTGGTACAAAAGCAATAACCAGACTAATAAGAATTTGCATTAGAGCGATACTTGCTAATACTACAGACTTGGCTAGGAAGAATTCTGTACGAGAAACACCCACTGTCAAACTATTTTTATAGAGTTTTCCGATAAGATCAACTCCTAGAACTAAGCAAGCAAGGATAATGCAGAGGAAAACTAGGTTTGAACCTTGACTAGATGCGTTAATCAGGGCTTGAATACCATCCCAGCCTTTACTTGGAAGTTCAGTTTCTGGAGGTGTTGTATCAACTGACATTAGATGTCCTGTAGCCCCAATAGTAGCTCCCATTAACATGAGTGCAAAGAGAACAATCTCTGTAATCCAAAAACCTTTGGAACGGAAAAGACGGTAAAAGTCTGCTTGAATTGTGTGTATCATGGTGTTCCTCCTATTTTACTAATTGTGTGAAGTATTCTTCAAGATTTTGACGAGCATAGTAAATCTCATCAACAGCGACATCTGCTAGAGTAAGTTCTTTGAGAATGCGTTTGACATCTTGTTCATGACTAAAAATATGAATCTCATTGTCTGAATTAACAACTTTAAATTCAAGATGCACTTTGTCTTTTAAGATTTGACTAGCTTTTTCTTTGTCACTTGTTTTTAGAACAATATAGTCTTCATTCAGTGTCTCAAATTCGGCCTTACTGATTTCTCGAATGATTTTCCCTTGGTCAAGAATTCCAAAGCGATTGGCAACCAGATAGAGTTCTGACAAGATATGACTAGAGATGAGAATTGTTATTCCTAGTTCTTGATTCAGACGTTGAATCATTTGACGAAACTCTTTGATACCGATTGGGTCAAGCCCATTGATGGGTTCATCAAGGATGAGAAAGTCCGGTTTTGATAGTAGGGCAATCGCAATGCCTAGGCGTTGTTTCATTCCAAGAGAGAAATCTCGAAAAACTTTTCTACCTGTATCTGTTAACCCCACATACTTTAATGTTTCCTGAATGACTTGATCAGCATTTGGGATATGTCGAATAGTACAATAGTATCTTAGATTTTGATAGGCTGTTAAATGATTGTGAGCTACTGGGGATTCAATGACTGAACCTACTCGAGATAGGGCTTTCGTACACTCCTTATACCCTTGACTAGAAAAGAGGGAAATAGTTCCATGGTCAGCAGATAATAATTGGGTAATGATTTTAATCAGAGTTGTTTTACCAGCACCATTCTTTCCGATAAGTCCATAGATATCTCCTTCTTTAACTGAGAGATTAAGATCTTGTAGAATGGGTTGTTTGCCAAATTGTTTGGACAAGCCATGGATTTCGAGGACTGTTTTCATAGTTTTCTCCTTTAA
>CAUSCX010000081.1:0-5963 GCA_963530385.1 uncultured Streptococcus sp. | reverse complement strand
CTCATAGAAACTTTTTTCTTGACATCTTTTCTGAAAATGATAAAATAGTTCTCATGAAAACTTATTGGTTCTCTAGAGAACTATTTATATATAAAAAGGAGCAATCATGGATAAGCCGATGTTAGTTTTTAAACGTTTTGGTCATCAGGTTCACCTGATGGTGCAACAGGAAGCCAAGCGTTGTGGTATTGAATTTATGGGCGGACCACAAGGACAAGTTCTACGATTTTTAGATCGTCGTGAGCATGATCAGGAGTTAACACTTATCAAAGATATTGAACAAGAACTCAATGTCACTAAGTCAGTTGCTAGTAATTTGGTCAAGCGTATGGTGCAAAATGGTTTGGTGGAATTGGAAGTGAGTCCAAATGACAAGAGAGCTAAGTACGTTCGTTTGACCGAAAAATCACGCTCTCAGATGAAACAAATCAAGTCTTTCTTTGATCGAATTGACCGTAGTTTACTTGATGGAGTTTCTGAGGAAAAACTAGCTGTTTTCGAGGAAGTTATGGGCCAACTACAAGCAAATGTAGAAAAAATAGGAGGTAAGAATGAAGAAACTCGCTAAACGTATCACAGGAAAAGAGTGGGGCATGATTCTAATAGCTGTTCTCTTTACCTGTTGCTCGGTCTATCTAGAGTTAGAAGTACCGACTTACGTTTCAAAAATAACAGAATTACTCGGAACGCCAGGTACGGAGTTGGGAGACCTTTGGTCGCCAGCAACTAAGATGATGGGTTTGTCATTCTTAGCCTTCCTATCATCTGCAACAGTCGGATTTTTTGCCGCTCGAGTTGCAGCATCCTATACGGCTCATCTACGAAGCGATATTTTTAATCGTGTTTTGGATTACTCCCAGACAGAAATTAAACGTTTCTCAATCCCCAGTCTATTGACTCGGACGACCAACGATATCACTCAGATTCAGATGCTCTTTACCATGGGACTCCAAGTGGTCACTCGTGGTCCTATCATGGCTATTTGGGCCATTGGTAAAATCCTTGGCAAGTCTGAATACTGGATTTGGGCAGTAGTGGTGGCAGTCATTGTCAATGTTTTAATGACAGCTGTCTTGATGACTTTGGCCTTTCCTAAACAATCTGTCATTCAAAAATTGACAGATAAACTGAACAGTATTACTCGTGAAAGCTTGACAGGGATTCGGGTTGTTCGTGCATACAATGCTGAGGAATATCAAGATAAGAAATTCGAAGAAGCCAATGATGAAGTCACACGACTCAATCTCTTTGTCAGTCGCTTAATGGCCATTATGAATCCTATTATGATGGCGATTTCTAGTGGCTTGGTCCTTGCCATATACTGGATTGGAGCTTATCTTATCAACGACGCTAGCTTGACAGAGCGTCTACCCCTCTTTAGCGATATGGTGGTCTTTATGTCCTATGCCATGCAAGTCGTAATGGGCTTCTTACTCATGGATGCTCTCTTTATCGTCTTGCCTCGTACCTTGGTTTCTGCAGGGCGTATCAATCAAGTGCTGGACCTTTATTCCTCTATTGAAAATCCTGATCACCCACAGACGGAAGATTCTTCTATTCAAGGTCAAGTGGAATTCCGTGATGTAACCTTCCGTTACTCTAAAAACTCAGAAGCAGTTGTGGAACATGTCAGCTTCAAGGCAGAAGCAGGGCAAACCATTGCCTTTATCGGTTCAACTGGTTCTGGTAAATCTACTCTAGTTAACCTCTTACCCCGTTTTTATGATGTGTCAGATGGAGAAATTCTAGTAGACGGCGTCAATGTTCAGAATTATGACTTGGAAGACTTGCGTAATAAAGTTGGCTATATCCCTCAAAAAGCTGTGCTCTTTTCTGGAGATGTTAAGGGCAATCTCGACTTTGGTAAGAGTCAAGAAACGCCACTAAGTGAGACGGCCATGTGGCAAGCTCTGGAATTGGCTCAATCTAAAACCTTTATAGAAGATAAGGAAGCAGACCTTGCTTCAGAAGTAGCTCAAGGCGGGACCAATTTTTCAGGTGGACAGAGACAGCGTTTGGCCATTGCACGCGCCTTGGCTCGTAAACCAGAGATTCTCATTTTTGATGATTCATTCTCAGCCTTGGACTACAAAACAGATCGTATCTTGCGTCAAGTATTAGCTGAAAAAACACAAGCCATGACCAAGTTAATCGTTGCCCAACGCATTTCAACCATTATGGATGCAGACCTGATCTTAGTCTTGGATCAAGGTAAAGTCGTGGGACAAGGCACCCACAAGGAACTTCTTGCCAACAATGAAGTTTACCAAGAAATTGCCTATTCACAACTATCGAAGGAGGAATTGGAACATGGAAAATAAGAAAATGTCCTTATGGAAACAGTGTAGACCTTTTCTAGCAGGTCTCCAACTTCCTCTACTAGTCGCAGTTGTGGCGGCTATCTGTTCAAGTATTATCACGGTTTATGGACCAACTAAGATCAAAGAAATTACCAATTTGATTTCAGATGGGTTAATGACAGAGATTGACCTAGAAGCTGTCTCAAGTATTGCTAGCTTTTTGGTTATCCTTTATGTACTTGGGATTATCCTGAACTATACGCAAGCCTACATTTTTTCAACCAGTATCCAATATTTCTCAAAACGTTTGCGGACAGCTATTGCTGAGAAAATCAATCGCTTGCCACTTGCTTATTTTGACCGTCATTCTCAAGGGGACACCCTTTCTCGTGTGACTAATGACGTTGATACAGCAGCTCAGTCACTCAATCAAAGTCTAGGAACAGTGATCTCAGCTAGCTTCTTGCTCATTGCTGTTTTGATTACCATGTTTGGCATGAACTGGATTTTGGCACTGGTAACCGTTGTTTCAACTTTTGTTGGTTTTGCAGCTGTTTCAGTCATCATGGCCAAGTCACAAGGCTACTTTAAAGCCCAACAAAACAACCTCGCAGCTGTCAACGGTTATGTAGAAGAAATGTACTCTGGGCACAACGTAGTGACCAGCTATAACGCTGTGGATATGACCAAGGAAAGATTTGCAGGACTGAATCAGAATCTACATGATAGCATCTGGAAATCTCAATTTATCTCTGGGATTATGATGCCCGCTATGTTCTTTGTCGGGAACTTTAGTTATGTTCTAGTCATTATCGTCGGTGCTGCATTGG
The DNA here is from genome assembly GCA_963530385.1 of uncultured Streptococcus sp. Classification (GTDB taxonomy): domain Bacteria; phylum Bacillota; class Bacilli; order Lactobacillales; family Streptococcaceae; genus Streptococcus. The sequence goes on along the minus strand of CAUSCX010000081.1, from coordinate 2,833 downwards.
CTCTTGAAGGCCATATCAGTATCGGGATTATCGTAGCCTTCATGGTTTATGTTCGTACCTTTTCACAACCCTTATCACAGATTGCCCAAGGGATTACGAACTTGCAACAGGCTAGTGCAGCTATGACTCGTGTTTTTGAATTTCTAGGCGAAGCTGAAATGGAAGACGAATCTCATAAGGAAAGACAATTGACTGGCATGAAAGGTGAAGTAGTCTTTGATCAAGTTTCCTTTGGTTATACACCTGAGAAAACCATTATCCATGACTTTTCTGCGATAGCTCATGCAGGGCAAAAGATTGCCATTGTTGGACCAACTGGTGCTGGGAAGACGACCATTGTTAACCTCTTGATGAAATTCTATGAGATTGATAAGGGAAGTATTCGCATTGATGGTGTAGATACCAAGGCTATGAAGCGCTCAGAAGTGCACGATGCCTTTTCAATGGTCTTGCAGGATACCTGGCTCTTTGAAGGGACCATTCGTGACAATCTCATCTACAATCAAACGGGTATCAGTGATGAAGAAGTGATTGAAGCTGCCAAAGCAGTCGGAATCCACCACTTCATCACAACCTTACCTGATGGATACGATACTGTTTTGGATGATACAGTGACCTTGTCAGTCGGACAGAAACAACTCTTGACCATTGCTCGTGCCCTGCTCAAGGATGCTCCGCTCTTGATTCTGGACGAAGCAACATCCTCAGTCGATACTCGTACGGAGGAGTTGATTCAAAAGGCTATGGACCGTTTGATGGAAGGACGCACATCATTTGTCATTGCCCATCGCTTGTCAACCATCCGTAATGCTGATTTGATTCTAGTCATGAAAGATGGAAATATCATCGAGCAAGGCAATCATGAAGAACTGATGGTTCAAGGTGGTTTCTATGCTGACCTCTACAATAGTCAATTTACAGAAGATCAAGGAGAAGAATAGTAATCCAAAAGAAGGCTTGACGGCCTTCTTTTTCTGCACTATACTAGAGTAGGAGAAGTTAGCAAGCTTCTTGTGAAAAGAATAGGAATAACGAGAAAAACATGAAAAACTATCAAGAATGGTATGATAAGAGAAAATCAAGTCTCCTTCAACATCCACAGCTATTACAATTGATGCGAGTTTTTAATCGCATGATGACAGTTCTGATGCCCTTGGCATACTTGACACTGCTGGGAACAAACTTTGTAGGTAAAGGTATCGGGAAAGACCTTTCTGCTTATATTTTGGTGCCAGCTTTTGGCTTTGTCCTATTGACGCTGGTGCGTAAGTGGATTAATCAACCGCGTCCCTATGAAACTTGGGGAATTGTCCCACTATTAGACAAGGACAGCTCTGGCAATTCAATGCCCAGTCGCCATGTCTTTTCAGCGACTATTATTTCCATGGCTTGTTTTCACGCAAGTTTATCAGTGGGATTGATTTTATTGATCTTGTCAGCTCTTCTCGGTCTTGTGCGGGTCTTGGGAGGCGTTCATTATCCCAAGGATGTTCTGATTGGCTATGCCTGTGGGCTCATCTGGGGAATTCTCTTCTTTATTTTGTGAAATGCAAAGCAAGTGGGCTTGGCCTCGTAACCACTTACGGGTCAAAAGTGACCACTTGCTTTTTTGCCCTTGTAAAGTCTTCTGGGCTTTGGTATAGTAGATGCAGAAAGGAGATAGGATGAAGTTACGAATCGAGATTGATAGTGAATTAACTGAGACAGAGATTGTCATCAAGGCTGCAGCTCTGACAGATGAGATAGCTGACTTGCAACGACTCTTGCAAGAAACCAAAGCTCCTAGGTTGATCTTTTACAAGGGGACGGGTGAGTACTACTTAGACTTGTCAGAAATTCTCTTTTTTGAGACGGAAGGTAGCAAGATTTACGCCCATACCCAGAAAGAAGCCTACGAGGTTCGGCTCAAGCTTTATGAGTTAGAGTCTATCCTGCCCCGCTATTTCAGTCGGGTATCCAAGTCGACCATTGCCAATATTCGGCAGGTCTACTCGGTGGACAAGTCCTTCTCAGGGACAGGCACTATTTCCTTTTATCAGACCCACAAGGAGGTTCACGTGTCGCGGCACTATCAATCCCTCCTAAAAGAAAATCTAAGAAACATGAGGTAAGAACATGAAAAAGAAAGCATTTGGTATTGTGTTGCTAGTATTGGCAGCCTTAGTATTATTACAGGGAAATTTTGGAATTCCTTCTCTAGGAGGACACATTTGGCCCTTGATCGGTATTGGATTTTTTGCCTACCAATCAGTTGAGGCTTTGCTTCGTCGTCACTTAACTTCAGCCTCCTTTACAGCCCTAGTAGCCCTCATGATTGCTAATCATTTTTATGACATTTTACCGATTCCCAATCAGTCATTGTTCTGGGCGGGAGTTCTAATCGTTCTCGGAGTAAGTATGCTGACTCACTCGAACAAGACATGGAGTGGAAAGACATTGTGGATCAATAGAGAGAAAAAAGTTTCTACTGATAAGGAAATCGTTTTTGGTAGTGGGACTTTTTATAATCAAGACCAGGACTTGGTAGAAGACCAAGTGGAAGCTGTTTTTGGAGATGCTAAGATTTACTATGATAATGCAAATATTCTGGGTGATGTAGCAATCTTAAGTGTGGATGTAGTTTTTGGAAGCGCAACTATTTATATTCCTCAACATTGGAAAGTGGATCTTAGGGTAGAATCAGTGTTTAGCAATCCGCAGGTCGAAGTGGCGACAGCTCCAACCAGCAAAACTTTGATTATCCGTGGAGATGTAGCTTTTGGGAAACTAGGAGTTGTTTACGTTAAATAAAAAAATCTTCCAATCCCCTTGCCAAAAAAGAGAAAGTGTGATA
>CAUSCX010000080.1:0-5964 GCA_963530385.1 uncultured Streptococcus sp. | reverse complement strand
CTTCTGAACGGAAGGATGGACTCATAGCAGTAAAGTAGATTGGCAAGTCTTTTCCGTCAAGGATTTCATCACGGTAGTAGTTTGTCAGAGGAACTTCAGCGGTAGGAATGAGGACGTAGTTCGTATCTTTCAATTCAAACGTATCTTCTTTGAATTTTGGATATTGTCCTGTACCAAACATAGAATCATGGTTAACCATGTAAGGTGTGATGACTTCAGTATAACCTTCCTTTCCATGCTCATCCAACATAAAGTTGTAGATAGCACGTTCCAAACGAGCCCCAAGTCCTTTGTAGAATAGGAAGCGCGCTCCAGTTACCTTTCCACCGCGTTCCCAGTCAAGGATACCGAGGTCTTCACCAAGATCCCAGTGTGCTTTTGGTTCAAAGTCAAACTCACGAGGAGTTCCCCAACGACGAACTTCTACGTTATCGTCTTCGTCTGCTCCAATAGGAACACTGTCAGCTGGGATGTTTGGAAGAGTAGTGGTAAATTCTGTCAATTTAGCATCAATCTCCGCCAACTCAGCATCAAGAGCTTTTACCTCGGCAGAGAGGGTTTGCATAGCTGCAATCTTGTCGTCTGCATTTTCCTTGTTTCGCTTAGCTTGGGCAATTTCAGCAGAAACTGTGTTACGCTCAGCCTTAAGGGTTTCAACCTTGACTAAGATGTCACGACGTTTTGCGTCGATTTCTTTCATCTCATTCAAGACAGCAGCATCTACACCACGTGTAGCTAGTTTTTCAGCGACAGCATCAAAGTCTGTACGAATACGTTTGATATCTAACATATAAACTCCTTTATGAAAAAAGCACACCTGACAAAGCGTTGGAGTGGCAGGGCCACGGTTCCATCCAACTTCACAGGAGTGCACTTGATTCTGTATTTGATTTAAAACAACGGTAGAATTTCAATTAAATCTTCTATCTGCTCGCAGCATCCGCAGACTTTCTGAAAGAAGGAAGTAACCTACTTATCCGTTGCTATGATTATACTAAACTTTTTATTTTTTTGCAAATAGATTTTTAATTTTTTGACCAATGATTTGGACTAAGGTAGGAAGTTTGACTACCTTGTCATTTCCCAATTTTTCACGAGCAATCTTAAGGATTTTTCCAGAGTCTTTTGAGGCGAAGAGAAATTTTCCTTGATCTGTAAAGACTTCAAAATGCCGACTAACCTTGCGACCTGAAACATTGGCTCCAATTTGGTTAACGCTGGGCCATGGAATTTGAATATAATCCTCGACATTACGATCTGCGTAAAATTCTAAAGCGTGATCTCCGACCAGAAATTTTCCAACCTTTCCTGTAATGGAGAGATAGGAGGTTCCAGTTGTTTGCAAGTCGACGACCTTGTTGAGGGATTGTGCCATGTTTAGTCTTCCTTATTTTCACCGAAAAATGCTTGGTAGAGAGCTTTAAGGGCAGCTTTTTCTTGGTCTTTATGGACAACAAACATGATAGAAACTTCACTAGAACCTTGTGACATCATTTGGATGTTGATGTTGTTCTCAGATAAGGCACGAGTCGCTGTAGCAGTTACCCCGATATGACGCTTCATTTTTTCCCCAACAATCATAATGATAGAGAGGTCGTGTTCGATTTCAGCGTGGTCTACCTCTGCTTTTTGGACTAATTGACGAATGATTTCTTCTTCCTTAATCGGAGTCAATTCTCGTGAACGTAAAATGATAGACAGGTCATCGATACCAGTTGGCATGTGTTCCCAACCGATATTAAGGTCCTCAAGAATCTGAAGAACTTTACGACCAAAACCGATTTCGCGGTTCATCAAATACTTAGACATATTAATGCTGACAAAGCCAGAATCCCCAGCAATCCCAACAACTGGGAATTTATCGCTGCTATGTTGTAGCACAATGCGAGTACCTGGGTGGTCTGGATTGTTGGTATTTTTAATGACAAGAGGAATTTTTCCACGGTAGGCAGGTAGAAGTGCTTCATCGTGTAGTACAGAGAATCCTGCATAGGCTAATTCACGCATTTCACGGTAGGTCAATTCTGGGATAGAGTGTGGCTTATGGATAATACCAGGGTGAGCTGCAAAGATTCCATCTACATCAGTAAAGTTTTCATAGAGGTCAGCCTTGACACCAGCAGCGATGATGGAACCAGTAATATCTGATCCCCCACGTGAGAAGGTACAAATTTGATCTTCTTTCGTAACACCGAAGAAACCAGGGATAACAAGAACTTCAGTTGAATTTGTCAATTCCTCGATTTTATCGTAACTTGATGGGATGATACGTGCATTTCCAGGTTCGCTCGTAACAACGATACCAGCTTCTCTAGGGTGAACATAACGCGCCTCCAAGCCATTTTGGTTAAAGTAGGCTGCAATCAACTTGGCATTGTTATTTTCGCCAGCTGCTAGGAAGGTATCATAGAGGAACTTATTATCTTCAATTGGAAGAGTAGCTAGAGAGCGAATGCTTTTTGAAATTTTGTCTAAAACGGCTGGTTTGAGACCTAATTCGCTAACCATAGCAGCATAGCGATCAATAATCCAGTTTTGGCTTTTGCTAATATCATTTCCAGCTACATAGTCGCGGTAGTATTTAATCAAGGCATCTGTCACCTTGGTATCTTCAGAATTGCGTTTACCAGGTGCAGATACAACCACAAAACGACGTTCTGGATCACTTTTGACAATATTTAAAACTTTTTCTAACTGACTAGCAGAGGCAAGCGAGCTTCCACCAAATTTAACAACCTTCATAAGAACTCCTAAAGTAAGTATTTTATACGATTATAGCAGAAAGAGGGGCTTTTTTCAATCTGGAAAATGTCCTATATAATTGTTTGAAAGTCTCATCAGGAAAGCTTATAATAAAAGTGTAGGAGGAAAGACTCTTCTAATGAAAGGAGTTGGGGGAAGATGATTAAAAGAGTAGTTTGTTTAATCTTACTAGTCCTTACCTTCGTGATGATTCCTACAAATATCGGAGCAAGTTCTCAACCTCTTCCCAGTGGTCGTTTGACCGGAGAAGAATTAGCGATAGAATATGCTCAGGAAGGTCAGATTTCGGTTGAGAGGGCTAAAATTATCTTATCTATCGGCTTGTCAGATAGTAAGGCAAGGACCTATCGAATTCTCTCTGAAAAGATTATCGTCGATCCTGACTATGAAGCTAGAGCCAAGTTTTATTGTCGAACAGATGAAAGTGGACAATTTAGAGGAATCACGAAACTCTTAGCTACAAGTCTGGTCACCAAGGACGGGGATAAGGAAGCTCCTTTTACAGGAAATCTTTTTGCCTACCTTGAAGATCCAAATCGTGTTTTTTACATGATTTCAGGAGAATTCTACTATAAAGGCTCCAACAAAGAACAGCTTTATCAGAGAGAAGGAGGACGAATGCTTGAAGTGATTTATGATTTCATGGATGATACAAGTACTGGTTTTCCTGTATTTTTAGAGACCAAACTAAGCTTTTAAAATCGGCCGAGACACTTTCGGTCGATTTTTCTCTTGTTTAAAAAGCCGGAAAAAGATATAATTTGAAAATAAAATAATTTATTTTTCATTGTAAATTAAAAGGAGTGCCTATGAATCATATTCTCTATCAAGTTCAAGACGATTTAGCTATACTAACTTTAAATCGTCCTGAGGTGGCCAATGGTTTTCATATTCCTATGTGTCAAGAAATTCTAGAAGCATTGGAATTGGCTGAAAAAGATGCTTCGGTTTCGTTTATTCTCATTAATGCTGCTGGCAAAGTCTTCTCTGTTGGGGGCGATTTAGTAGAAATGAAACGTGCAGTCGATGAGGATGATATTGCCTCCCTTACCCAAATTGCGGAGTTGGTAAATACGATTTCCTATAAGATTAAACAAATTCCTAAACCAGTCATTATGGAGGTGGATGGAGCAGTTGCTGGAGCTGCAGCCAATATGGCCTTAGCAGTTGATTTCTGTATTGCTTCTGACAAAGCTAAATTCATTCAGGCCTTTGTAGGTGTGGGCTTAGCTCCTGATGCGGGTGGCTTATTCTTGCTTACACGATCACTAGGTGCGACTCGGGCAACGCAATTAGCTATGACTGGAGAAGCTTTCACAGCAGAAAAAGCACTGGAAGCTGGAACTGTCTATCGTCTGTTTGCTAGTGATCAACTGGAAAAGACAAGAGAACAACTGTTGAAGAAGTTGAGAAGAGGCTCCTCTAACTCTTATGCTGCTATTAAGAAGTTAGTCTGGGAAAGCGAGTTTAAGCAGTGGCACGAGTACGCACAGCTAGAACTGGAATTGCAAAAATCTCTATCTTATACGGAAGATTTTAAAGAAGGTGTTCGTGCACATTCTGAAAGACGACGTCCAAAATTTATCGGAAAATAAAAAAATACTTGCACAATTCTTTGAAGTTTGATATACTTTTTTTGTCAAATGTTTTGATAGTTAAACTTTTTTGATAAGGGAGGGAAGAGAATTGGACTACCAACGGATCAATGACTATTTAACATCTATTTTTAATAACGTCCTGGTGATTGAGGAAGTAAGTTTGCGAGGTAGTCGTTTCAAGGACATCTCTATCAAGGAAATGCACACAATTGATGTGATTGGTAAGTTTCCAGATGTGACACCAAGTCAAGTGTCCAAAGAGTTGATGGTAACTCTAGGAACAGTGACAACTAGTTTGAACAACTTGGAACGAAAAGGTTACATCGAACGCTTACGTTCAGATCAGGATCGTCGTGTAGTACATCTGCATTTGACAAAGAAAGGTCGACTCGTACATCGTCTCCATAAACGTTTCCATAAGGCCATGGTCGAAAGAATTATCGAAGGCATGAGCCCAGAGGAAATGGATGTTATGAGTAAAGGTTTGACCAATCTTTATCAATTTTTGGAGGATTTGAAATAATGGCTTTTGCAAAAATAAGCCAGGTTGCTCATTATGTACCCGAGCAGATTGTCACAAATGAGGATTTAGCTCAGGTCATGGATACGAGTGATGAATGGATTTCAAGTCGAACTGGGATTAAGGAACGTCGCATTTCTAAGACAGAGTCAACAGGAGATTTGGCAACGGCAGTTGCAAAACAACTCCTAGAGAAGTCAGGGATTTCTGCTGAAGAGTTGGATTTTATCATTCTAGCTACGATGACACCTGACTCGATGATGCCTTCAACAGCCGCTCGTGTTCAGGCTAAAATCGGCGCTCACAAGGCTTTTGCCTATGACTTAACAGCTGCCTGTAGTGGATTTATCTTTGCTCTATCAACTGCAGAGAAGTTCATCTCTTCAGGAGTTTATTGTAAGGGTCTGGTCATCGGAAGTGAAACCATGTCAAAAGCTTTAGACTGGTCAGATCGCTCAACTGCTGTCCTATTTGGAGATGGATCTGGGGGCATCTTGTTAGAAGCAAGCGAAGAGCCCCATTTCCTAGCGGAGAGTCTCAATAGCGATGGTTCGCGAAGTGAGTGTTTGACATATGGACAGACTGGTTTAACTTCACCATTTTCAAATCAAGAAAAGCCCGATGCTTTCTTGAGAATGGATGGTCGAGCAGTTTTTGACTTTGCAATTCGAGATGTTGCTAAGTCTATAAAAAATACTATAGTAGAGAGTCCTCTGTCGGCAGAAGAACTAGATTATCTCTTGCTTCATCAAGCTAATATCCGCATTCTAGATAAGATGGCTAGAAAGATCGGTGTAGATCGAGACAAGCTTCCTGCCAATATGACTAGGTATGGAAATACCAGTGCGGCAAGTATTCCGATCCTACTTTCAGAGTGTGTAGAGGAAAGGCTCATTCGTTTGGATGGTAGCCAAAATATTCTCTTGTCAGGCTTCGGTGGAGGTTTGACATGGGGCACGCTTATTGTTACAATTTAGGTAATCATGTGGTGAACACATTGTTATAAAAACTATTTATTTTAAAGGAGTCTATCATGGCAGTATTTGAAAAAGTACAAGAAATTATCGTTGAAGAACTTGGAAA
>CAUSCX010000079.1:0-6004 GCA_963530385.1 uncultured Streptococcus sp. | reverse complement strand
TGACCTAGTTTTTATAGAAAGAAGGTCTAAGATGTTAAATAAAGTCAAAACTAAATCCTTAATTAGTGTTGGAGCAGTGGCTGCAACTAGCTTTATTCTCTGCAATCTTGGCAGTAATCAGACATCAAAAACCGCTCTGCTGAGCGGTTTTTGATGTATCCATTTCTTCTACAACACCCAAGTTCGAATGGCATGAGCAACGCCTGATTCGTCATTAGATTTAGTGATGTATTTGGCGATTTTTTTGAGTTCTGGATTTCCGTTTTCCATAACAACGGGGTTACCAACAACTTCAAGCATGGCACGGTCATTTTCCTCGTCACCGATAGCCATAGTTTCATCCTTGTTCAAACCAAGTTTCTCAGCTAAGTGAGTGATAGCTGAACCCTTGTCTACACCTTTTTTGAGAAGTTCGAGGTAGAAAGGAGCAGATTTGTTGATAGAGTAGCGGTCGTAAAATTCTGCTGGAATCTTTTCAATAGCAGCATCAAGAATTTCCGGTTCATCGATAAACATACACTTGACGATTTCCTTATCAGCCATTTCTTCAGGTGTACGATAGAAGATGGGCATGCTGACGAGGGTTGATTCGTGAACAGTGTATTTTCCGATATTGCGATTGGCTGTGTAGATGCCATCCTTGGTAATAGCATGCATATGGACACCGAGCTTACGACTGATGAATTCCATATCTAGATAATCCTCGTAAGTCAAGGATTCGCTGATAATTTCATGACCTGTAGCGGTTTCTTGGACAAGGGCACCGTTGAAGGTCACTACATAGTCACCCTCATCTCTTAATTTCAAGTCGTCTAGAAGTTTGGCAACTCCTGCGATAGGGCGACCAGTTGCAATCATAACTTTGACACCAGCTGCTTTGGCATCTTGGATGGCAGAAAAGACTTGAGGAGTGATTTCCTTTTGGCTGTTGACAAGGGTTCCATCGATATCGACGGCGATTAGTTTAATACTCATATAGTTCCTCTTTTAGTTTTTATTTGGTTTAAAATGATCGTTTTCAATCAAGTGTAAAAATTGCTGAGTGATGCTTGCGAAGATGCTGTTTTGATCCAACATTTCTTTAGGGAAATAGAAACGATTATCTCCGTGGCGACTGCCAGCAAGGGATTGAACGATAGGAGAAAGGCTAGAGAGTTCTGCTAGTTCTCCATTTTTTTGTATAATCTCAATCTGAGTTCGTGGGTTTTCAGATTCAGGGCGATAGATATCATAAGGAAGGTCAAAGTTCTTATGGATAGCTGTGTAATAGTCAGGATCAAAGCCGATATCTTCTACCAGTTTTCTCATAGATGAAAGATGTTCTTGATCTTCTTGTGAAAAGGTGATTGATTTAAAGACCTTGCGATTGACAAAGCGTTGCGACAAGTCTGCGAGAATCTTGTCAGGACTGGTCATCCATAGTTGGAAATAGGTATTCATAACTCCGTCATCCAAAGATAGATAGTCAGCTAAGCTAACATTTTTTTCGAAAAATGGCAGTAGATGTGGGGATGTAAGTGTAAAGAAGTCCTTGTTTCCTGGATAAAGTTCTTTAGCACGTTTCAAAAGATTCTGCAGAAGTACTTCCATAGCACGTGTTGCTGGATGGAAATATACCTGCATATACATTTGATAGCGACTAAGAACATAGTCTTCGATGGCATGCATCCCGTTTCGTTGGAAAGCAATTCCGTTTTCGATAGGGCGAATAACTCGTAAGATACGTGTTAGGTCAAATTCCCCATAAGAAGCACCTGTAAAATAGGAGTCACGTAAGAGATAGTCCATGCGATCTGCATCGATTTGACTCGAAATCAGCTGGACCACCTGCTTATTTGGATAAGTGTGGTCTATAACGCTAGCTACCTTTTCAGGGAAATCTGGGGCTACCTGTAAAAGAACCTTGTGAATTTCTGTCTCAGGGCTTTGGATAATTTCCTGCGTAATCGCCTCATGATCGGTATCAAAGAGATTTTCAAAAGTATGCGAGTAGGCACCATGTCCTAAGTCATGAAGGAGGGCTGCAGTCATGGTTAGGAGGGACTCCGAGGCATCCCATTCTTTAGGATACTTTTCTTCAAAAATCTCGGTGATGCGTCGTGCAATCTCGTAAACACCCAGACAGTGAGAGAAACGACTATGTTCTCCACCATGAAAGGTGTAACTGGATGTTCCGAGCTGCTTGATACGACGAAGCCGTTGAAATTCTTTGGTATTGATTAAGTCATAGATAATCTGATTGTCAACATGGATATAATTGTGAACAGGGTCACGAAATACTTTTTCATTCATAAAACCATTATAGCAAAAAGCCACAGTTTTTGGTAAAATAGTAGGATAAGAGTGAAGAAAGAGGACTTGAAGTGAAGATTCGAATGAGAAATACCATCCAATTTGATGAACAATTGGAAGTGATCGACCAACTTTATGATGTTGAGTTACGTGAGAAAGGTGATTTTTCCTATCTCCTTTTTTACAATGAAGAGAAGGAAAAAGTGGTACTCAAGTTTAATGATACAGAGTTGGTGATGTCTCGATTTTCCAACCCTAAGACCATCATGCGTTTTCTGAAGGAAGCTGATAGTTTAGCCTATATACCTACACCAATGGGGATACAGGAGTTTATCATCCAAACAAGCCATTATCAAGTTGAACAACAAAAGATTGAACTAGCCTATCAACTACAAAACAAAGAAGGAACTCCATTCGCAAACTATCGCTTAGAAATTACCTGGGGGTAAGAAAGCCGTTGGAGGAGAAATCGATAGACAAAGTCTCGATTTTCTAGTTCCAAATCAGCTAGCAGGTCAAAGTTTTTTTGCTAATAAAAAATGAGGTTGGGATTTTTGTCCCAGCCTCTATTTGATATAGAGTTCTTGATTTTTCAAGACAATTTCACGTACACTTGCAAATTTCTTCAGCTTTTTGATTTCTTCGAGATGCGTTACAAGTGTGATTACATAGCCCTCTTTTCCCATACGTCCTGTACGGCCAGCGCGGTGAGTGTAAGTTTCCATATCTCTAGGAACGTCAAAGTTAACCACGCATTCCAAGCTATCAATGTCGATACCACGAGCTAGAAGGTCTGTTGCAAGAAGTAGTGTTAGTTGCTTGTCTTTGAATTTTTCGAGAATAACTTTTCTGAACTTAACGTTGACATCGCTAGCTAGAGAAACAGCTAGGACATCACGATATTGTAATTTTTCCTCAGCGTTTCCGAGGTCTGACAAACTATTAAAGAAGACTAGGCCACGGAAATCCTCGACATGTGCCAGTTTTCTAAGCATATCAACCCTGTGTCGTTGGTCTACTTGCATGTAGAAGTGTTGGATGTTATCGAGCTTTTGATCGGATAGATCAATCGTGCGCGTGTTAGGTGCAATCTTATCTTGGTCAAACTTGGTAGTGGCACTCATATAGATGAGTTGGTGGTCGCGAGGTGCATAGTGAGTAATCTTTTCTACAAAGTGGATTTGAGAATCATCTAGCAACTGATCGAACTCATCAAGAATAATAGTTTCCACATTCATCATCTTGATTTTTTTCAATTTAATCAGTTCAAAGATACGCCCAGGAGTTCCAATCAGAATTTCTGGTCCTTTTTTCAGTCGTTCGATTTGACGTTTTTGACTCGAGCCAGAAAGGAATAGCTGAGCGGTTAAGCCGATAGCTTCGCCCCATGTTTTGGTGACATCGAAAATCTGACCAGCAAGTTCAGTATTTGGTGCTAAAATCAATAGTTGCTGCGCTTTTTTCTGTTGGAGACGGAGAAGACTTGGTAGGAGATAAGCTAAAGTTTTTCCTGTACCAGTTGGACTGACTCCAAGGAGGGTTTGACCGTCTAAAATCGGCTCAAAAATCTGAGTTTGAATGGGGGTGAATTCTTGAAAGTCGAGTTTTTCGGTTAGCTCTAGCCATTCTGTAGGTAGTTTGGTTTTCATTTTTCTGCCTCAAATCTAATGCCAGCAGTCTGGCGCATGGTGTAAAGTAGCTTATGGACGTGTGTTGCATCATCCAGCCAATCTTGGTAGAGTTTTATGTTTGGCTGTTTGATCATGTTAGCAAAAGCAGCGACCTCCTCAGTCATGGTATGAGGTGCCTGGTGAATAGGTAGATGTGTTTCATTACCTTGATGATCTGTGAAAATAGCAGAGCGGACATGTTCAATAGTGTTGAGCGTCAAGGTTCCATCTGTTGTGTATATTTCACAAGGCAGATTAGAAGTAATATTTTTACCAGCCTTGATATGGACTTGATAACCGGGATAAGATAAGATACCATCTCCATTTAAATCAATGGTGTTGTCAAGTTGTTGAGCTTGATAGGACGCATCAAGTGCCTTTCCAAACAAGCGAACCGCAGCATAGATCGGATAAATTCCTAAGTCCATGAGAGCCCCACCAGCAAAACGATCTGAAAATACATTCGGAGTGTTTCCAGAAAGGAGGTCAGGCATCTTAGAAGAATACTTGGCATAGTTAAAATCTGCACCTGAAACTTGCTTATCTGCTAAAAAGTTTTTAATAATTGTGAAGGCTTCCTCATGATAGTTTCTTGCTGCTTCAAAGATAAAACGATGATTCTCCTGAGCTATTTGAATTAACTCTTGCCATTCTTGGGGTTGAGTCACAGCTGGTTTTTCAAGGATAACATGCTTGCCAGCAGATAAAGCGGCCTTGGCTTGAGTAAAGTGCAGAGAATTGGGACTTGCGATATAGACAACATCAAATTCAGATTGGAAGAAATCCTCTAAATTATCAAATAGACTAACATTTTGATAAGGACTAGTAAATTGCTGAGCAGTCGTGAGCTTTCTTGAATAAACAGCCACTAACTGGAATTCCTGACTAGTATGAGCAGCTTCTATAAAGTGGTGACTGATTGCACCAGTACCGATAATACCAAGTTTTAGCATGAAATCTCCTTTTCTACAAGTAATGACTGCTTTCATTATATCACAGATAGACTAAACTAGCCAAAGGGAGACAATTCTTTTATTTGATACTTCGAATTTTCATCAAAAAATGGTACAATAGATTCAGAAAAAATAGGAGTGTAGTATGAGATTATTACCTATGAGAAAAATTTCTCGTCATTCAAAAAGATTGGCGCTTTTTTTGACTTTTTGTGCGGGTTATGTAGATGCCTATACCTTTATCATACGTGGGAATACTCTAGTTGCAGGTCAAACGGGGAATGTCGTTTTCCTTTCCGTTGGTCTCATTCAAGACAATGTTTCAGATGCCAGTGTCAAGGTAATGACCTTGATTTCCTTTATGGTAGGTGTTTTCCTCTTGACAGTCTATAAAGAAAAGTTACGGATTGTAAGAAAACCAATTCTATCCCTTATTCCACTAGCAATTTTATCTTTGATTATAGGATTTGTTCCCTTGACGGTTGATAATATATACATAGTACCACCGTTAGCATTTTGTATGGGACTTGTAACAACAGCATTCGGGGAAGTTTCAGGAATCGCATATAACAATGCTTTTATGACTGGTAATATCAAACGAACCATGTTAGCATTTGGGGAATATGTTCGCACAAAACATACTCCTTTTTTACGAGAAGGTCTTATCTTTGTCAGCCTACTATCTAGCTTTGTTCTCGGAGTTGTTGTATCAGCTTATCTGAGTATTTCTTATAAAGAAAAAACAATTTTAGGGATTCCAATCATGATGAGTATTTTTTATCTAAGTATGCTTTTTGCATCTTGGAGGAAAAAAGTTGGAGAAAAAGTTTAAATTCGATGATTAATACTTGTCAAAAATTAGGAATCATGCTATACTTGAAGAGTTGACTATGCACGATCCTGTGCAACCGCACGAACATCGTTGCTCGTCGTATAACAAATTTAAACTTCGTCATTATCGCCTTGCCTAACATAAGTTATGTCTTCGGCTCAATTCCTAGTTTATTCTTTGTTATACTTAGAGCTCTTCTTTTAAGTGGTTCGTCCCACGATGCTAGGCGAGTCTTCACAAAAATACGGGGAAACCCA
>CAUSCX010000078.1:0-6210 GCA_963530385.1 uncultured Streptococcus sp. | reverse complement strand
GTAGAAATTCGCCAACTCTTTATCTCAACCTTTACGGTAAAGGCAGCAACCGAGTTAAAAGAACGCTTGGAGAAGAAAATCAGCCAACAAATCCAAGAGACTCAAGATTTGGAGCTTAAAAAACATCTTGGAAGACAATTAGCTGATTTACCAAACGCTGCCATTGGAACTATGGACTCTTTTACTCAGAAGTTCCTGGCTAAACATGGTTATCTGATTGACCTCGCCCCAAATTTTCGGATTCTTGAGAATGAAAGTGAGCAACTTATCTTAAAAAACGAAGTGTTTCGTCAAGTTTTTGAAAGTCACTACCAAGGTAAAGAACAAGTCAAGTTTAGTCAGCTGGTCAAGAACTTTGCAGGTAAAAGCAAGGATGCACGTGGATTGCGTAAACAGGTCTACATGATTTATGACTTTTTGCAATCTACAAGTAATCCTCAGGCTTGGCTAGAAAATTCTTTTCTAAAAGGCTTTGAAGAGGCTGATTTTACAGTTTCCAAAGAAAAACTCGCAGATGCTATAAAAGAAAGACTTTGGGATTTAGAAAGCTTTTTCCGTTACCATTTGGAGAATGATGCCAAGGAATTTGGAAAAGCAGCCTACTTAGAATCTGTCCAACAAGTTCTTGATGAAATTGGAGCTTTAACCAACGAATCAACTTTTAATCAATATCAAGAAGTTCTAGAGCGAGTTGTGAATATTTCTAAGGATAAGGGTGGCCGTGCTCTTACAAATGCTAGTCGCAAGGCTGAACTCCAAGCTCTAAAAGAAGCGTACAACCAAGAGAGAAAAGACAAGTTTGAAAAGCTGAACGCATTAAATGACCAAATTACTTTATTGAAATTCCAAGAAGAATATCATCAAGAGTCTTGGGACTTGGCTAAGACTTTCCAAGTTTTCATGAGAGATTTTGTTGTAGCTTATCGACAACGTAAACGTGAAGAAAACGCCTTTGAATTTGCGGATATTAGCCACTATACCATTGAAATTTTAGAAAACTACCCTCAGGTTCGTCGAGAATACCAGGAACGCTTCCACGAAGTCATGGTCGATGAGTACCAAGATACCAACCACATCCAGGAAAGAATGCTGGAACTCCTCTCAAACGGTCATAATCGTTTTATGGTAGGAGATATTAAGCAGTCCATTTATCGTTTCAGACAAGCAGATCCCCAAATCTTCAATGAAAAATTTCATAGCTATGCTCAAGATGGCAAAGAAGGTCAGTTAATACTGCTCAAGGAAAATTTCCGTAGTAGTTCAGAAGTACTTGATGCTACTAATGGCGTCTTTAAGCATCTCATGGATGAGGAAGTTGGAGAGATTTCTTATGATGGTATGCACCAGCTTGTTTTTGGGAATACTGATATTCAAGCAAATCCTGAAAACAAGGCAGAAGTTCTCTTATATGCTAAGGATGATGATAGTGATGACGATGAGGAATTAGTAACCAACAAACTGACTGGTGAAATGCGGATGGTGGTTAAGGAGATAATTCATCTTCATAATGATAAAGGTGTGCCATTCAAGGATATTGCTCTTTTGACTGCAAGCAGAAGTCGCAATGATCAGGTTCTACTTGCCTTGTCTGAGTATGGGATTCCAGTCAAGACAGATGGTGCTCAAAGCAACTATTTACAGTCTTTAGAAGTCCAAGTTATGTTAGACACTCTTCGAGTCATCCATAACCCTCTTCAAGATTTCGCTTTAGTTGCTTTAATGAAGTCTCCAATGTTTAGCTTTGATGAAGATGAACTGGCTCGATTAGCCCTTCAGAAATCCGAGGATAAGGTTCAAGAAAACTTTTATGAGAAACTAGTCAATGCTCGAGCCCAAATTAGTATCCAAAAGGATTTAATTAATCCTGAACTCCATAAAAAGCTTAACTTTTTCATGGAAACTGTTAATTCTTGGCGTTTATATTCAAAAACGCATTCACTTTATGATCTCATTTGGAAAATTTATAGCGACCGCTTTTACTATGACTATGTTGGCGCTTTGCCAAATGGTCAGGCTAGACAGGCAAATCTCTACGCCCTTGCCCTAAGAGCCGATCAGTTTGAAAAGAGTAATTTCAAGGGATTATCTCGCTTTATTCGAATGATTGACCAAGTCTTGGAAGCCCAGCATGATCTTGCCAATGTCGCTGTGGCACCACCTAAGGATGCTGTAGAACTTATGAGTATTCATAAAAGTAAGGGCCTTGAGTTTCCTTATGTCTTTATCCTTAATATTGATCAGCAATTTAATCAGCAAGATTCCATGTCTGAAGTTATCCTAAGTCGTAAAAATGGCCTTGGGCTCAAGTATGTTGCTAGAGTAGCTACAAATGCCAAAGAGGAATACGTTCCATCTACGATTAAATTATCGATTCCAAGCTTGACTTATAGTCAAAACGAAGAAGAACTTCAGTTAGCAAGTTATTCTGAACTCATGCGTTTGCTTTATGTAGCCATGACGCGAGCTGAGAAAAAATTATATTTAGTCGGGAAAGGTTCTCGTGAAAAATTAGAAGCTAAAGAATATCCGACAAATGGAAAAGGGCTTTTGACTCGAGAAACTAGACTAGATGCTACTAATTTCCAAGATTGGATTTGGGCCATCTATCAAGCTTTTTCTAAAGAGGACTTACACTTTAGTGTTCGTTTCGAGGGTGAAGAACAACTGACAGAAGAAGCTATCGGTAAATTGGAAACTAAAAGCCAGCTCCAAGATCTTTCTCAGACAAGCAACCGTCAATCTGATACTATTAGGGAAGCTTTAGAAATGCTGAAAGAAGTGGAAGTCTATAATCAAGTCCACCGAGCAGCAATTAATCTTCCAAGTGTTCAAACGCCAAGTCAGATTAAAAAATTCTATGAACCCGTCATGGATATGGAAGGCGTAGTAGTAGCTGGTCAAAGTCAACTAAAAGAAAGCACTGTTCAATTCAACCTTCCTGATTTCTCTAAAACTAATAAAGTTACTGGTGCTGAAATTGGTAGTGCTACCCATGAACTCATGCAACGAATCAATCTCGATAAAAAACCTACATTGGAAACCTTGACAGAAGCTTTAGAGCAAGTTCAAGTAAGTTCGGATGTCAAATCCAAAATCAATCTAGGAAAAATTTTGTCCTTCTTTGATACAGCTCTAGGTCAAGAGATTCTTGCAAATCAAGATAAACTTTATCGAGAACAGCCCTTCTCTATGTTAAAAAGAGATGCTAAGAGTCAGGAAGACTTTGTTGTTCGTGGAATCTTAGATGGTTATCTCCTCTATGAGGATAAAATTGTTCTCTTTGACTACAAGACAGATCGTTATGAGCATGCTAGTCAGCTTGTTGAACGCTATCGAGGACAATTGGATCTCTATGCAGAGGCTCTATCTCGCTCTTATCAGATAGAAACAGTTGAGAAATATTTGATTCTACTTGGTAAAGACCAAGTAGAAGTCGTTAAACTCTAAAAAGAAAGGAGACATCATGTCCATTCCTGTTAGAAAAAACTTATATGATGCAGTTTTAGAGGCCTCTAAAGCCGATACTTGGGAACAAGCTACCAAAGAATGGAGTGAAGTTTCCTTGATTTTTAATGGAATCGGTCGAAGCAATTGTGTCTGCGGTAATGCTATTAAGTATGCTTATGAACTTTTTAACGGAGTTACTGGCAAACGTCTCTTTCCCATTGGGAGTGACTGTGTTCGCCATTTCCAGAGAATTAGCCTAGATCAACAGCTAGAAGAGGAGGAAAAACTTCTCAGAAAGCTTGAAAATCTAACCAGAAAGGTCCAGAAAAAAGAAACCATTCGAGTTAATAAAACAGATTTTGATGAGCGACTGATCAACTGGCTATGGAAAAAGGGAGCTTTTAAGTCAAATCGAGGTAATCAATTCTCACCAGAAAAGGATTATCAACTCTTTTTGGAGGTATTTCAAGGTGGAAGTTGGACTAAGGCAGAGCCTTTGAAGAAAGCTCGTATGGAAGAAGTCCTTGAGAAATTTATCAAACCCTTTCTACTTGGAAAATCTGACGATCAACTTTATCTAGTTAAACTAGGAAAAGAAAAAATTGACTATGAGCAAGAACTTCGAATCAAAGCTGAAAAGGAACGAAAGAAGCGAGACAAGATTGCAAAACAATATGCGGATAACCTGGTTCTAGCAATGGGACCAGCTGAACGTGCCTATCAAGATTACTTTGGACTGAGCGAAACACTGACTCTAGAAGAACGCCAGTGGGAAAAGATTCTCTTTGGTAAAAATCGGACAGAACGTTCTATAAAATCAAAACAGTATCAAAGAGAACTCGAAAAGGATCAACGTATTGCTAGTCAAGATCCCCTTGAAAGAAAACAAAAGCAAGTATGGTTGTTAAACTCTTATTTTCAAGATATTCCAGAAGAAAAAGCTCGCTTTTCTCGACTTTTAACCATGTATCGAAAAACTGGAGAAATCCCATTTTCAACTGACTATCTCTCTAACACTTTGTTTGACTTTTTCTACAAAATGAAGGCTTTTGAATTTGAAATAGAACCTGATCAGGTACGGGATTTTCTAAAGGAATGTTTAGATGCGGAAAACCTATCGTCCGCTCAAAAATCTTGGATAGAAGGCATTTTAACCAACTGCATGAAACCCTTTTTAGAAAGAATGATAGTATAGCAGTAGTTTTCGTTCTGCATGGAGAGACTCATTATTGTTAAAATTAGTCTTAAAAGTATTTTACATAATTTATTTTATGTATAAACTGAAAATGTTTGTGTCAACATTAAAAAAATAGAAAGAAACTATGTCAAAAGAAATCGATATCGAATATTATCACCAACTAGCCTTGCAAAAACAAAAAGAGCATCGGAAGTTTTTAGGAAATCTGAAAAAGAAAGCACCTAAAAATTTGGATAAAATTGCCCTTGAAATCCATCAAGAAGTTTTTACTGAAATTGATTGTACAGCCTGCGCTAACTGTTGCAAGAGTCTTGGTCCAGACTTCAAAGAAGCAGATATCACACGTATCGCGAAATACTTTAAAATGAAATTGCCAGCCTTTGAAGCTGAGTTTTTGCAAGTAGATGAAGACGGGGATAAAGTCTTTAAGTCAATGCCTTGTCCCTTCTTAGGAGGCGATAATCTCTGTTCCATCTACGATGTCCGTCCAAAAGCCTGTCGTGAATTTCCACATACTGACCGTAAGAAGATTTACCAAATCAATAATCTTACTATTAAAAATACTCTAACCTGCCCCGCAGCTTATCTCTTTGTTGAAAGATTAAGAGAGAAAATAGACTAAGCACTCTCATTGTATGATAAGATTCATCCTCAAATACAGTTACTATTTGGGGATTTTTGTATATTTATTTTTATCTGAAAATTCAAACCATATTTCTTATTAAGTGATAAGTCCTTTCTTTAAGCTTAAAGTTTTTTAAACCCAATCTTAAAGAAAACTGATATAAGGTATCTTTAAGCGATGTTCTGTATAGTTATACCATCACCAAAGAAAGAGGTATCGATATGAACTACATAGTCATTCCAGCTTATCAACCAGATAATAAACTTATCAAACTCATCGAAAAAATTCATGAAAAGAGTGATTTTCATATTTTAGTCATAGACGACGGCAGTTCATCAAAGTGCCAAAAAATCTTTGATAAAGCAAAACAATTTGCTACTGTCATTCGTCACCAAGTGAACCAAGGTAAAGGGCAGGCTCTAAAAACAGCCTTTACTTATATCCAAGAACAAAACATTTATGGTACGGTTGTCACAGCAGATGCGGATGGACAGCACAAGGTATGGGATATTTTCCGCACGGCTAATAAAGCTTCCGAAAATCCAAACAAGCTAATCTTGGGTGTACGTGCCTTTTCTGGAAAAGTTCCCCTTCGTAGCCGTTTTGGTAACAGCTTAACCAAAGCTCTCTTTAAGCTTCAAACAGGAGTAGGAGTAACAGATACGCAGACAGGTCTTCGTGCTTTTACTACAAACTTGATACCGTTTATGCTTAAGATTGAAGGCCAACGTTACGAATATGAAATGAATATGTTGCTCGAAGCAACGAAAGAATACGAGATTTTAGAAGTTCCTATTGAAACTGTCTATATTAATGACAATGAGGCTTCACACTTCCGCCCAATCCAAGACGGACTCATGATTTATAAAAATATCTTTAAATTTGCCTTATCATCTCTTAGTAGCTTTGTTGTAGACTATGTCGTTTACGCCCTAGCAAT
>CAUSCX010000077.1:0-6768 GCA_963530385.1 uncultured Streptococcus sp. | reverse complement strand
TGGGACGACGAAATCGAATTCTAACGAATTACCGATTTCTGTCCCACTCTCTCTTGTTTTTTAGCGCGGTGGTAGTCCAAGTGCTATACGTCCATAGCGACTGATGCGTGTAATCTTCCAGGCAGGTGACCAGGTAACTTCAACCCTAACATCCTCAATTCCTTCAATCTGTTTCAGACCTGCCACAATTTCAATAGGTAAACTTTCTGCACAGTCACAGGCTGTATCGGTGAAGGTCATGACAATTGTACAAAGACCAGCCTCGTCCAAATGAATCTCGTAAATCAAGCCAAGATTATAGACATCTAGTTCCACATCTGTATCGTAAACTTTTTCTAGCTTGTCAATGATTTGTTTTCCTAATGCTAGAGCACGATCATTGATTTTGATATCTTCTCTCATTGCATTCCCTCCATTTGTAAACTGCACCTATTTTCTCATAATTCTGACAATTTGGCAAGTTTTTCCCAATCAAGACGTGATCCGCCATAAAAACGAAAGCCTAGAGATTGCCATAGTTGGGCCAAACTACCCAAAGATCTAACAACCTAGAGTAAGACGATATTACCATAGGTTAGAGAAAGAGGCTTAGAGAATGAATTATTTTCTAAGAAGTACTTTCTAAAAAGAAAAAGTAGAGAACGGTCATCTCTACTTTTTAAATATTATTTTGATTTCACAGGCTTATCTGCCAAGGCCTTGATAGCTGATGCTATCGTTTCTGCGTAGAGCTTAGCTCCCTCTTCTAGTTTGGTATTATTACTTCCAAAGTGAACCTGGTCCGTTCCTTTCCAGATGTCTGGATGATCTTTAGACACCTGATTCCAGTCTGCAACCTCAATGTAAGGATACTTTTGAGCTACTTCACGCACATAGCTAGCATACTGTTCTACATAAGGCTGAGTTGCTTGAGTTTTGTCCCCTTCATAAGGTGTCACAAGTACAAGCTGATGGCCCTTAGGTAGATTTGTTATCAAAGAATCGATATCAGCCTTATAATCCTCAGGGTTATTCACTCCAGTAGCAATAACAACTATTTTAGGGAGGACTTTATTCTGACTGTGGTTGAGCATAATAGCATTGGCTTGCTTGGTATTTCTGCTTACTTGACCATCTGTCTGAGCGTCTGGTAGAACCTCTTTAAGTCCAGGTGTTGCACGCAAGGTTACAGAATCTCCGATAATGGATACACCTTCAGCAATGTTGTAGCGACTGGCTTCTGCTTGATCCGCCATGGTTTTTGTACGGGTAATATTGGTTTGAGCTTGATTGAGGCCATTTACCATCAAATCCGTTTCAAAAGCACCGACTTGGGGAGCTATGAGCATCACAATCAGTGTCAGCAAGCTGAGAAAACCGACGCTACCCGCAAAGATTGGTTGAATATGCGGAATTTCTTTTACCTTTTGCAATAAGCTAGTGTTCTTCCCGGCAATGAAAGGTTCAATCACATAGAAAGAAAGGCTTGCAAAGAGATAAGAAAAGATAGTGGTGAGAATCACTGCCGGTAAGTTGCTCATCAACTGAGAGAAAATGATATAAAACGGCCAGTGGAAAAGATAGACGGCATAGCTGATATCAGCTAAGAAGCTAATTACCTTGGGTTCTTCAATCGTCGGAGTTTTCTCATGTAAAACTCGTGCTGCAACGATCATCAGAAGGGCAGCTAAACTTGCCAACAAGAAGCCAAGCAAGTAGGCAAAGAGATAATTGAATTTCACAAAGAAGGTCAATAAGAGTAAAACTCCGAGACCAGCCCCAAATACTAGCAAGGTCTGTTTCAAATCTAGGGTTTGATTCAAACGTTTGAGAAGAGGTGTCGTATGACGAACTCCTATCAAGGTCGCAAGCACACTTCCTAAAAAGAATGGATAAACATGAGTCAAACTTGAAAAGTAAAGCGTTGAGTATGAACTAACGATAAAGCTACCAATAAACATTGAAAGAAAGCTAACGACGAAGGTAACTGAAGATAGTAGAAAGACCATTCCCCGTAGTTGCCCACCTGTTTTGGCTTGCTTAGACATGAGCCAAACTGCCAAGCCCCACAAGATATAGTAATGAACTTCAACCGCTAAACTCCAGTTGTGAACAAAGAGGTGAGGGATGAATTGAGATTCATAACTTCCTCCTGTCATCATTTCATAGAAGTTAGTCATAAAACCAAGGACACCAGCAATCTGACCACCGATTCCTGCCACATAATCCTGTCGAACCAAGAAAGTAAAAGGCATAACAACCAGGATCATCAAGACGACTGGGGGAAAAATCCGATAGAAGCGTCTCCTGAAAAATCCTAAGATATCGATTTTCCCTTTTTGTCCAAATTCTTCTAACAGGAGTGACGTAATTAGGAAACCTGAGAAGGTGAAAAAGACATCAACCCCGAAGAAACCTCCTGGAAAAACCGTCTGAAAGAAATGGTATAAAAGCACCAAGAGTAAGCCTGTAATCCTGATCAAGGAAAACCATTTAATACGCATACGAGTTTATTCTCCGTTCATTAGAGTAGTAAAAAAACCATCTAATGTTCATTCCATATTACCTTTATTCTATCAAAAAAATAAGAAAAATCCTAAGAGAAAACTTAGGATTTCAGCTTTAGATTGATAATCTTAGAAATTACGACTTGATTTATTGTAGCCATATTTTTCAACAAAATGCTCACGGAATTCCAAGAGATTGTCATCCATAATAGCCTGACGGACCTGCTTCATGAGATTGAGCAAGAAGTAGAGGTTATGGTAACTTGTCAAGCGGATACCAAAGGTTTCGTCGGCCTTGAGCAAGTGACGAAGGTAGGCACGGGTGTAGTTCTTACATGTGTAGCAATCGCACTCAGGATCAAGTGGGGTAAAGTCCTCCGCAAACTGGGCATTCTTGACAACCAAACGTCCTTGGCTAGTCATACAAGTTCCATTACGAGCGATACGAGTCGGCAAGACACAGTCAAACATATCGACCCCACGAATAACGCCATCAATCAAACTATCTGGCGCTCCTACTCCCATCAAGTAGCGAGGTTTGTTTTCAGGAAGGAGTTGAGTGGTGAAGTCCAAAACTGCGTTCATCTCTTCATGAGTTTCACCTACTGCCAACCCTCCGATAGAGTATCCTGGGAAGTCCATGCTGACAAGGTCATGAGCTGACTGACGACGAAGATCTTCAAATCCTGCACCTTGTACAATCCCAAACAAACCTTGATCATGTGGACGACGATGAGCCTTTAAACCACGCTCTGCCCAACGGCTGGTACGTTCGATTGACTTCTTCACATAATCATAAGGCTGATAAAATTGAGGACATTCGTCAAAGGACATCATGATGTCTGACCCTAGATTGTTTTGGATAGAGATGGCTTTTTCAGGTGATAGAAACATTTTAGAACCATTGAGGTGGTTCTTGAACGTTACCCCTTCTTCTGTGATGTTACGACTATCCGCTAGAGAGTATACTTGGAAACCGCCACTATCTGTCAAGATAGGCTGATCCCAGTTCATGAACTTATGAAGCCCACCTACTCGAGCAATCAACTCATCTCCAGGACGCAGCCACAAGTGATAAGTATTAGATAGGATAATTCCTGACCCCATCTCTTTTAACTCTTCTGGCGATTGGGTTTTGACCGTTGCTTGAGTCCCAACTGGCATAAACATAGGAGTTGGGAAGGTTCCGTGTGGCGTGATAATCTCACCCAGACGAGCTCCCGTGTGTTTTTCTTTTTTAATCAAACGATATTTGATTGGTGAATCTGACATTTTTTACCTCCGAAGCTGGGAAAGACAGTCCCAGTTCTTACTTTGTGCCCAAGGGCATACTGTATGATTCTATCAAAAAAAACAGGAACTGTCACGAACTATGGTATAATGAAAGAATGAAATACCAAAAAATTGATTTAAAAGAAGTTCGTCAACAAGCTAAACAGTTTCAAGCTGAACATCCACGTTTATTGCTTGTCTTTTTATTACCAAGCATTTTCTTGATTCTATCCAGCTTCATAAGTCCGTTATCCCTACTTGATGAGGGGATTCTCGATCAATCCTTCTTTACTTTTTTGATGAGCTTGATCCAGTCCTCACTCTTTCCTCTAGCAGTTGGATTCACAAGTTCTATTATCCTATCTGGTGCTCTTTTTACAACCATTAATCTTTATAGAATTTCCGAGATAGAGCTTTCTTTTAAAGATAGTCTGTCCTTACTTGACAATCGCTTCTTCACCCAGACCTTTCTGACTCTCTTGCTCAAGCGTTTCTATCTCTTTTTGTGGAGCATCCCTAATCTTTTTGGAGTTTACTTGCTCTTTTACAGCAGTGCTATGGCTCGTAAATTTGTAGAACTTCATCCTGAATTTCCAGCTGTCGACGTCACCAATTCAGATATCGAACACTTCCTACTCACTTTTGCACTCTACTTCTTTGGTAGCGTCTTTCTGATGATTTTGGGAACCATTGCCTATCTGCCGCAATACTACACTTATTCCCAAGTAGAGCTGCTCCTTTGTGATACCCTTGCAATTGGAATTGCCAAGCCAAGTCGCGTACTCAAAACCAGTCGCTTCCTTATGAAAGGCTATAAGTTCCAACGCTTCGTACTTGATTTACAACTCCTACCATGGTATCTTATTATCTGGATTAGCTTTGGAATTGCGAGCATCCCTTCTTTCCCTTATATCTATAGTAGTCAATTCTTCTTCTATCAAAGATTACTCGAAATCAAGCGGAGAAAAGTTTAATGTGAATGATTAAAACCAGCACCTTCAATAGAAAGTGCTGGTTGTTTTTATTTTAAGAAAAGGATACTTAAAAGCGTTAAGATTGCTGGACCACCTTGCTTAAGAATAATTTTTTTATCTGCTGTTAAGGCACCATAAGTCGCTGCTCCTATGACAAACAACACAAAGATTGTTACGATTTCTAAGCTATGTGAGAAATAAATTCCGTAAATAAGAAATACCCCAATCAAGGCATTATAAATTCCTTGGTTTTTAAACAGTGAGGTGACAGAGGGGCGAGTCAACTCTTTCTTGTCCATATTAAAGACACGACTGGTTGCATCTGATTGGGTTGCCATACTCTCCAAATAAAAGATATAAAAATGTTCGAGGGCAACAAGGGTTGCTAAAATAGTAGTAATGATTGACAAAGTTTTCTCCTTAAAATTCTATTTTTTCTAATCCTGATACTAGTTTTGTCAACAAAGCTGTCAGCTCTTTCTGCTCGGCTGTCGATAAGATACTCTCCATCTGTTCCTTCACCTTCAGGTGACGTTGAGGCGGATTAACTAATAGTTGATTCTTGGCTTCTTGGGTTAATTCAACTAAGACTTCTCGCTGATTGTCCGGATTACGCTTGCGACTGACATAGCCCTCTGACTCTAGTATCTTAAAATGACGGGTCAAGGCCGCCTGGTCGATTTTCAACTTCTCCTGAACGGCAATCTGGTTGCAGGGTGACTGCTGCAGTAAAAACTGAAGGATTTGATAGCGGGTCAAACTAATTCCCAACTGTTTCTCAAAAAGTTGAGTGATCATCTGATCTGTTAAATGGAGCTGGTACAGTAAGTCGTTAATTTTTTTCATTTCTACCTCCCTGTATAAACTTGATTTATCAACTATTGACTTATCAAGTATATTGCAGAAAGATTAAAAATGCAACTATTTTGCTTACTAACGAAAAATAGCCTCTTGGTTTCAATCCCAAAAGGCTATTATTTCTATATTCTAGACAAAATCCAGCACTAACCTACCAAATCTGCTCGAAGGATTTCTCCCTCTTTATCAATGACAACTTCGATGGCATGGCCTGCAAAAATTTCTTCACGATCATCATAGTAGAGGGTCAATTCTCCATCTTCGTTGATCGATAGTTCACTCAAGGAAAGTGAGTTGGTAAAATACTCTCCTGTTAACACTACATCATTTTCATCTGAATCTATCCAGTCTTGAGCTGTTTCCCAGAGTTCTTTGACAATATAGTCTTTAATCCGAGTATCTTGAACTTGGAAAGTTCCCATAAATTTCTTTAGATCATCAAAAGAACTTGGAGGGAGACTTTCATCTGCACTCGCAGCAAAGATAGCATGAATCTTACCACCCTCGTAAGGGATAAATCCTTCAAACCAAGAGTAGGCTCTGTTTAAGGTGAATTCGCCAAGATCGTCTTGAATGATGACCGGTTTTTGATAGGCTTCAATCAAGGTCTCTAACCTAGAGTCTGAGGATTGATCATCTAGGTATTCCAGCAAGTGGTAGCAGTTATTGGCTACTTCTGACATATATGGCTCTAACTCCATGAAGGGGCGTTTTTGGCATTTGATATGATGAATTTTGTAGGGTTCAAAACTAAAGCCCCAATGCTTTTCTTCAAATTCTTCTGGGGTCAGGAGCCATTCCAAACGTCCCTCACGTTCAGAGAAGTCCTGAGTTTCAACATTGACACTAGCTTTAAAATGAACGGACGGCATTTTACAACCATCTTTTAAGGAAGCAGCCCCATTTACATTTTGGAGGGTAAAAATCAAGAGCTCGACAATTTCTCCAGTAAATTCCTGTTCAAAATCATCTCTTGTTTTCTCAAATGGAGTTTTTAATCGATTTGTCATTCACTTCATCCTTTCTCTCTATGCTTAAAAGCGTTAGTATAGTTTTGTATTCGCTTACATTCTAACATGTTTTAGATTTTATTTCACTTATCAATACTATTTTACACAAAAAGAAGAGTTTGGGACAATAGTGTCTCGATTCTATCAAAAAAAGCAACGGATTTGCCG
>CAUSCX010000076.1:0-6842 GCA_963530385.1 uncultured Streptococcus sp. | reverse complement strand
TTTTACGCATTTCGGATTAAGAAGCTTCATAAAAGTTTAGACAAGTATGTCAAAGATATGCTCCTTCTTACCTTTTCTGGTGTAAAGGGAACCGTATCGATTGCGACTATTCTCTTGATTCCAACAAGTCTCGAACAAGAGTACCCCCTACTCCTCTTTTTAGTAGCTGGTGTAACTCTGGTAAGTTTCCTGACGGGATTACTAGTACTCCCACACCTTTCTGAAGAGAAAGAACCATCTAAGGATCAACTCATGCACATCGCTATCCTAAACGATGTCACCATGGAATTAGAGAAGGATTTAGAGAACACAAAAAACAAGGTCCCTCTCTATGCTGCTATCGACAACTATCACGGCCGAATTGAAAATCTCATTCTCAGCCAAGAGAACAAAGAAATCCAGGAAGACTGGGAAGCTCTTAAACTCTTGATTCTGAGTATTGAAAGCGATGGTTTGGAGCAGGCCTACGAAGAAGGCAAAATCGGTGAAAGAGGATATCGTGTCTATCAACGTTATTTGAAAAGCATGGAGAAAAATATCAAGAGGAACTTTGCTTCTCGACTAACCTATTACTTCCTTGTTTCTATACGGATTATACGTTTTCTCCTTCATGAGTTGGTCACATTTGGAAAAACCTTTCGTTCTTGGAGAGACAAGGAAAACCAAAGACTTCTTGCCATCGATTATGATCAGATTGCAGAGCTCTATCTAGCCAACACTGAAATCATTATCGAAAGTTTAGAAAACCTGAAAGGGATTTATAAGAGTTCTCTAATCAGCTTCATGCAGGAATCACGTCTCCGTGAAACCAGTCATATTACCAGTGGTGCCTTTGTGGAACGGGTTATCAATCGTATCAAACCCAATAATATCGATGAAATGCTGAGAGGTTATTATCTAGAACGTAAATGCATCTTTGAGTACGAGAAACAAAAACTCATCTCAGCCCAGTATGCTAAAAAACTACGACAAAATGTGAACAACCTAGAAACCTATTCTCTAAAAGAATCAGCCAACACACTGCCTTATGATATGATGGAATTAGTTCGAAGAAATTAAAGTCTATACAAAACAAGAAAAACTGGAGGTTTGTGAAATGAAAAAGTTGTGGAAACAGCTGAACGATAGACCCTTATTAAAAGCTTTTTTACACTACTATCATGTTTCAGATATTGAATTAACCAGTGTAGCTGTGGCTTATTATTGGTTGATTTCAATCTTCCCTTTACTTATGATAGCCGTCAATATCTTGCCGTATTTTCAAATTCCGATCTCTGATTTCTTGATCACCCTAAAGGAATTTTTACCAGATACGATCTATGATGTAGTAGCAAAGATTGCACGCGAAGTACTAACACAACCATCTGCTGGACTCTTGAGTTTTGCGGTAATATCAGCTCTTTGGACCTTTTCAAAATCCATGAATTTCCTCCAAAAATCTTTTAATAAAGCTTATGGAATTGCAAAAAATAGAGGAATTATCTCACACCAACTGATGAGTCTCCTAGTTAGTTTGGGACTTCAAATTCTCTTTGCACTTGCCTTATTCCTAAGTATGTTTGGTCATATGTTGTTGGATCTGCTTAAAAACTACTGGAAATCCGAGAGTGATCTGTTTTCTTATCTACAAGATTTTACAGGACCGCTGATTTATGCCTTTCTTTTTGCAATCGTAATCATGCTCTATTATTTCCTTCCAAACGTGAAAATCGGTCGTATTCGTTACGTCCTTCCTGGAAGTCTATTCGTACTTCTTACTCTCATATCTCTATTAACGATCTTTTCAGCTTATTTCAATAACTATGTCAACTACCTCGTTGACGTTCGATTTTTCAGTTCCATCATCGTTGTT
This sequence comes from uncultured Streptococcus sp., assembly GCA_963530385.1. Taxonomy (GTDB): domain Bacteria; phylum Bacillota; class Bacilli; order Lactobacillales; family Streptococcaceae; genus Streptococcus. Next base: position 4,990 of record CAUSCX010000076.1, on the reverse strand, counting down.
GTCATGATGTTTTGGTTCATTATCATTGCCAAGTTATTGATTGTCGGTGCAGTAATCAATGCCAGTGTTCAAAGTTTGAAGGATCCAGATTTTAAAGCAAAGCAATAATTTTTTATCGATTAATACTCAATGAAAATCAAAGAGCAAACTAGGAAGCGAGCCGCAGGTTGCTCAAAACACCGTTTTGAAGTTGTGGATAGAACTGACGAAGGCAGCTCAAAATACTATTTTGAGGTTGCAGATGGAAGCTGACGTAGTTTGAAGAGATTTTCGAAGAGTATAAACAAATCAATCCCCCAGTCATTTAATACTGGGGGATTTTTGAATTTCCTACTTTATTGTCCATTCGTTAGGGCTTGCAATTCTGTTTTTAGATAGTGAGCTAAATGTTGGTGGGCAAATATATTGGCTTTTTTTTCTGCGGTAGGATTGTAGTTAGTGTTTGTATTTACATCATAAACATAAATATCACCGCTCTCTGACTGAACCCATTCAATAGCAGCAACATCAATCTGAGCATTTTTTAGGAAGTTTTCATAAGCTTCTCTTCGGTCATCTGGTAGAGGTTCTGTAATCTGGAATTTCTCAGATGTTTCCAGTTGCTCTGGTCTCTTACCGATTTGGCAACCATCTGCTGGGCACAGTTGGAAACCATCTGAAGAATCGATTGAAACAGTATAAAGGAACTTCTGATTGATAAACTCTGAACGACGGATGCGTCCATCACTTGGTTTGATGTAGGCTTGTAACAAGGTAATCCCGTCCACTGATGGTTCAAAGAGAGGGCTATTGACATAAGCTTCCAATTCTTCTTCATTTTGGAAGAGTTGAACTCCTAAGCCCTTTCCTGCTCGATTATGCTTGGTAATCAAAGGATAAATGTTCAATTTTCTGGCTGCTTCAATGATATTTTCTTGGCCCAAAACTGCAACTGTTGCTGGAGTTGCAATACCTGACTCGTTTAACTTCAAATATTGTTTGACTTTACTGATTTCTAGGTTGATAGCACCTGTTCCATTTACAACCTTGCGTCCATGTGCTTCTAACCAAGTAGTCACCTGCTCTGTAAATTCTGGTGCATAGCGATGCCCTCTGGTGTGAGAAGAGGCAGACATTCGATTGTAAAAGATACCTTGTGGTGGTGGACTTTGAAGGTCCAATATCCCACTAGATAAATCCCACAGTTCATAAGGGACTTCTAGTTCTTCCAACCATTTGACCAAATGTTGGGTCCATTCAAGATTCTCATGAATTACATAAACTTTTGCTTCACTCATTACTTATAAACTCCTTAAGAAAAGCTGACTGATAGTTGGCTTTCCTTTTCTTCTTCTAAAATATATCCTTCTGTTTTTTCAATAACGCTGACTGTTAAGATTTGACCCAAAACATTGATCATAGTACGGCCAGCATTGACAAAGAAATCAACTGCAAAAATCAAGGCTACTCCTTCTACTGGCAAGCCCAGTTGAGGTGCTGCAGCTAGTAGAACCACGATAGCTCCTGATGGTACGGTTGCCGCAGTTTTTCCAATCAAAGTCAACAATAAAACAGTAAACAAGAGACTTGATAAAGAAAATTGAATGCCGTAGGCATGCGCGATAAAAATCGTAGCTACAGAGAAATAAACTGCTGCTCCCTCTAAGTTAAAAGTATATCCTAAAGGAACAACTAAATCAATTGTATGCTCATCATGGCCCTGTTTTTTCAAATCTTTAAGAAGTGAAGGCAAGACAACACTAGAACTACCAGTAACAAAAGCCAGAGTCAAGAGACTCCAATTTTCACGAAAGGCTGACAAATACGGCACTTTAAAGAAGACGGCAATCAAAGGGAAAATAAGGAGAACCAATACAGCATAAGCCAAGTAAGTTCCGATTACAAATTGACCAAGTCCAATCAATTTGTCAACACCAGTAGTTGCAACATCTTTAGCGATAAATCCAAAAATTCCAATCGGTGAAAGTTTGACGATCACTGTAACAATCTTGTAGATGGCCTCAATCCAGATTTGGAAACCTTGGATAATTTTCTGAGATTTCTCTGATTTAAGATTCCCAATTCCGTAACCAAGAAAGATAGCAAACACGATAATTGGCAAAAGAGCACCTTCTGAAAGAGACTTGACGATATTTGATGGAATAAAACCAAGCAAAAATTCGCTAAATTTGACATTATTGGCAATTCCATCAAGGTTCCCACCAGTTTGACCGATATTCACTCCTTGGCCAAATCCTAAATAGTAACTAGCAAATACAAACAAAAGAGTAATTGCAGTTGTTACTGCGAAAAAGTAAACCAAACTCTTGGTCAAGATTTTTCCAAAAGATTTTTTCCCGATAACGCCGGCTACTGCAACAACGATAGTTGGGAAAATTAGTGGGATGATGACCATGTTGATCAATTTAATAAAAGCTTGTCCTAAAAATTGATAAAAGCCTACAAATTGTGGCCAGATGACTGCAGCAATCACACCCAAGACCAAAGCCACCAATAATTGGATTCCTAGTGAGAGTTTTGACCATAACGTAACTAATTTCATAAGAAACTCCTTTGTTTTATTTGCTACTCATTCTACTACTAATCTTCACTTCTGACTAATATATATTTTCTATGATGAACATAAAAAAGATTTATATTGAAAGTTCAAATTATTGTCATATCGCACACATGATTCATTCTGATCAAGTAGGAAGTATATCATCTGTTTCTTACCAATGATTTTTTGCTAAAACAGTGATAAATCAAGGAATTTACTTTTCTATTCTCAAAATTTTATGATACAATAATGGTATGATTTTAATGAAACTTGCTTCCATCTTGCTTTTGGTACTAACCTTAGCTCTGGCGATTATTTTAAGCAGACTCTTTAAGTTTAAAAAAAGGGGTATCAATGCTGCTGATTTAGCTTTTCCTTTTCTAATTTTTGAATACTATTTGATTACCGCTAAGATGTTCACACACAATCAACTTCCAGTATTGGGAACGGCCTTATCAATACTAGCAATTGTGTTAGTCTTTTTCTTCTTAAATAAAAAACGTAGTTTTTATTATCCAAAATTTATTAAATTCTTTTGGCGAGCTGGATTTTTACTAACACTGCTCATCTATATCATCATGATTGTTCAAATTTTCGTGATGATATAGTCAACTATAGCAATACAGTCCACCAGCACATCAATCTTGGTCACTAAATGTTCTATATGAGGCACTTTTCTGATAAAATTATAAAAAAATAAAAATAGGAGATGAATCAAGTGAAAAAAACGCTCTTGGCAAGCGCCATTACGCTTTCAGTTTTTGGTCTAACAACCAACCTTAGCTATGCTGAGGAGAACAAAGTACAGTCAACCCCAGTAGAAACAACACATAGTGAAACCTCTACTGACAAAGTGGAGAAAAACAGTCTCCCAGCCAAGGAAGCTGAACCTTCAACTGAAGCAAATGCCAATCAAACGACAAATCCAGCTAAGAAAGAAGAAGACAAGACACCAGAAGTTCAAAAAGAAGGTTGGGTATTAGAGGAAAATATCTGGCGTTTCTATGAAAATAATGCCCCTGTTCTTAACTGGAAAAAAATCCACGGAAAATGGTACTACTTCAACAAAGATGGCATCATGTTGAGCGATACTATTTTTGACGGATATATCCTTACTAGTAGCGGGGCCATGATCGATTCTGGTTGGAGTAAACTCCAAGAAAAATGGTATTACGCTAACGCTTATGGAAAAATTTCTCAACAAAAATGGGAAAAGATCGGTGGTGTCTGGTACTATTTTGATCAAGATGGTGTCATGCTCAGCAACACAATTTTTGATGACTATCTGTTTACCAATAGTGGGGCAATGGCTGAAAATTCTTGGGTAAAACAAGATGGACAATGGTACTATGCTCTTGCTTCTGGTAAGTTAATCAAAAATAAGTGGGATAAAATTAGTGGTACCTGGTACTACTTTAACAAAGATGCTACTATGGCAAGCAACCAATGGCAAGGTAGCTACTACCTAAAAGCTAGCGGTGCTATGGCTGAAAAAGAATGGATTTTCGATAAAAACTATGATAGTTGGTTCTACTTGAAATCTGGTGGTACTTATGCAGAGCGTGAATGGATTGGCTCCTACTACCTCAAGTCAGGTGGCTACATGGCTAAGAGCGAATGGATTGATGACAGCTACTATAAAGCCCGTTACTATGTAGATGAAAATGGAGTCTATGTTACAGGGACCTATAAAATCAATGGAAAAAACCAACAATTTCAAAGTGATGGAAAATGGCTTGGCGAAGCTTCTACAAGCCACGGGTTTGAAAAAGGGAAATACAACAATATCATCTTCTTAGACCCAGGTCACGGTGGTAAAGATCCTGGTGCTGTTTACTACAACACCAATGAAAAAGACTTAACCATGCAAGTTTATCAAAAGCTACGTAAGGAACTTGAAGGACTCGGCTATACTGTTCTTTCTTCAAGAGACAGTGATGTCTTTGTAGACTATGTCACCGAACGTTCAAGAATGGCCAACAATACCGACTCAGATATATTTATCAGTCTTCACTTTAATGCTAGTGGAAATCCAGCTTCAAATAGGGCTGGGATTCAGACTTATTCTTATGAAGCAGACTCTAGTTATCCTTCTAAAATCAATCCATACTGGCATAACCATCCTGACCGTATCAGTGAAAGTAATCGCCTTGCAGCGGATATTCACTCTTCACTATTAGCTGAAACTGGTGCCAAGGATGCTGGTCTCCTCCAAAGAAGTTTTGCTGTCCTTCGAGAAACTAATAAACCAGCCGTTCTATTGGAATTGGGATATATTGACAATTTCAATGAGAATCAACAAGTCCGCAGTGATGCCTACCAAAACAGATTGGTTACAGGTATCGTCAAAGGAATTCAAAAATATTACGCAGGTCAATAAAGAAAAAGTCTCGAGAAAATGTACTGACCCCAAAAAGTTAGACAATTAATTTAAGCAAAGGATTTAGTTCT
>CAUSCX010000075.1:0-6943 GCA_963530385.1 uncultured Streptococcus sp. | reverse complement strand
TACAGAACTAAATCCTTTGCTTAAATTAATTGTCTAACTTTTTGGGGTCAGTACACAAAGGAAGTAAGATTGGGAATTGATGGACCATCAAAATGGAGTTTGAGATGAAAGTCGTTCAAGTGTTACAAAAAGCTTGGCTATAGTTTACTGTATGCTGCAGTTCGATGGTTTATATCATTGTTAGAATAGTCGCTGATGTAAACAAAATAAATCTACCTACATGGTTTGAAAATTTTGACATACCTACAATTTCACTATTCTTGATGGTATTTATTTTACTTTGTAGAAGTGAAGAAAAATGTGATAAAGGTTGATAAAATGAATTTGAATTTTGTGGCTCCAGTATTAGGGCAATCTTGAGGAATGTTGGGGTGTTAAGCTGATGAACTGTAGTCTGATTTTAGTTAGAAAGATATTCGTATGTTTAAAAAAGAAGTGATATTATTAGGGCTGCTTCTACTAGTACGTATTGTACTTTCTATCATGCAAGTTTTAATAGACTATAAACTATTGCTAGGAAAGTATAGTGTAAATTTCATGGAAATTTCAGATTTATTCTCTTATCCCCTACTTTTTTTAATCATTTACATAGCGGTAAAATATCATGCTATCCAGAAAATAAGAGGTAAAGAAGATAATCAGGATGGAAATGAATAAGACTTTAAAAATCTTTCTAACATTCCTTTTCTTATTTCTGATGAATATGTTTATTCTCAAGATACTAACAACACTTGGATTTCAGATGATAATGAGTGAAAAAAGTTATCTTGTACCATCCTTGTTTTCATTTATAGTTTTGTATATGATTGACAAAAAAAATGGAAAAGGTAAGAAATATTAATCATTATATTTTCTAGGTAGAATGTTTGTTCTACCTATTTTTATTTAGGGAAAAGTGCTGTTCAGGTGCAGTTATTGTTTTTTTAGAAATAATTTTCTTTTTGCTTCTTTGTTTGGATAAAATAATCTTACAAAGTTTTCTTTAGAGATTGTTAGGAAAAGGAGTAGGATATGAAATTTAGTAAACGGCATTATCGTCCTCAGGTAGACCAGATGGACTGCGGTGTGGCTTCATTAGCCATGGTCTTTGGTTATTATGGTAGTTATTATTCTCTGGCTCACTTGCGAGAGTTGGCCAAGACGACCATGGATGGGACTACGGCTTTAGGCTTAGTCAAGGTTGCTGAGGAGATAGGTTTTGAGACGCGAGCAATAAAGGCGGACATGACCTTGTTTGATTTGCCAGATGTAACTTTTCCTTTTGTGGCTCATGTGCTTAAGGAAGGGAAATTGCTCCATTATTATGTTGTGACTGGCCAGGACAAGAACAACATTCATATTGCTGATCCAGATCCTAGTGTTAAGCTGACCAAGATTTCTCGTGAGCGCTTTGCCAAGGAGTGGACAGGAATCACTATTTTTATGGCTCCATCTCCGAGTTATAAGCCTCATAAGGAACAAAAAAATGGGCTTCTCTCCTTTATCCCTATATTAGTGAAACAGCGTAGCTTGATTGTTAATATCGTTTTTGCGACCCTCTTGGTGACCTTGATTAACATTGTGGGTTCTTATTATCTGCAGTCAATCATTGACACTTATGTACCAGATCAAATGCGCTCGACACTGGGAATTATTTCGATAGGGCTAGTCATCGTTTATGTCCTTCAGCAAATCTTATCTTATGCCCAGGAGTATCTCTTACTTGTTTTGGGGCAACGCTTGTCGATTGACGTGATTTTATCCTACATCAAGCACGTTTTTCATTTACCTATGTCCTTTTTTGCGACACGACGGACAGGGGAAATCGTGTCTCGTTTCACGGATGCAAATAGTATCATCGATGCGCTGGCTTCGACCATTCTGTCAATCTTTTTGGATGTATCTACTGTCTTGATTATTTCAGTAGTTCTATTTTCGCAGAATAGCAATCTCTTTTTCATGAGTTTACTAGCCCTTCCTATCTACACAGTGATTATCTTTGCTTTTATGAAGCCCTTTGAAAAGATGAATCGGGAAACTATGGAAGCCAATGCGGTTCTGTCTTCTTCTATCATTGAGGACATCAATGGTATTGAGACCATCAAGTCCTTAACTAGTGAAAGTTCACGCTACCAAAAGATTGACAAGGAATTTGTAGATTATCTGAAAAAATCTTTTACTTACAGTCGAGCAGAAAGTCAGCAAAAGGCTCTGAAAAAGCTTGCCCAACTCTTGCTCAATGTTGCCATTCTCTGGATGGGGGCTCTCCTAGTCATGGATAATAAGATGAGTTTGGGCCAGTTGATTACCTATAATACCTTGCTTATTTACTTTACAAATCCTTTGGAAAATATCATCAATCTGCAAACTAAGCTTCAGACAGCGCAGGTTGCCAATAACCGTCTCAATGAAGTTTATCTGGTTGCATCTGAGTTTGAGGAAAAGAAAACAGTCTCAGATTTGAACTTGTTAGAAGGGAATATAGCTTTCAAGCAGGTTCACTACAAGTATGGCTATGGTCGAGATGTCTTGTCGGATATCAATTTGACCATTTCCAAAGGTTCTAAGGTGGCTTTTGTGGGGATTTCAGGGTCAGGTAAGACGACGCTTGCCAAGATGATGGTTAATTTTTACGACCCTAGTCAGGGAGAGATTAGTCTGGGTGGTGTCAATCTCAATCAGATTGATAAAAAGGCCCTGCGGCAGTACATCAACTATCTGCCTCAACAACCCTATGTCTTTAACGGAACGATTTTGGAGAATCTTCTTCTTGGGGCTAAGGAGGGGACAACCCAAGAGGATATCTTGAGAGCAGTGGAGTTGGCAGAGATTCGGGAGGATATTGAGCGCATGCCACTGAATTACCAGACAGAATTGACTTCGGATGGAGCGGGCATTTCAGGTGGGCAACGTCAGAGGATCGCTTTGGCGCGTGCTCTTTTGACCGATGCGCCTGTCTTGATCTTGGATGAGGCGACCAGCAGTCTAGATATTTTGACCGAGAAGCGAATCGTGGATAATCTCATGGCTTTGGATAAGACCTTGATTTTCATCGCCCACCGTTTAACCATTGCTGAGCGGACAGAGAAGGTTGTCGTTTTGGATCAGGGCAAGATTGTCGAAGAGGGTACACATATGGATTTACTGGCTCAGGGTGGTTTTTATACCCACTTGGTGAATAGTTAGAGAGGAGAAAAGATGCAATCAGAATTTTTAGAAAGTGCTGAGTTTTACAATCGTCGTTACCATAATTTTTCTAGTTATGTGATTTTTCCAAGTTTTATCTTGTTTTTGTTCCTGATCGTTTTTTCAATCTTTGCACAAAAGGAGATAAGCTTGACAGCTGGAGCTACGGTAGAACCTGCTCGTATCATTGCCACCATTCAGTCTAGTAGTAATAGTAAGATTGTGGCGAATCATTTGGCTGAAAATAAGTTTGTCAAGCAAGGGGATCTTCTCGTTCAATACCAAGAGGGAGCAGAAGCCGTTCAGGCTGAGAATTATGCTAGTCAGTTGGAAATGCTCAAGGATCAGAAGGTTCAACTGGAATATTTAAAAGCAAGCCTTCAAGCAGGAAGTGATCAATTTCCTGAAGCAGATAAATTTGGCTATCAGCATAGTTTTTTAGATTATCTAAATCAAGCTGCTAGTCTGCGAAGTCAGGTTGAGCAACAAAATGCTAGTATATCATCTCAAAATGCAGCAGCCAGTGGTAGTCAGGCAGAATTAGGCAATCTCATCGGAGAAATCCAGTCCAAAATTAAAGAATATCAGCAAGCCAAGTCTGCTATTCAGGGTGATGGACACTTAGAGAGTGATCATCCAGCTTATGCCATTTATCAGTCAACAAAAGAGCAGGGATCAGAAGCCAAACAGCAGGCCTTATCTCAGCTAGATGCTCAAATCACTCAGTTGGAGTCAACTCTTGCAGGTTATCGAGTACAGTATGCAGGTTCAGGAGCCCAGCAAGCTTATGCATCTGGCTTGGGAAGTCAGTTGGAGTCATTAAAATCTCAGCAACTAGCCAAGGTAGGTCAGGAATTAACGCTCTTGGATCAGAAAATTCTTGAAGCGGAGTCAGGTAAAAAGATTCAAGGGAATCTTTTAGAGAAGGGGAAAATTACAGCAACAGAAGATGGTGTTCTACATTTGAATCCTGAGCATAGTCGATCTACCATCATTCCAGAAGGAACTATCCTCGCTCATCTTTTTCCACAGTTGGCTAAAGAGAGGAAGGCAAAACTAACAGCTTATATCAGTTCTAAGGAAGTGGCTGGTCTCAAGCATGGAAATGAGGTACGATTTACAACAGTAACGGATGCCAATAAGCAGCTAGTATTGACCTCCAAGATTACGAATATCGATACCAGTGCGACTCAAACAGAAAAGGGTAATTTCTTTAAATTAGAGGCAGAGACGGATTTGAATGCTGAACAAGCAGAAAAACTTCGTTATGGACTTGAAGGTCGTTTGACTATGATTACAGGTAGGAAGAGTTTTTTACGCTACTATCTTGATCGTTTTTTGAAACAAGAATAAAGTTCTCATTTTAACTCAATTCAATCTTAGAAAATCGCAAATGAAAATTCGTTTGCGATTTTTCTGTACTTTTTCAGATATGATATCAAATATAGTTCGTGAAATATTTGATTTTTGGTGTCTGTTGTGTTAGAATGATGTAAAGTAATACGAAAGGCGAACAAGAAAATGTCCAGTAAACTTATTTATACGGGAAAAGCTAAAGATATCTATACTACAGAAGACGAAAATGTGATTAAGTCGGTCTATAAGGACCAAGCAACCATGCTTAATGGTGCTCGTAAGGAGACTATTAAGGGTAAAGGTGTGCTGAATAATCAGATTTCGTCTCTTATTTTTGAAAAATTGAATGCTGCTGGTGTAGCTACTCACTTTATCGAACGTATTTCTGATACAGAACAACTCAACAAGAAAGTAAAAATTATTCCTTTGGAGGTTGTTCTTCGTAACGTGACTGCGGGTTCTTTCTCAAAACGTTTTGGTGTGGAAGAAGGTTTGAATCTGGAAACTCCAATCGTTGAATTTTACTACAAGAATGATGATTTGGATGATCCATTCATCAATGATGAACACGTGAAGTTCTTGGATATTGCTAACGATGAGCAAATTGCTTATATCAAGGAAGAAACGCGTCGGATCAATGAATTGCTGAAAGATTGGTTTGCACAAATTGGTCTTCGCTTGATTGACTTCAAATTGGAATTTGGTTTTGATAAGGACGGTAAGATTATCTTGGCAGATGAATTTTCACCAGACAACTGCCGCCTTTGGGATGCGGAAGGGCACCATATGGATAAGGATGTTTTCCGTAGAGATTTAGGCAGTTTAACGGATGTTTACAAGGTCGTTTTAGAAAAATTGCAGGGTTTGAAGTGATCTTTTTGAAACGGAAAACCTTCGTCTTCGATAACCTATTTGAATAGAAATAAAGGAAATAAAATGGATAAACGTATTTTCGTTGAGAAAAAAGCTGATTTTCGTGTGAAATCTGACTCTTTAGTAAAAGAATTACAGCATAATCTTCAGTTGAAAACTTTGAAGGATCTTCGTATTGTTCAGGTTTACGATGTCTTTGGTTTGGCAGAGGACTTGTTTGCGCGTGCGGAAAAACACATCTTCTCTGAGCAAGTGACCGATACTGTTTTAGATGAAGCTGCGGTTAAGGCTGATCTTGATAATTATGCTTTCTTTGCTATCGAAAGTTTGCCTGGTCAATTTGACCAACGTGCGGCATCTTCACAAGAAGCTTTGCTGTTGCTTGGTAGTTCAAATGATGTAACAGTGAATACAGCGCAACTTTACTTGGTTAACAAGGATATTGATGCGAATGAGTTGGAAGCTGTCAAAAATTACCTCTTGAATCCAGTGGATTCTCGTTTCAAAGATATCACTGTTGGCATTGCGAAGCAGGATTTCTCTGAGTCTGACAAAACTATTCCGACTTTGGATTTCTTTGAAACTTATACGGCAGAAGATTTTGCACAGTATAAGGCGGAGCAAGGATTGGCCATGGAAGTGGATGACCTTCTCTTCATTCAAGATTACTTCAAATCCATTGGACGGGTGCCAACTGAGACTGAGTTGAAGGTTTTGGATACTTACTGGTCTGACCACTGCCGTCACACAACTTTCGAGACTGAGTTGAAAAACATCGACTTCTCAGCTTCTAAATTTGAAAAACAATTGCAAGCGACTTATGACAAGTATATTGCCATGCGTGATGAGTTGGGACGCACAGAAAAACCTCAAACCTTGATGGATATGGCGACTATTTTTGGTCGCTATGAGCGTGCCAATGGTCGTTTGGATGACATGGAAGTGTCTGATGAAATCAATGCCTGCTCTGTTGAAATTGAAGTGGATGTCAATGGTGTCAAAGAACCATGGCTTCTCATGTTCAAAAACGAAACTCATAACCACCCAACTGAAATTGAACCATTTGGTGGGGCGGCTACTTGTATCGGTGGTGCTATTCGTGACCCATTGTCAGGGCGTTCCTACGTTTACCAAGCCATGCGTATTTCAGGTGCTGGTGATATTACAACTCCAATTTCAGAAACTCGCGCTGGTAAATTGCCACAACAAGTGATTTCTAAAACAGCGGCTCACGGTTATTCTTCATATGGTAACCAAATTGGTCTTGCAACAACTTATGTTCGTGAATACTTCCACCCAGGTTTCGTTGCTAAGCGTATGGAGCTAGGTGCAGTTGTCGGTGCGGCTCCTAAGGAAAATGTTGTCCGTGAAAGGCCTGAAGCTGGCGATGTGATTATCTTGCTCGGTGGTAAGACTGGACGTGACGGTGTCGGTGGTGCGACAGGTTCTTCTAAAGTTCAAACAGTTGAATCTGTTGAAACAGCTGGTGCTGAAGTTCAAAAAGGGAATGCCATCGAAGAACGGAAGATTCAACGTCTTTTCCGTAATG
>CAUSCX010000074.1:0-7170 GCA_963530385.1 uncultured Streptococcus sp. | reverse complement strand
CTGTCTATGATGGAGACAAGGATAACGTGATTGGGATCATTCACACCAAGAGTCTCCTTAATGCGGGTTTTGTGGACGGTTTTGACAATATTGTTTGGAAGAAAATCTTACAAGATCCACTTTTTGTTCCTGAAACTATTTTTGTGGATGACTTGTTAAAAGAATTGCGCAATACCCAAAGACAAATGGCAATCTTGCTGGATGAATACGGTGGGATGGCTGGTTTGGTGACCTTAGAAGACCTCTTAGAGGAAATAGTTGGGGAAATCGATGACGAAACAGATAAGGCTGAAATCGAAGTCCATAAGATTGGAGAAGATACTTATATCGTTCAAGGTACCATGAATCTCAATGATTTTAATGACTACTTTGATGTTGAACTGGAAAGTGATGACGTTGATACCATCGCTGGTTACTATTTGACAGGAGTTGGGACCATTCCAACGACTGAGAAACTCAGCTATGAATTGGTCAGCCAAAACAAACAACTTATCCTAACCAATGATAAAGTGAAAAATGGACGTGTTACCAAGGTAAAAGTCCAAATTACCGAAGTTGAAATAGAAGAAGAAACAGAGTAAACTAGAGGCTTTTGTCACGAGGAGTGACAAAGCTTTTTTCAGTTGATTTCATACTCTTCGAAAATCAAATTCAAACTGCGTCAACGTCGCCTTGCCGTACGCAAGTACAGCCTGCAGCTAGCTTCCTAGTTTGCTCTTTGATTTTCATTGAGTATCAAAAGATTGTCTCCTAAAAAGAAGTCTGCCCCAAATTCGCTCCAAAAATTTTTGTCAGTTATATGTATTTATCAGAAAAAAAGAAAAAAGCCCTTTAAACTGGGCTTTCTGTTTAAATGGAACCTGACAAATCAAGTTATAGAAGGCGGTAGACGGATTTGAACCGACGATCAAGCTTTTGCAGAGCCGTGCCTTACCACTTGGCTATACCGCCTTAACGTTTATTATTATACCTTGAAAATCATTTTCAGTCAATAGTTTTTTCAGCTTTTCAGATTTTTTTGTATGAATAAGCCTAAATATTCTGAAAATTCGTTTACTTTTCTCAAAATCTATGATATAATTGATGATAGCTTATACTTTATTAAGAGGAGTAAAGAAATGAAAAAAAGTAGAGTATTTATTGCAGCAGGAGTTGCTTTGTTTGCGACGGGTTTGTTAGTGGCTTGTGGGAATTCAAAATCATCGGATTCAACAGCTCCAAAGACCTATGGCTATGTCTATTCAGCTGATCCAGAAACATTGGACTATCTTATCTCTGGAAAAGAGAGTACGAAAGTGGCTACTTCCAACGGGATCGATGGCCTCTTCACAAATGACAAATACGGGAATTTGACTCCTGCGGTTGCAGAAGACTGGTCTGTATCAAAAGACGGATTGACATATACCTACAAAATTCGTAAAGGTGTCAAATGGATGACATCCGATGGTGAAGAATATGCCGAAGTGACTGCTAAAGACTTCGTGAATGGATTGAAACATGCGGCAGATAAGAAATCAGAAGCTCTATATCTAGCTGAAACTTCTGTTAAAGGTTTATCTGATTATTTGGCTGGGAATTCAAAAGATTTCTCTACAGTAGGTGTTAAAGCGGTTGATGACTATACTCTTGAGTATACTTTGAACCAACCAGAACCTTACTGGAACTCTAAGATGGTTTATTCAATTTTCTGGCCATTAAACGAAGAATTTGAAAAATCAAAAGGCTCTGATTTTGCTAAAGCGACAGATCCTACATCATTGCTATATAATGGACCTTTCTTGCTCAAAGGTTTGACTGCTAAATCTTCTATCGAATTTGCTAAGAACGAGCAGTACTGGGATAAAGAGAATGTTCATTTAGATACAGCAACACTTGCATATTTTGATGGTTCGGACCAAGAATCACTTGAGCGTAACTTTACAAGTGGAGCTTATAGTTTTGCTCGTCTTTACCCAACAAGTTCAAACTTCTCAAAGGTAGAGGAGTCATACAAGGATAATATTTTCTACACTCCATCAGGAGCTGGTATTGGAGGTTTAGGTGTAAATATCGATCGACAAAATTACAAATATACATCTAAAACGACAGATGAAGAGAAAACATCTACTAAGAAAGCTCTTCTTAACAAAGACTTCCGCCAAGCCTTGAACTTTGCCTTTGACCGTACAGGTTATTCTGCTCAAGTTAACGGTAAAGAAGGTGCTCCTCTCGCAGTTCGTAATTTATTTGTGAAACCAGACTTTGTGACTGCAGGCGAAAAAACTTTCGGTGACTTGGTTGCTGAAAAAGTTAAGACTTATGGAGATGAGTGGAAAGATGTAAACTTTGCTGATGGTCAAGACGGTCTCTTTAACGCTGACAAAGCTAAAGCAGAATTTGCTAAAGCTAAAACTGCTCTGGAAGCAGAAGGTGTGAAATTCCCTATCCACTTGGATATTCCAGTAGACCAAACCTCTAAAAACTTTGTCGCACGGATTCAGTCGTTCAAACAATCAGTTGAAAAAGTTTTAGGCGAAGAAAATGTTGTTATCGATATTCAACAAATTTCTAAAGATGAATTCTTTAATGCGACTTATTATGCAGCTAATGCGGCAGCTGAGGATTGGGATCTTTCAGGTGCGGTTGGATGGAATCCTGACTATGAAGATCCATCAACTTACCTTGATATCCTTAAATCAACTAATAGTGAGCAAACGAAAACTTATATGGGGTATGATGACCCATCAAATGCAGCTGCAGCTAAAGTTGGTGTGAAAGATTACGATAAATTGCTTGATGAAGCTGGAAAAGAAACAAGTGATCTTAACAAACGTTATGAAAAATATGCTGCTGCTCAAGCTTGGTTGACAGACAGTTCACTCTTCTTACCAGCTATGTCTTCTAGTGGTGCTGCACCATTCATTTCTCGTGTTGTACCATTCTCAGCTTCTTATAGCCAATCTGGAGACAAAGGTTCAAATCTCTACTTCAAATATATTCAGTTACAAGACAAAGTTGTAACAAAGGCTGATTATGAACAAGCTCGTGAGAAATGGCTCAAAGAGAAAAAAGAATCAAACGAAAAAGTTCAAAAAGAATTGACTAAACACGTTAAATAAATAACTCTCAAGAGAACTTTCTCTCCATGAGGAGAAGGTTCTTTTGGGATTTAAAAAGGAAACGATATGAAGAAATATATTTTTATGCGTGTCTTGCGGTCATTGGTTTCTATCTTCTTAGTAACAACCTTGACTTACACGATTATCTATACAATGGTTCCTCGAAAATTGATTTTCAAACAGGATACCAACTATAACAAGATTGCGACAACGGCTGATAAACGTGATAACTATGAAAATACCGTTTATGAGCGTATGGGCTATATCGAGTACTACGATACCAAAGAGTTGCAAGAAAAAGCTAGCCAGATGGATGCTTCTGTAACCGTTGAAGCCAATGATACCAACAAGGCCATCTATGAAAAATACATTAAACAAATCGGTCATGGTTGGACCCTGGGAGAATTTACTGAAAGTGGCCAATTCTACGCTACTCGTGAAATCCCAATTTTTGAACGTGTTTTTCACTTCTATGCTAACTTGATTGACATTGATCATACAAATAAAATTCAAGACCCTGAAAATCCAGACTTGAAGCGTTACCTTCGTTTCGAAAACGATCCAGCGATCGGATGGTCATTGGTCGGTTCAGGGACAAAACACAAATATCTCTTGTACTTCAACAGTCAGTTCCCGTTTGTGCATCAAAATTTTGTGAACATTAATTTAGGTGACTCTTATCCAACCTATGCTAATAGCCCTGTTTTACAGGTTATTACTCAAGGACAAGGGCAAACAAAAACATCTCAAGTTCAGTTCCCAACAGGTAAGAAAACTTCTTCTGTAAATATTTACTCAAGAACTTACAAGTCTCCTAGTCAGGCTGACTCTCGTGAAGTAGCTAACTACGGAAAAGATGATCCTTATACAGCTACTGAAAGCAACTACCAATATCCTTCTATGATTGCCAGCTCTGCTGTCGCTGGATTGATTGGTTTGGTGATTTCTTATGCGATTGCTGTGCCGCTTGGTTCAGCCATGGCTCGTTTCAAGAACACTTGGATTGATAGCTTTTCAACAGGTGCTTTGACCTTCTTGATGGCTCTTCCAACCATTGCCTTGGTTTACATCGTTCGTTTGATTGGATCATCAATTGGTCTTCCAGATTCATTCCCTATCCTGGGAGCTGGAGATTGGCGTTCTTACGTTTTACCAGCAGTTATCCTTGGTTTGTTGGGGGCTCCTTATACAGCTATTTGGATTCGTCGTTACATGATTGACTTACAGTCACAGGACTTTGTTCGTTTTGCTCGTGCAAAAGGTTTGTCTGAAAAAGAAATTTCAAACAAACACATCTTTAAAAATGCCATGGTTCCATTGGTTTCAGGAATTCCTGGTGCCGTTATCGGGGTTATCGGTGGTGCAACCCTTACTGAAACAGTCTTCGCTTTCCCAGGTATGGGTAAAATGTTGATTGACTCTGTAAAAGCATCTAATAACTCTATGGTCGTTGGTCTTGTCTTCATCTTTACATGTATTTCTATCTTCTCACTTCTTTTGGGAGATATTTGGATGACCATTATTGACCCACGTATTAAATTGACTGAGAAAGGAGGCAAATAATGTCTACAATCGATAAAGAAAAATTTCAGTTCGTAAAACGTGACGATTTTGCCTCTGAAGCCATTGATGCGCCAGCCTATTCTTACTGGGGATCAGTGTTTAGACAATTTATGAAGAAAAAATCAACTGTAGTTATGTTGGGAATCTTGGTAGCTATCATTTTGATGAGTTTCATCTACCCAATGTTTTCTAAGTTTGATTTCAATGATGTTAGCAAAGTAAACGACTTTAGCGCTCGCTATATCAAGCCAAATGCTGAGCATTGGTTCGGTACAGACAGTAACGGTAAATCTCTTTTTGACGGTGTCTGGTTCGGAGCTCGTAACTCTATCCTCATTTCAGTGATTGCGACAGTGATTAACCTAGTTATCGGTGTCTTTGTCGGTGGTATTTGGGGAATTTCAAAATCAGTTGACCGCGTGATGATGGAAGTTTACAACGTCATCTCAAACATCCCATCTCTTTTGATTGTTATTGTCTTGACTTACTCAATCGGAGCTGGATTCTGGAATCTGATTTTTGCCATGAGTGTAACAACATGGATCGGGATTGCCTTCATGATCCGTGTGCAAATTTTGCGCTATCGTGATTTGGAATACAACTTGGCATCACGTACTTTGGGAACTCCAACCTTGAAGATTGTTGCCAAAAATATCATGCCTCAATTGGTATCTGTTATTGTGACAACCATGACTCAAATGCTTCCAAGCTTTATCTCATACGAAGCCTTCTTGTCATTCTTCGGTCTTGGATTACCGATTACAGTGCCAAGTTTGGGTCGTTTGATTTCGGATTATTCACAAAACGTAACAACTAACGCTTACTTGTTCTGGATTCCATTGACAACTCTTGTCTTGGTATCCTTGTCCCTTTTCGTAGTTGGTCAAAACTTAGCGGATGCTAGTGATCCACGTACACATAGATAGGAGTAGAAATGACAAAAGAAAAAAATGTAATTTTGACTGCTCGCGATATTGTCGTGGAATTTGACGTTCGTGACAAAGTATTGACAGCCATTCGCGGCGTTTCCCTTGAACTACTTGAAGGTGAAGTGTTGGCCTTGGTAGGTGAGTCAGGATCAGGGAAATCTGTTTTGACAAAGACTTTCACAGGTATGCTCGAAGAAAATGGTCGCATTGCCCAAGGAAGTATTGACTACCGTGGTCAAGATTTGACAGCTTTATCTTCTCACAAGGATTGGGAACAAATTCGTGGTGCTAAGATTGCGACTATCTTCCAGGACCCAATGACTAGTTTGGACCCAATTAAAACAATTGGTAGTCAGATTACAGAAGTTATTGTAAAACACCAAGGAAAAACAGCTAAAGAAGCAAAAGAATTGGCCATTGACTACATGAATAAGGTTGGGATTCCAGACGCAGATAGACGTTTTGATGAATACCCATTCCAATATTCTGGAGGAATGCGTCAACGTATCGTTATTGCGATTGCCCTTGCCTGCCGACCTGATGTCTTGATTTGTGACGAGCCAACGACTGCCTTGGATGTAACCATCCAAGCACAGATTATTGATTTGCTAAAATCTTTACAAAACGAGTACCATTTCACAACAATCTTTATCACCCACGACCTTGGTGTGGTAGCAAGTATTGCAGATAAGGTAGCGGTTATGTATGCAGGAGAAATCGTTGAGTATGGAACTGTTGAGGAAGTCTTCTATGACCCTCGCCATCCATATACATGGAGTCTCTTGTCTAGCTTGCCTCAGCTTGCTGATGATAAAGGGGATCTTTACTCAATCCCAGGAACACCTCCGTCACTTTATACTGACCTGAAAGGGGATGCCTTTGCCTTGCGTTCTGACTATGCAATGCAGATTGACTTCGAACAAAAAGCTCCTCAATTCTCAGTATCAGAGACACATTGGGCTAAAACTTGGCTTCTTCATGAGGATGCTCCAAAAGTAGAAAAACCAGCTGTGATTGCAAATCTTCACGATAAGATCCGTGATAAAATGGGATTTGCCCATCTGGCAGACTAGGAGGAAGGAAATGTCTGAAAAATTAGTAGAAATCAAAGATTTAGAAATTTCCTTCGGTGAAGGAAGTAAGAAGTTTGTCGCGGTTAAAAATGCTAACTTCTTTATCAACAAGGGAGAAACTTTCTCGCTTGTAGGTGAGTCAGGTAGTGGGAAAACAACTATTGGTCGTGCTATCATCGGTCTTAATGATACAAGTAATGGAGATATCATTTTTGAAGGTCAAAAGATTAATGGAAAGAAATCGCGTGAACAAGCTGCAGAATTGATTCGTCGTATCCAGATGATTTTCCAAGACCCTGCCGCAAGTTTGAATGAACGTGCGACTGTTGATTATATTATTTCTGAAGGTCTTTACAATCATCATCTGTTCAAGGATGAAGAAGAACGTAAAGAGAAAGTTAAAAATATTATCCGTGAAGTAGGTCTTCTTGCTGAGCACTTGACTCGTTACCCTCATGAATTCTCAGGTGGTCAACGTCAACGTATCGGTATTGCCCGTGCCTTGGT
>CAUSCX010000073.1:0-7236 GCA_963530385.1 uncultured Streptococcus sp. | reverse complement strand
TCAAAAAGAACTTCGGAAATTGATGCGTCAAATCGAAAACTTAGAAACCGAAATTGAAGAATTAGAAACTCAAAGCCTAGCCATCTCTGAACAAATGTTGGAGACAAACGATGCCGAAAAACTGATGGAATTGCAGGAAAAAATGGACAAAATCAGTCACCGCCAGGAAGAAGCTATGTTTGAGTGGGAAGAATTATCGGAGCAGGTGTAGAATGGAAAATCTTGGAAAAGTCTTTCGTGAATTTCGAATCAGTAAAAATTATTCTCTAAAAGAAGCGGCAGGAGATGCTTGCTCTACTTCCCAATTGTCTCGCTTTGAATTGGGAGAGTCTGATATAGCTGCTTCGCGTTTCTTTGAAATTTTGGATAATATCCACGTGACGGTTGAGAATTTTATAGATAAGGCTAGACATTTTCACAATCATGAACATATTGCTATGATGGGGAAGATTATTCCTCTTTACTACTCAAACGATATTGCAGGTTTTCAAAAGATTCAAGAAGAACAGCTTGGAAAAGCTAAGTGTTCGACCAATCCTCTCTATTTTGAGCTAAACTGGATCTTGTTACAAGGTCTGATTTGTCAAAGAGATGCTAGTTACACTATGAAACAAAGTGATCTTAATAAGGTAGCGGATTATCTTTTTCAAACAGAAGAGTGGACTATGTATGAGTTAATTCTCTTTGGAAATCTCTACAGCTTTTATGATGTGGATTATGTCACTCGGCTAGGTAGAGAAGTGATGGAGCGTGAAGATTTCTACAAGGAGATTGGTCGTCATCGAAAGCTGGTCTTGATTCTGGCGCTGAATTGCTACCAGCATTGTTTAGAACACCGTTCTTTTGAAAATGCTAGCTATTTTGAGTCTTGTACAGAGAAAATTATTGGTAAAAATATTAATCTGTATGAGCGAAATATTTTACATTACCTCAAAGGTTTTGATTTGTACCAAAAAGGACAGTGTAAAGAAGGCTGTAGCCAGATGCAGGAAACCATGAATATTTTTGAATTACTAGGTCTTCCGGAGCAAGTAGCTTACTATCAAGAACACTATGATAAGTTTGTAAAAGATTAATTTCCCAAATAAGGGAAAAATAAAGAAACTCCTTTCAGTTTTGATACAATAGTTTCAAAATTTGAGAGGAGTTTTTGTATGAATCGATATGCAACACAATTGATTAGTCGTGGAGCCATTAACAAGATAGGAAATATGCTCTATGACTATGGAAATAGCGTCTGGTTGGCCTCAATGGGAACGATAGGACAGACCGTTTTAGGGATTTATCAGATTTCTGAACTCGTTACATCCATTCTAGTCAATCCTTTTGGTGGAGTGATTTCAGACCGTTTTTCCCGTCGCAAGATTTTGATGACGACCGACTTGGTTTGTGGGATTCTCTGTCTGGCTATTTCTTTTATAAGGAACGACAGCTGGATGATTGGAGCTTTAATTTTTGCTAATATTGTTCAGGCAATTGCCTTTGCTTTTTCTCGGCCTGCAAATAAGGCCATTATCACAGAAGTCGTAGAAAAAGACGAGATAGTGACCTACAATTCACGCTTAGAGTTAGTTTTGCAGGTTGTTGGTGTTAGTTCTCCTGTGCTTTCTTTCCTTGTTTTACAATTTGCAAGTCTTCATATGACGCTCTTACTAGATGCTCTGACTTTTTTCATTGCTTTTGCTCTAGTTGCTTTACTTCCAAAAGCAGAACCAAAGGTTCAAGAGCAGAAGAGTTTTACCGGGAAAGATATTTTTGCGGATATCAAAGATGGCTTGCGCTATATCAGGCATCAAAAAGAAATTTTCTTTCTCTTAGTAGTGGCTTCCAGTGTGAATTTCTTTTTTGCAGCTTTTGAGTTTTTACTCCCTTTTTCAAATAAATTCTATGGTGTAGAGGGAGCCTATGCGACTATCTTAACCATGGGTGCGATTGGCTCAATCATCGGAGCACTCATAGCAAATAAATTTAAATCGAGCATGAATACACTTTTGTTCTTATTGATCCTCACAGGAGTAGGAGTTTTCATGATGGGCTTACCACTGCCCAATTTTCTTACTTTTTCAGGAAACTTAGTTTGTGAATTATTTATGACAATTTTTAATATTCACTTTTTCACTCAGGTACAGACCAAGGTTGACGGAGATTATCTAGGTAGGGTATTGAGTACCATTTTTACACTGGCAATTCTCTTTATGCCGATTGCGAAAGGTTTAATGACATTTTTACCAAGTGTGCAATTAGTTTCCTTTTTAATCATCGGACTTGGAGTTATTTTACTTTCCTTGGTATCAATGTTCTATATTCAAAGACAAGGGTAACACAGAAAAAAGCAACGGCGCCGTTGCTTTTTTTGTTTTCATCAATCCACCCTGAGGGAATCGAACCCCCATCTCAAGAACCGGAATCTTACGTGATATCCATTACACTAAGGGTGGAAACTTTAATTATTATATCAAAAAAGAGAGCTGAACTCAAGTTTTTTCTAAACTCTGCAAAAGGAGAAGTAAAAAAGGATTCAGTATTGAACCGAATCCTATAGATGATTATTTTTTCTCAAGAAGAGCTTTGATTTCTTGAAGAACTTCCAACTCAGTTGGACCAGCAGATGCCTCTTCAACAACCTCTTCTTTTTTAGTAAGGCTTTGAGCTTTTTCCATAGCTTTAATCACAAAGAAGAGAACAGTACCAACTACAAGGAAGTTGATAATAGCACTCAAGAATTTACCATATGTAACACCATTCCATGCTAGATCAGCGATGTTTTGTACTTTCGCAGCTTCCAAGGCTGGGTTCAATAGGAGTGGAGTGATGATATCATTAACAAATGAAGTTACGATAGCACCAAAAGCAGAAGCAATGATCACACCGACAGCCATGTCAACAACATTACCACGGAGTAAAAATTCTTTAAGATCTTTTAACATTTTCTTTTTCCTTTCACAATCTTACAGTCTACATTATAGCTTAAAATCGAAGTGAATGCAAGTAATACGCTTAGTGTTTTTTAAAAACAAAAACTTTACTGAAGATGTAATTGAGGACTATAATGGTAACTTGTGCAAAAATAGTCTCAATTGTATTGATGGTATTGAGATTATCACCTACAAACTGACCGATAATATGGGGGAAACTCGTCACAAAAATAAAGGTCAGAAGTAGGTCTAAGAGGAAGGTTACGAACCTTGCAGTCGTAAATTTTATCAGACGCTTGAACCAATTTTTTCGTTTCTGTTTAAAAACAATGGTATCGTTGGTGAAAAAAGCAAACAAAATTCCAGTTATATTTCCCAGAGCAGTTGCCCACAATTCTTGTTGGAAAAAGTAAAAAATAGTGATACGAACAATGATAGAAACAAGTGTAGTTGCAACTCCAAAAAATAAGTAGGAGAGGATTTCATTGTCGAAAAATTTTTTTCTGGATATTTTCATAAAAACAGTATAGCATAAAGGACATAAATGTGCTATACTTGAAAGGTTGACTTGCTCAACCCTTGGTGCTTAGCTTCTTTCACCAAGCATATTTTACGCGGGTTAATCGCTAAAGGAGAAAACATGAAAAAACTAACTATCCGTGATATGGCAGATATTGCCATTGTCGCAGCAATTTATGTGGTTTTGACAATCACACCACCCCTTAATGCTATCAGTTACGGTGCTTATCAGTTCCGTATTTCTGAAATGATGAATTTCCTTGCTTTTTACAATCCTAAGTACATTATCGGTGTTACTCTTGGATGTATGATTGCAAATTTCTTCAGTTTTGGAATCGTCGATGTCGCAGTTGGTGGAGGCTCTACGCTTGTCTTCCTAAGTTTAGGCGTATGGTTGTTTAGCAAATATAGTAAAGACTATCTTTTTAATGGATTGATCCGAAAAGATCATTTCTTCTTTTCAATTCTATTTTCGATTTCAATGATCACCATTGCTGCTGAATTGAACATCGTAGCAGAAGCACCTTTCTTCTTAACTTGGTTTACAACTGCTATCGGAGAATTCGCTTCACTCATTGTTGGTGCTATTCTTATCGGAAAAATCGGGAAACGACTTGATTTGACCAGATAAAGATATCACATCAAATATTATTAAAAGGGCTGAACTTTGTTCAGTCTTTTTCCTTGTCCATCAACCGAGAAGCTCAACAAAAGTGGTATAATAAAGAAAAAAGGGATTATTTTAATATGTATAGTTATCGTATTTCAGTTTTTGAAGTCCTTTGGAAAAATCAGGTCATTAGATTTTTGTTAATTTTTTTAGCACTATTTTATTTCTATCTTTTTTTCCAAAGAGTTAAGACATCCTTAAAAAGTGGTGGGAGTATGTTGGATCCTTTTCATATTGCAAAGGGAAGATTATACATTCACACGATTATTCTTTTTAGAAAAAGGATTGTTCCTCTAGCTGAAATTAGACAGATTGATATTGATTACGTTCGAGGGAGAAGAATGAATGGGGACAGGTATCATCTGTACTTTACAAGGAAAGATGGAAAATCTTTTACTTTTCATTTTGGAAAAAGCAAAAGAAACGAGGAGTTAGTGAAAAATCTTGCCAATGTGGCCAAGAAGTGCCATATTAAAATCCATCATTATTAAGAGTCGATTGCTAAAATTGGATTGTTGTCACTTGTGACAGTTGTCAAAGCTAGGAGAGTAGCTAATATGAATCAACTACAAGTAATAAGAGAAGATAAACAACTAAGAATTTTATTGATGCAAGAATGCGATATTCTCTTTTATGACCAGTTGAAAGAGGTTGAATTTTCTCAGAACAATGAAGTTTATTCTCTATCGCCCATAGCCTTTGCTAAAGATGGTAGTGGGGGAGAATATGTAATTCTTGAAGATGAGAGTATCGGCTTTATAGGGAGTGAAGGCCAAGTTGGTCGGGTAGCAGAAAGCCTTGATGACTTGCTTACCTTCTTACTTCATGCTGGTTCTATCTCTGATTTTTCTTGTCGTTTGCTCTATCAAAACAAGGATTTGTTGGTAAAATTCTGTCAAGGATTTCTCAAAAAAGCACGAGAAAACTACCAGGCAAAAGGCGAAGAGTGGGATAAAGTGAGAACTGGACTTGCACAAGAGTTGAGACTTGAATTTCAGCCAGAGCAACTGAAAGACTTAGCCTTAAAATTTTATCAATCAGCCATAAGAACTCCTCAATTCACTTGTAAATATGGTCATGGTGAGAATGAATATCTCTGCGATTCTGTTTTGTCAGATATTGTGGGCTTGTGGGTTTCAGAGCTTGTGGGAATGAGTAGGGAAGAAATTATGAACTATACTCGTACCGGGAACATTGATTTAAGAGGTTCTATTTAATTAAAGGATTATGTCTATTTTAAGTATCTTGATTAGAAATTTACTCCTGATTATAATTTTAAAGATATTTTTAATCAAAAATTTTCTCAAGTAATGATGGAAAAAATAGGTAAAGATTTGGAGTTGATAGTAGTCAACCAAACTATCAATGAAAAAAATCCTGGTAACTGATGATATTTGTTTGAAGGGAAAAGACAACGATTACCTCTCTAAGGATTTGATCTTGAATATGACCTTTTGTTTTAGCAAATTAATATTTCTTATATCAATAGATTTTAAAAAAGTTTTATGCTAAACTAAAATAGTAACAAGAATTTGTATGTTCTATGATGATTGTTTTCGACTTTCTATTAGAAAAAGTGACACTAGTAAGGAGTCTATTCATGATACGATATCTTAAACCGCTTCGTTGGTATCTTTTCTTTAATTTCCTTTTTGCTGGAGTATCCAATGTTTGTACCGCCTTACTTCCGTATTTTACGCAGGAATTAATTAGAGAAAATTATCGACTGGCTCTCTCTGGTTACTGCTCATCCGTTCTGGGTTACCTCATTTGCAACTACATCCAGATGCGATTAGATTGGAAACAGGCAATCCTTTTTTCCACAAACCTGAAAAATGACTGGTTTCAGTCACTATTAGGGCTTGCGCATCATGATTTCAAAAAGAAAACGGTGGCGGAATATATTTCCTATCAGTCCAATGACTTAGACTCTCTAGAAAAGGATTACCTTCCACCATTGATGAGTTTTTTTAAGCAAATTATGCGAATTTTGATTTACACTTTTATTATTAGTAAGACTATCAATCTTGTTGCTGCGCTTATTTTACTTATTTCTACAGTTATCAGTATTCAAATTCCTAAAATAGTTGGACAGATGACTGCAAGACGTCGGACAGTCTATTTAGAAAAGCAAGGTGATTACTATCGAACATTGGAAGATTTGTTTAGAGGTCACCATTTGGTTAACAAGCTGACGCTTCCTCATTTTATTGAGCAACAAAGGAGTTCTCTTAAGGATTTACAAGACAAGTAT
Source organism: uncultured Streptococcus sp. (assembly GCA_963530385.1). GTDB lineage: Bacteria > Bacillota > Bacilli > Lactobacillales > Streptococcaceae > Streptococcus. Next base: position 878 of record CAUSCX010000073.1, on the reverse strand, counting down.
CTTAGCTATGGTTTAACTAAAATCAAGGGTATCTTGCTGACGGGAGTTTCCTTTGAGTTTATCAGTGCTGTTCTCTTTACCTATCTAGCTTATTCTTTATATCACCAGCATATTGGTATACCTGAGGTAGTGGCAAGCTTTGGCTATATTAACGCTTTTTCCGAACCAATTCAAGAAATTCTTTACGATTTGCAAATGCTAGAATCTGTAAAACCAGTTGTCAAAAGTTTTCAATCGATGATTGAACGTCCGTTTTCTCTTCAGGATCCCCAGCCTTCTTTTGGTACGCTTACTTTGAAGCAGATCTCTAAGCAACTGGGAGAATCAAACTTGACCATTTCCTTTGCTACAATTCATAAGGGAGATAAGATTGCCCTTATTGGTGATAATGGTTCTGGTAAAAGTAGTCTTCTGAATATTTTAAATGGGACAGACGAAGATTTTCAGGGAGAAATTTTACTTGACTCTCTTTCCTTAAATCAGCTATGGGGGAAATTTGGTATGATTTTGCAGCAGGAGCATACCTTTATTTCAAGCTATGAAAATAATGTGACCCTATTTAATACTTTTGAGGCGGATTTTCAAGATGAGGAGTTGGAAAAAATAGCTCCCCAGTCTCTCTCGGGAGGTCAGCAACAACGCATGTACCTAAATCGTGAGAAAAATCGTAAAAGCCCATTGTTGATTATGGATGAACCCTTTTCTGCCTTAGATGCCAGTCAATTTGAGTTGGAATTAAAAAAAGTCCTAGACTTGCCGTGTGCAGTTATTGTGACTTTACACCGACAGCATGAAGCTCTAAAAGACTTTGACCAAGTATGGGAAATCAAAAATGGTGAACTCCTTGTTTTGAAAGACAAATAATACTTTTACTGAAT
>CAUSCX010000072.1:0-7548 GCA_963530385.1 uncultured Streptococcus sp. | reverse complement strand
CTTATCGTGAATTAGCTGAAAAAGAAATTCAAAATGGCGGTTATCGTATTACAACCACAATTGATAAAGCCATTTATACGGCCATGCAAAACGCTGCGACAAACTATGGTTACCTTCTAAATGATAGCTCAGGTCAACCTGAAGTTGGGAATGTGTTGATGGACAATAAAACTGGGGCGATTTTAGGATTTGTAGGGGGACGAGATTATCAGACCAATCAAAACAATCATGCCTTTGATACCAAGCGTTCTCCTGCCTCCACTACCAAGCCACTATTGGCCTACGGTATTGCTATCGACCAAGGGCTTATGGGAAGTGCTAGCATCCTCTCAAACTATCCAACAAACTTCTCTAACGGAACTCCGATCATGCATGTCAACAGTCCTGGAACAGCCATGATAGACCTTAAAGAAGCTCTCAACTATTCTTGGAACATCCCAGCCTACTGGACCTACCGAATGCTCCGCGAAAAAGGGGTTGATGTTCGTTCCTATATGGAAAAAATGGGCTATGAAATCCCAGAATATGGAATTGAAAGTCTTCCTATGGGCGGAGGAATTGAAGTCACTATAGCCCAGCATACCAATGGCTACCAAACGCTAGCGAACAATGGCACCTATCATAAGAAATACATGATCTCAAAAATTGAGAAAACAAGTGGTGAGGTTCTCTATGAGCATCAGGCTAAACCCGTCCAAGTTTACTCTAAAGCCACTGCAACCATTATGCAGAGTCTGCTAAGAGATGTGCTTTCATCTCGAGTTACTACAAGCTTCCAAACGGACCTTACTTCCATCAATTCTAGTCTAGCAGGCGCTGACTGGATCGGAAAAACTGGTACAACCAATGAAGAAGGGGATATGTGGCTATTGGTCTCCACTCCAAGATTGACCCTAGGAGGCTGGGTTGGACATGATGATAACAGCCCTCTAGCCAAGGGAGCTTACTACCGCAATGCAAAATATATGGCTCATCTGGTAAATGCCATCCAGCAAGCAGCTCCTTCTGCTTGGGGTTCAGAACGTTTCAAACTCGATTCAAGTGTCACTTCATCGCAAGTACTTAAATCAACTGGTGAAAAACCAGGTAAGGTTTCCATCAATGGAAAAGAGATTAATGTAACCGGAGAAACAGTAACTAGCTACTGGGCGAGCCAAGCTGGCGCTCCAACTACTAGTTATAAATTTGCTATTGGCGGAAGCGACTCTGACTACCAAAATGCTTGGAACACCATTTTAGGAAGTCTACCAAAAGCATCTTCTTCCTCATCAAATAATAGCAATAGCAGCAACAATAACAATCGTAATAATACTTCTAATAGTAACGGGAACAATAATAGTAGCTCTAGTTCCAATAACAGAAGTAGCAATCAACGGCGCTAACTAGCACAATCATTGAGAGTGGGAAAGAAATGATTTTCTCAACTCTCTTTTTTCTTTCTTCGTTTCATGGTACAATAGCAACATGAATAACTATCAAAAGAATATTTTTAAGGGAACCATTTATTCTCTCCTATCTGGCTTGATCTGGGGGATCTGCGGAATTTTAGGAGAGTACTTTTTTTCACATTATCAAGTATCTTCAGGGTGGATTACTTCTATGCGTCTACTCGTCGCAGGTAGCTTCGTAATCATCTTATCTAGCCTTAAACTCCGGTCCCAGCTTTTCGATATCTGGAGAAATCGAAACAATTACCTTCCTTTTCTCGCCTATGCTATCTTAGGGATCTTCTCCGTACAATTTTTCTTCTATCTCTGTGTGGAGTACTCCAACGCTACAACTGCAACCATCCTACAATTTATCAGTCCTATCTTTATCCTCTTTTACAATCGCATCATCTACAAGAAAAAAGCTTCTAAAAGTGCTATTTTTTATGTCTTGATCGCTATGGTTGGGGTCTTTTTGATGGCTACCAAAGGCGATTTGTCTAAGCTATCCATCACTCCACTTGCTTTACTGACAGGACTTCTCAGTGCCCTAGGTGTCATGTTCAATGTCATCTTGCCCCAACGTTTCGCTAAAAAATACGGTTTTGTACCAACTGTTGGCTGGGGAATGATTATCGCTGGGATTTTTAGTAATTTTCTCTACCCTGTTTATAAGATTAGCTTCCAGGTTGATGCCATCAGTATCTGTATTTGTTTGACTATTGCCTTTTTGGGAACAGCCTTTGCCTTCTTCCTATCGATGAAGGCTGTCTCTCTCGTTTCCCCATTGGTAGTGTCGGTCGTTAGCGCAAGCGAACCTTTATCATCTGCTATTCTAAGCGTTCTCTTTCTAGGTTTAGTTTTGGATGGGTATCTGCTACTGGCTATGATTTTGATTATCATCCCAATGATCTTTCTATCCATTGAAGAATCAAAAAACAAACTGAAAGAATCTTCTTTTAATACTTAAGGCTTCAAAATTGAAGCCTTTTTTGGTAAAATAGTAAGCATTACAAAAAGTGAGGAGACACCCATGACTGCTACAAAAATGAATGCACAAGAAATTATCCAATTTATCGCAAATGCTGAGAAAAAGACAAGCGTAAAAGTGACCTTTGAAGGACAACTTGCTGGAGCTATCCCTGCCTCTGTTACCAAGCTTGGGAATGTTCTTTTTGGAGACTGGAAAGATATCGCTCCACTTCTTGAAGGACTTACAGAAAACAAGGACTATGTTGTTGAACAAGACGCTCGCAACTCCGCTGTACCTCTCCTTGATAAACGTGATATCAATGCTCGTATCGAGCCAGGCGCTATCATCCGTGACCAGGTTGAGATTGGCGACAACGCTGTTATCATGATGGGGGCTGTTATCAATATCGGTGCTGAAATCGGTGCTGGTACTATGATTGATATGGGAGCTATTCTAGGTGGACGTGCTATTGTTGGTAAAAATAGTCACGTAGGCGCCGGCGCTGTTCTTGCAGGTGTCATCGAACCAGCTAGTGCGGAGCCTGTTCGTGTCGGTGACAATGTTCTCATCGGTGCTAACGCTGTGGTTATCGAAGGTGTTCAAATCGGTAGCGGTTCTGTTGTCGCTGCAGGTGCTATCGTCACTCAAGATGTCCCAGAAAATGTTGTGGTAGCTGGTGTTCCAGCTCGTGTTATCAAAGAAATCGATAGCCAAACCCAACAAAAAACAGCGCTAGAAGATGCGCTTCGTACCTTGTAATTAGTAACAGAGGCGGAAACTTTTCCAGCCTCTTTCTCGTATCAATAGAAGGAAATTAACTATGTTAGATTTGATTCAAACTCGACGCGATCTTCACCAAATTCCTGAGATTGGTTTAGAAGAATTCAAGACTCATGCTTATTTACTCAATGTTATTGAGAAATTAACAGCTGGTAAGGATTTTGTTCAGATTCGTACTTGGAGGACAGGTATTTTAGTTTACTTGCAAGGAAGTCAGCCAGAACGTACCATTGGCTGGCGGACAGACATCGACGGACTCCCAATCGTTGAACAAACAGGCCTTCCTTTTACCTCTCAACACCAAGACCGCATGCATGCTTGTGGACATGATTTTCACATGACCATTGCCCTAGGAAGTCTCGAACGTGCTCTAGAAAACCAACCTAAAAACAATCTCCTCTTTCTCTTTCAACCTGCGGAAGAAAACGAAGCAGGTGGCATGCTCATGTATGAAGATGATGCTTTTGGCGACTGGTTGCCTGACCAATTCTATGGGCTTCATGTTCGTCCAGACTTAAAAGTTGGACAGATTGCGACCAATACCCATACACTCTTTGCTGGAACATGTGAAGTTAAGATTCGCTTTAAGGGTAAAGGTGGACACGCTGCCTTTCCACATCAAGCAAACGATGCTCTGGTTGCAGCTAGCTATTTTGTGACCCAAGTCCAGTCGGTTGTCAGCCGTAATGTCGATCCTATCGAGGGAGCTGTCGTCACTTTCGGTGTTTTTCAAGCAGGTACAACCAATAATGTCATCGCTGATACAGCCTTCTTACATGGAACGATTCGAGCTCTTACACACAGCATGAGCCTCTTGGTGCAAAAACGTGTCAAAGCTATCGCTGAAGGGGTCGCAGCTGCTTTTGATATGGATGTGGAAGTTGAACTCAAACAGGGAGGTTATTTACCAGTCGAAAACAACCCTGAATTAGCCCGGGAATTGATGACCTTCTTTGATGAAAAAGAGGGAATTGAACTAATCGATATTGAACCTGCCATGACAGGGGAGGACTTTGGTTATCTTCTCTCCAAGGTTCCTGGTGTCATGTTCTGGCTTGGAATTGATAGTCCCTATGCTCTTCACCATCCACAGATGAGTCCTAAGGAAGAAGCTCTGGCAATTGGAGTCGAGGCTGTATCAAGCTTTTTAGCAAAGAAAACTGCGGAGTAAACGATGAAAAAAAGCTTACGCAAGCAGGTCTTACAAGAACTTAAATCTCTATCCAAAGAAGAAAAGCAGGGCATAAATGATTGGCTCACAGATCAGTTCTTTCAACATCCTTTTTATAAGGAAGCAAAAACCATCGCTACTTACCTGTCTTTTCCTCATGAATTTCAGACAGCTAGACTGATCGAACAAGCTCAAAAAGATGGGAAAACCATCCTCATTCCCAAAACTTATCCACAGGGGAAAATGGACTTTGTGCTCTATGAACCAGAGAAACTCGAACAGAATTCTTTTGGCCTCCTTGAACCTCAAGGAGACTTCACAATCCTTGAACCCTCTCAAATTGACCTGATTCATGTTCCTGGTTTGGCTTTCAATCCTTCTGCTTATCGGATTGGTTACGGTGGTGGTTATTATGATCGCTACTTAGAGCATTTCCCAGGCCACACCATCAGTACACTTTATCCTTGTCAGATTCAGGACTTCCAGCCTGATTCACATGATATTCCCGTTGAGGAGGTACTCATCTATGAAAGAGATTTTTGATCGTCGTTATCCTGTCACGAGCTTCTTTCTTCTCGTGACAAGCCTGGTTTTTATACTCATGTTTTTAACCAGTGGTTTTAACTACACAAGTGCAGCTACCTTGTATAAATTCGGAGCTGTTTATCCCCCAGCAATCAAGGCCATGCCTGAACAAGTCTGGCGCTTATTTTCGGCAACCTTTGTCCATATTGGCTTGGAGCACTTTTTAGTCAATATGCTATCCCTCTACTTCTTAGGACGTCAGATGGAACAAATCTTTGGCTCTAAACAGTTTTTCTTTTTCTACCTTCTATCAGGTATGATGGGAAATCTCTTTGTCCTAGTTTTTAGTCCCAATGCCATTACTGCAGGTGCTTCAACTGCCCTCTACGGTATGTTCGCTTCTATTGTCGTTCTTCGTTATGCCTCACGCAACCCCTACCTTCAACAACTTGGTCAATCCTACCTCTCCCTCTTGGTCATCAACCTAGTAGGAAGTATTTTAATGCCTGGCATTAGCCTTGCTGGACATATTGGGGGAGCTATCGGTGGTGCTTTACTAGCTATCGTCTTCCCCGTTCGAGGCGAACGAAAGATATACAGCCCAGTCCAACGTGGTCTAGCAACCCTAGCTTTCATTGCTTTATCAGCTCTACTACTTTTTATCGGACTATTATAAAACAAAAAAACCATTGGAAAAACTCGAAAAGAGTTGATGTCCAATGGTTTTTTCATACCATTTGTTAGACTGCAAAGTTTTTAAAACCCATTATTGTCGCTGAGTTCTTTAAACCAGTGGCCTGATTTTTTCAGGCGTCGTTCTTGCGTTTCAAGGTCAAGCTCGACTAAACCATAACGGTTTTTATAGCTATTGAGCCACGACCAGCAATCGATAAAGGTCCAAATCAAGTAGCCTTTACAGTTAGCACCATCTTCAATTGCACGATGAAGTTCACGAAGGTGACCTTTGACAAAGTCAATACGATAATCATCCTGAATCATTCCATTTTCGCGGAATTTATCTTCACCTTCAACGCCCATCCCATTCTCTGTCAACATCCACTCGATATTACCATAGTTTTCCTTGATGTTTTGGGCAATGTCATAAATCCCTTGCTCATAGATTTCCCAACCGCGGTGTGGATTGATCTTACGACCTGGCATGACGTAAGGTTCATAGAAATGCTCAGGCAAGAGTGGGCTGTCAGGATGCTTAGCAAAACGCGGCGCCATGACACGCAAAGGTTGGTAGTAGTTCACTCCCAGGAAGTCAACTGTATTCTCACGAATGACTTCCAACTCTTCGGCCGTGTACTCTGGTAACAAGTCATGCTCAGCCAAAATTTCCACTAACTCTTCTGGATATGCTCCTAAAACAGACGGATCTAGGAAAGATTGTGCCTGAAAGAGGTCGGCAATGCGAGCTGCTTTTACATCGGCAGGATGCTGGCTACGTGGATAGGTTGGTGTCAAGTTGAGGACAATTCCAATCTTAGAACCAGGTAAGACTTCATGACAAGTCTTAACTGCAAGAGTGCTGGCTAGCTGGGTATGATAGGCAACCTTTACTGCTGCTTTGGCATCTACCTTATGAGGATAATGGGCATCATAGAAATAGCCGAACTCCACAGGAACGATAGGTTCATTGAAGGTAATCCATTGGTCCACAAGGTCGCCATAAGTCTCAAAACAGAAGCGAGCATAGTCTTCATAAGCCTTAATAGCTGCCTTATTTTCCCAACCATCGCCATCCTCTTGAAGGGCAAAAGGCAAGTCAAAGTGATAAAGATTGACTAAAAGACGAATGCCCTTAGCCTTGATGGCTTCAAAGACCTGGCGATAGAAAGCCACACCCTGAGGATTGACTTCCCCACGCCCCTGTGGGAAAATACGAGACCACTGGATAGAAGTACGAAAGGCTGTATGCCCTGTTTCTAACAAAAGTTCAATATCTTTTTCCCAGTTTTCGTAGAAGGTTGACGTTTTGTCTGGTCCAATGCCATTGAAGTAACGGTTTGGCTCTACTTGGTACCAATAATCCCAGAGATTATCTCCCTTGCCGTCACCAGGCACTCGTCCTTCTGTCTGTGGTCCAGAAGTTGAGGAACCCCAGACAAAATCCTTTGGAAATTTTAGCATAGCTCTACCTCTTTATTTACTCTTTTTATCTTTATTTTATCTCATTATAAAGAAAAAACAAGGCAAAAACTAGTTACATTTTTGTCTTGTTTTTCTTCTGATTATAGATTTTATTTGTTTGTTAGGATTTCAAGAGTTTCAAGCAAGCTATCTGCGTGAACTTCGATTGTATCCCCTGTCGCCTTGATCTTGACTTCTACGATACCATCAGCTGCTTTCTTCCCAACAGTGATACGGATTGGAAGACCAATCAAGTCGCTGTCACTGAATTTAACACCGACACGTTCGTTACGGTCATCCGTCAAGACTTCGTAGCCTTTATTTACCAAAGCTTCTTCGATACGATTTGTCAATGTAAGACTTGCTTCATCCTTAACATTGACTGGAATCAAGTGAACATCAAATGGTGCCAATTCTTTAGGGAAGTTGATGCCCCAAGCATAACGGTATTCACCTTTTGGAGTTTTGTTAACAAAGAGGCGAGCGTGTTGTTCCATAACTGCTGAAAGGAGACGGCTGACACCGATACCGTAGCA
>CAUSCX010000071.1:0-7586 GCA_963530385.1 uncultured Streptococcus sp. | reverse complement strand
AAAATGCAGAGATGATGCGAACAGGTTATGCCATTGAGTATGACATGGTCTTGCCGCATCAGTTGCGTGCGACTCTGGAAACCAAGAAAATCTCAGGACTTTTCACAGCTGGTCAGACAAATGGTACATCTGGTTACGAAGAGGCAGCAGGCCAAGGGATTATCGCTGGTATCAACGCAGCTCTGAAAATCCAAGGCAAGCCTGAGTTGATTTTGAAGCGCAGTGACGGTTATATCGGGGTTATGATTGATGACTTGGTGACCAAGGGAACTATTGAACCTTACCGTCTCTTGACCAGTCGTGCTGAATATCGCCTCATTCTTCGTCATGATAATGCCGATATGCGCTTGACTGAGATGGGACGCGAGATTGGTCTTGTGGATGATGAACGTTGGGCTCGTTTTGAAATTAAGAAAAATCAATTTGAAAATGAAATGAAGCGTTTAGACAGCATCAAACTCAAGCCAGTCAAGGAGACCAATGCTAAGGTTGAAGCAATGGGCTTTAAACCATTGACAGATGCAGTCACTGCCAAGGAGTTCCTCCGTCGTCCAGAAGTCTCTTACCAAGATGTGGTAGCCTTTATTGGACCTGCTGCTGAAGAGTTAGATGACAAGATTATCGAATTGATTGAAACAGAAATCAAGTACGAAGGCTACATCTCAAAAGCCATGGATCAGGTTGCCAAGATGAAACGCATGGAAGAAAAACGTATTCCAGCCAACATCGACTGGGATGACATTGACTCTATCGCGACTGAGGCTCGCCAGAAGTTCAAACTCATTAATCCAGAAACCATCGGTCAAGCTAGCCGTATTTCTGGGGTTAACCCAGCAGATATCTCCATTCTTATGGTGTATTTAGAAGGTAAAAATCGAAGCATTTCTAAAAACTTAGAAAAGAAAGCTGACTAAAAATAAAGTGCTGAATTCTCTTTTGGGAATTCAGCTTTTTTGATAGAATCGTCCTCCATTTTCGAATAAAGAGAAAAGGAGGAATGACCATGCTGACGGTAGAAGAAAAAAATTTTTTAGACCACTATAAAAATGCTTCCTATCATCGTTTTTATGAGATTGAACGCTTCGCTAGTATCTGTCAAAAGTTAGACAAATGGCCACCACAGGCTGACAAGCTTTAGACTTTTTGATATACTAGAACAAATTAAAACATAGGAGAGAATGAATGAACGTATATGGCAGATTAGAAGAGGAACCAACTCCATCTTGGACGGGAATTCAGGATGATTTAGTTGGGAGAGAGGAGCGTTTCGAGGATGAACCAAGTTCATTTGCTCCCTTACCATTATTTAAAATCCTAATCTGGAGCACTCTAGTTGTACTTGTATCTGTAGTTCTTCCTTTCTTGCTAGGACTAACTAGCCCAGAGCAGGCACAAGATTTTTATATCGGATGGGCTATGCACCAAGGGGGAGATATCTACACAGACTATTTTGGAACGAGTGGTCTTCTCTATTACTTTTTACAGTATCTAAGCAAGGGTAGTATTTTGTTTGCCGCCTTTACTTGGCTTGCTCTAGTGGGTGCTGGGATTTTTCTTTTCCGTTCAACTTATACCTTGACGGAGGAGAACAAGCAGTCGCAACAAGTGTTGACCATCTTTTATTTTCTTACTGGAGGACTTAGCTTTGGCGGTGGCTATGCCACTATTTTGGCCCTTCCATTCCTGTTTTACGTTCTCAGTTTAGTAACTAGGTATTTGGTAGAGTATAATCATGACAAAGGTTTCGTGTGTATCGGGATGAGTTTGGCGCTTGCTTTCTTCTTTGCCCCTCTCGTCACAACTTTATATGCTCTAGTCTTATTCTTTGCTTTGTTAGCCTTTAATATTGGGCGTGGTCGCTTGGTTCCTGGGCTCTATCAATTCTTTGCAGCTGGTCTTGGATTCTCGCTCTTCTTTTATCCAATTGGTTACTATACGGCTTATAATGGGAGTTTTGGGAATGCTATCAGTCAGATCCTCTACCCAGTAGATAGTTTGAAATTTATGTCCAATCCGGCCTTACTGGACAACCTCCTTTTTTATGGATTGTTAACAATTGGTCTTGGAGGATTAAGGCTCGTATTTACAGGACTCTTCCAGTCTAAACCAACCAAGCAATACGTCTTATCTATTTTTACTTCAGTAGCGATCCTATTGTTACTAGGCTTAAAAATTTTCTCTACAGAACCGATTCACGGTAGTCGTATAGCTGAGTTTCTTCCTTTCTTGTCCATTCTTTTATTGACTCATATTCGAACTGGGAAATTAGAAGGAGCTAATCGCCGTAGAAAACATCGAGAAGTACCCTCAATATGGGCAGTATTTCTTCAAGGTAATGTCTATTTGCCAGTTTTAGCTTTGGCCTACCTATTTTTGACTCCTCTGGTAGCCCGTTATGTTCTTCACTCAGAACAATATCAAGAACGTGCTCGTATGGAAACTACGGTTAAAGGACAAACACAGGCAACCGATCGTATTTATATATGGGATGATCTTACGAATGGTTATCAGACTAGTGAACGTTTAGCAGCTAGTCAGTTGCTATCACCAAAATTATATACTGGCCTTGATGCAAATCGTAGCAAACTTGTCAATGATTTACGCGATAATCAGCCTAAAGTGATTGTGGTCAATACCAAAACAGCTCTCTGGACGGAAGTGGAACAGCTTCTAGCAGAAAGCTACCAACCAGTTCAAAGTGAATTCAAAGACTTTAAACTTTATAAATTAAAATAAAAAAATCAATATCTTGTGTAATTTTAAAAATTTTATGATTTTTAACACAAGATATTGATTTTTCTTTTTAGAGTGGTATAATACTTTCTAGAAAGAACAATTTAGAAAAGAGAATGTATATGATTGCATTTGAAGAAAAAATTACCCCCTTGCCAACCCTATTTGTTGAAAAGCGTGATGGTAGACGAGTTGTGTTTGATGTTGATAAGATTGACAAAGCCTTACACAAGGCTGCAGAAAAAGTCATGGATGTAACCCCCTTGGTAGAAAAGCGTCTTAATACTCTAATTGAACGTATTGTAGAAGAGATTCATAGTCGCTTTCCTCAAGGTGTAAAAATCTATGAAATCCAAAACATTGTAGAACACGAGTTATTGGAAGCTAAAGAATATGCCTTGGCAGAGGAATATATCACTTATCGAACTCAAAGGGATTTTGAGCGTTCAAAAGCGACAGACATCAACTTCAGTATCCATAAACTTCTCAACAAAGACCAGGCAGTTGTCAATGAGAATGCTAATAAAGATAGTGATGTTTTTAACACCCAACGTGATTTGACTGCGGGGATTGTTGGGAAATCAATCGGCCTTCAAATGCTTCCTAAACATGTAGCTAATGCTCATCAAAAAGGGGATATCCACTATCACGACTTGGACTATAGCCCCTACACACCGATGACAAACTGTTGTTTGATTGATTTCAAAGGTATGCTTGCTAATGGTTTCAAGATTGGAAATGCCGAGGTAGAGAGCCCTAAGTCTATCCAAACTGCGACTGCTCAGATTTCACAAATCATCGCCAACGTTGCATCAAGTCAGTATGGAGGCTGTTCAGCAGACCGTATTGATGAAGTCTTGGCTCCTTATGCAGAAAAAAATTACCAAAAACATCTCAAAGAAGCAGAGGAATGGGTACTACCTGACAAGCGTGAGGAGTACGCCTGGAAGAAAACCCAAAAAGATATCTATGATGCCATGCAATCTCTAGAGTATGAAATCAATACTCTCTTCACTTCAAATGGGCAAACACCCTTTACTTCTCTTGGTTTCGGTCTAGGAACCAGTCGTTTTGAACGTGAAATTCAAAAGGCTATCTTGAACATTCGAATCAAGGGGTTGGGATCAGAACACCGTACAGCCATCTTCCCTAAACTCATCTTTACGCTAAAAAGAGAACTCAACTTAGAGGAAGGTTCACCTAACTACGACATCAAACAGTTGGCTCTTGAGTGTGCAACCAAGCGGATGTATCCAGATGTCTTGTCTTATGATAAGATTGTCGAGTTGACAGGTTCCTTCAAGGTTCCGATGGGATGTCGTTCATTCCTTCAAGGATGGAAGGATGAAAATGGAGTAGAAGTCAATTCGGGCCGTATGAACCTAGGAGTTGTGACAGTCAATCTTCCTCGTATCGCTCTTGAGTCCGAAGGCGACCTGAACAAGTTCTGGGAAATCTTCAATGAGCGTATGAATATCGCGGAAGATGCCTTGGTTTACCGTGTGGAAAGAACCAAGGAAGCCACTCCAGCTAATGCTCCTATTTTATATCAATATGGGGCTTTTGGTCATCGCCTTGGGAAGGAAGAAAGTGTTGACCAACTCTTCAAGAATCGTCGTGCGACTGTTTCGCTTGGCTATATCGGCCTTTATGAAGTGGCGACAGTCTTCTTTGGCAACAATTGGGAAACCAATCCTGAAGCTAAAGAATTCACCCTTGATATCATTCGAGACATGAAATATCGAGTAGAAGAGTGGTCAGACCAATATGGCTATCACTTCTCTATTTATTCAACACCGTCAGAAAGCTTGACAGACCGCTTCTGTCGCCTGGATACGGAGAAGTTTGGTAAGGTTCCAGATATCACAGACAAGGAATACTACACCAATAGTTTCCACTATGATGTCCGTAAAAACCCAACACCATTTGAAAAGCTGGATTTTGAGAAAGTCTATCCAGAGGCTGGAGCAACAGGAGGTTTTATTCACTATTGCGAGTACCCTGTACTTCAGCAAAATCCGAAAGCTCTAGAGGCGGTTTGGGATTATGCTTATGACCGTGTAGGTTATCTAGGAACTAATACTCCGATTGATCGTTGCTACAAGTGTGATTTTGAAGGAGATTTTACTCCGACTGAGAGAGGATTTGTTTGCCCAAACTGTGGCAATAGCGATCCAAAAACGGTAGATGTAGTCAAACGGACTTGTGGTTATCTTGGAAATCCGCAAGCGCGTCCGATGGTTAATGGTCGTCACAAGGAAATCGCTGCGCGTGTGAAACACATGAACGGTTCAACTATTAAAACACCTGGTCATAAAGTATAACTAAGAAAAGGAATTATGGGAAAATATCAATTAGACGATAAGGGCAAGGCTTTGGTTCAACGATTCCACGAAAAGCATTCAAAGGGTGGAGTCAATAAAAAAGACCGAGTAGCTAGCCTTAGAGAACAATTTTTAAACAAAAACAAGAAAAAGTGAGAGTTTCCTCTCGCTTTTCTCATAGTGGGAGGGGAATATGGAACTACGCAGACCAAGATTGGCAGATAAAGAAACAATTTTAGAGATGATGTCAGAGTTTGAACAGAGCCAATCAGCCCACGATGGCGGATTTTGGGATGCTGAGAATTTTGATTATGAAGAGTGGCTAGAAGAAAATCTTCAAGCGGAAGCGGGACTTAATATTCCTGAAAACTGGGTTCCTGCTATCCAGCTGGTTAGTTTTGACGTAGCAGGCCAGGCTCTTGGCTTTCTCAACCTTCGTCTCCGATTAAATGACTACTTACTAGAAAAAGGGGGCCATATTGGCTATTCCATCCGACCGTCTGAAAGAGGCAAGGGCTATGCAAAAGAAGCTCTTCATCAAGGTCTGAAAGTTGCTAAAGAAAAGAACATTCATCGTGCTCTGGTGACTTGTAGTACGGAAAATCCTGCCAGCCGAGCAGTTATTTTAGCTAACGGTGGTGAGTTGGAGGATGTTCGAAATGGAACGGAGCGTTATTGGATAGAGTTGGAGTAGAAGGATGACATGGAATACACCAAAGCCTGGCGAGTGGAAGAGTGAAGAACTCAGTCAAGGGCGCATCATTGACTATAAGGCTTTTAACTTTGTGGATGGTGAAGGGGTGCGCAATTCGCTTTATGTTGCAGGATGTATGTTTCACTGTGAAGGTTGCTATAATGTAGCGACCTGGTCATTTAATGCCGGGATTCCTTATACACCAGAGTTGGAAGAACAGATTATGGCAGATCTTGCCCAGCCTTATGTTCAAGGTTTGACTCTACTTGGTGGAGAGCCATTCCTCAATACTGGAATTCTCTTACCTCTCGTTAAACGTATTCGGAAAGAGTTGCCAGAAAAAGATATCTGGTCATGGACGGGCTACACTTGGGAAGAAATGATGTTGGAGACGCCTGACAAACTGGAGCTCTTGTCACTGATTGATATTCTGGTCGATGGACGCTATGACAAAAGCAAGCGCAATCTCATGCTCCAGTTCCGAGGTTCTTCTAATCAGCGGATTATCGATGTGCAAAAATCTCTGCAAAGTGGAAAAGTAGTTATTTGGGACAAGCTTAACGATGGGAAGCAAAGCTATGAGCAGGTGAAGAGAGAATGAAGAAAAAAGAGTTAATAGAAAGACTAGTATCAGAAATAGAATCAGGAAGAGTAAAAACGATTGGAATCTACTGCTAAAGAGCTGTACCAAGCTTTGGATCCGCAAAGTGTCAATCTGTTAGAAACAGATCCATACATTACCTCTTATAGACATTTGGTGGTGCCGAAAGAAGCAACAGAACAAAAGGTGACGGCTTGCCTACCTGTAGCTCATGAACTAGCAAGTTTAGAAAGAGATATTCTAGCACTACAAAATGGTATGGACTTATTGACGATTGAAGAGCCGTGGAAAGCAAGTGAAGTGTTATCGGGTTCGAAATCAATTTTGATTGTGGAAGGAATGTCCGTTGCATATTTACCTAAACGTTTATTTGATTTAACCATTTGTTTTTATACGGATGATGAAACTGAGTTGGAGCGTCGTCTAGCTCGAGACACCACGGTGAGAAAAAGAGAAGCCTCGTTTGTTCGTGAAACTCATCAAATCCGACGCGGACAATATCGCCGATATTATCAAGAAACAGAAAAAGAAGCGGATGTGTTAATTAATCAATCTCGAAATCAGTTTCAAATAGAGAAAGACAATTTAATAGGAAAAGATATGTAAAAATTGAGAATAGGTTGTCTTTTTTAGATCAGGAATATACGAAAACATTTTCATGCTAAAAATTTTAAAAAACAGCTACAAACCCCTTGCATTCGCGAGGGGTTTGTGTTATTCTATTATGGTGCTGTAAAAACAGCTATAGCTTTGATGCAAGAGGTTGCGACACGCTCGGTTGCATTGCCACGCAACGCGCGTCGGTTTTCTTGTGGAGCTAGCCTATTATCTTAAATAGACGAAAAGGAGAAAAAGATGGCAAACAAAAAAATCCGTATCCGTTTGAAAGCTTACGAACACCGTACGCTTGACACAGCGGCTGCAAAAATCGTAGAATCAGCTACTCGTACAGGTGCACAAGTTGCGGGTCCAATCCCACTTCCAACTGAACGTAGTCTCTACACAATCATTCGTGCGACTCACAAATACAAAGACTCTCGCGAACAATTTGAAATGCGTACACACAAACGTTTGATCGATATCGTTAACCCAACTCAAAAAACAGTTGACGCTTTGATGAAATTGGATCTTCCAAGTGGTGTAAACGTAGAAATCAAACTTTAATTTAAAGTTTGGCACCTTGAGCATAAAAAACGCTCGTTAAAAACTTTTTGAATAAAAAATATAGAAAAGG
>CAUSCX010000070.1:0-7603 GCA_963530385.1 uncultured Streptococcus sp. | reverse complement strand
TGGTTTGAAATTGGCTGAGATCGAAGTTAACCGTAAAATGCTTGCTGACTTGGCTATTAACGATACAGCAGCTTTCGCAGCTCTTGCAGATGCAGCTAAAGCAAAACTTGGTAAATAATTATTCATAAGACTGGTGCAAGTTTGTCCCAGTCTTTTTTAAACAAAGGAGAAAAAATGGCTTCTAAAATGCTACACACATGCTTGCGAGTCGAAAATCTTGAAAAATCAATTGCTTTTTATCAAGATGCTTTTGGTTTTAAGGAATTACGTCGTAGAGACTTTCTAGACTATGCATTCACTATTGTTTATCTTGGACTTGAAGGTGATGATTATGAATTGGAGTTGACTTACAACTATGATCACGGACCTTATGTTGTTGGTGACGGTTTTGCTCACATCGCTCTAAGCACACCTGATCTTGAGGCTCTTCACAAAGAACATAGCGTCAAAGGCTACGAAGTGACAGCGCCTAATGGACTTCCAGGGACTCAACCAAACTATTACTTTATCAAAGATCCAGATGGATACAAGGTAGAAGTAATTCGTGAAAATTCATTATAGTTCCTATCGAGTAGCTTGTAGGCTACTCTTTTTTAGAATTTGTGGTTGAATGAAAGAATGGCATCAGACCATGAAAGTTTATGTCAAAGATGATTTTTGGCAACTATTTCCAGATGCTCAAATCAGTGTATTGATGGTAAAAGGTCTCGACAATACTATTGATGAGAGTGAGGCTCCATATTTTATTACTAGATGAAGGAACAAGAAGAGCTCGAGCTTTTATACCAGATGAAAATTTCACTTATAATGAGGTGATACAAGAATGTCGTCAGGTATTCACTAAATTCAAAACCAAAAAAGGTGCTCGTTCTTCTATTGAGGCTTTATTAAAACGTGTGAGTCAAGGAAGAGAATTTAATCTAATAAATCATTTGGTAGATATCTATAATAGCGTTCACTTTCTTACGCAGTTCCTTGTGGGGGGAGAGGATTTAGCTAAGATTGTTGGTGACTGCTTGGAAGAGCACGAAGGAATGAATCCTTCTTCCACTAGGGGCTGAAAGTGATGCTCCTGCTTTAGCTGATGAAATGATATATTTTGAAGAACAAGATGCGGTTTGTCGCTGTTTAAACTGGCGTGAAGCCCAAAGAACCATGTTAACAGAAGAAACTAAAGATGCTGTTTTAGTCATTGAAGCCATCATTGAAGAGCAGGTATCACGAGCTCGGGAAGCAATGCTAGAATTACATACTAAAATTGGTAAATATTTTGGTGTCAGTGGTAAGATCAGCCACTTGACAGCTACAAATCCTATCCTAGAGGTAGAATAATGAATGGGAATCACGGTTAATTCAACTGTGGTTCTTTTTTCTACAAAGGAAGAAAGGAATTGTTTTTCTATTTTCTAAAATGGTATAATATAAGGAGAAAAAGGGAGGTGATAGCGAGTGATTGCACAACTTGATACAAAAACGGTTTATAGTTTCATGGAGAGTATGATTTCCATTCAGAAGTATGTTGATCAAGGGAAAGCATATGGATACTCAGCACTTGGAATCATGGATATTGACAATCTCTATGGAGCTTATTATTTTATCAAAGAGTGTCAAAAACAAGGGATTCAGCCCTTATTAGGTCTTGAGATGACCGTTCATCATAAGGAGGAACTCGTCAATCTCCGATTTTTAGCCTTGTCAAATCGTGGTTATCGAAATCTCATGAAGCTTTCGAGTCAAAAAATGACAGGAAAAAAAGAATGGACTGATTTTTCTCCTTACCTTGAAGATGTTTGTGTGATTGTTCCTTACTTCCAGGAAATAGTTAATTTGGATTTGGGACATGACTACTATATCGGAGTTTATCCAGATACAGCTCAGTCGAATTTTTCTCACCCCATTCTCCCACTTTATCGTGTTAATTCTTTCGAAGCTGAGGATTTAGAAACGCTCCAAATGCTCAAGGCGATTAAGGAAAATGTGACCTTGAGAGAGGTGGATGTTCAATCGCAACAAGGCTTGTTTTTACCTGCTGACCGTCTAGAACAATTTTTTGTAGAAAAGTTTCCAAAAGCTTTAGACAATCTATCTGAACTGATTGGAGCAACTACTTATGAGATTGATAGTAGTCTCAAGCTTCCTCGTTTCAATCCAGAGAGACCAGCTGATGAAGAGTTGCGTGAAAGAGCTATTAAGGGCTTAGAATTGAAAGGCTTACTAGATTCAGTTTATCAGGCTCGTTTAGAAGAAGAGCTATCTGTGATTCATGACATGGGATTCGATGACTATTTCTTGGTTGTCTGGGATCTCTTACGTTTCGGTCGTTCTCAAGGATATTATATGGGGATGGGACGTGGATCTGCAGTTGGAAGTCTAGTGGCCTATGCCTTAGATATCACTGGTATTGACCCTGTGGCTAAGAATCTCATCTTTGAGCGCTTTTTAAATCGTGAACGTTATACCATGCCCGATATCGATATTGATATTCCCGATATCTATCGTCCTGAATTTATCCGCTATGTTCGTGACCGTTATGGTAGTATTCACGCTGCTCAGATAGTCACCTACTCGACTTTTGGTGCCAAACAGGCTATTCGAGATGTTTTTAAACGGTATGGTGTTCCCGAGTATGAGTTGACATCCATAACCAAAAAAATTGGATTTAAAGATACCTTAACAAGTGCCTATGAAGGGAATCTAGGATTTAGACAACTGATTCAAGGTAAGATTGAGTACCAAAAGGCTTTTGAAATTGCTAAAAAGATAGAAGGCTATCCTCGGCAAACTTCCATCCACGCTGCTGGTGTCGTGATTAGTGATAAAAATCTAACGGACTATATTCCTCTTAAGTATGGTGAGGATATGCTCATTACCCAGTATGATGCTCATGGAGTTGAAGGAAATGGCTTGCTCAAAATGGATTTCTTGGGCTTACGAAACCTAACTTTTGCTCAAAAAATGCAGGAGCTCTTATTTGAAACTCAAGGAATTCAGTTAAGGATTGAGGAAATTGACCTTGAGGATAGGAAAACTTTAGCCCTCTTTGCAGCTGGGAAGACAAAGGGAATCTTTCAGTTTGAACAACCTGGTGCTATTCGCTTATTAAAGCGCGTGAAACCAGAAAGCTTTGAAGAAGTAGTGGCAACGACTTCCCTCAACAGACCGGGGGCGAGTGACTATATCGACAACTTTGTGGCTCGAAAACATGGTAAAGAAAAGGTAACAGTTCTGGACCCAGTTTTGGAAGATATTCTGGCTCCAACTTATGGCATTATGCTTTACCAAGAACAGGTAATGCAAGTAGCACAACGTTATGCTGGTTTTAGCCTTGGAAAAGCTGATATTTTACGTCGCGCCATGGGGAAAAAGAATGCTGCCGAGATGCACCGAATGGAGGAGAGCTTTATCCAAGGTGCCCTCGAAAAAGGTCATGGAAAGGAACAGGCTCAGCAGGTTTTTGCTGTCATGGAAAAATTTGCTGGTTATGGTTTCAACCGATCGCATGCTTATGCTTATGCGGCTTTAGCTTTTCAACTTGCCTACTTTAAAACACATTACCCAGAAATCTTTTATCAAGTCATGCTCAATTATGCTAGTGGAGATTATATTCTCGATGCCCTTGAAATGGGTTTTGAACTAACACCACTCTCTATCAATAAAATCCCATATCAGGATAAATTGACAGACCAGACTATTTACTTAGGACTTAAGAGTATCAAGGGGATGCCTCGAGATTTTGCTTATTGGATTTTAGAGAATCGTCCTTTTATAAGTGTTGAAGATTTTGTCACTCAGTTGCCTAAAAATTATCAGAAGTTAAGTCTCTTAACTCCCCTAGTCGAGATTGGTGTATTCGATAGTTTTGATAAAAATCGCCAAAAAATCTTATCCAACTTACCTACTTTATTTATTTTTGTGGAAGAATTGGGTAGTTTATTTGCAGATAATAGCTACAATTGGCTTGAGAGTGAGGATTTTACGCAAGTCGAAAAGTTCCGTAAGGAACAGGAGTGGCTTGGAGTAGGTATCAGTCCGCATCCTTTACTGACCCTAGCAAAGAATCCTTTGTACCCAATTGTGAGTTTGTCTGAACTATCTGAAGGACAGACAGTTACAGTACTCGTTGAGATTCAGTCTATCCGAGTAATCAGAACTAAAAAAGGTGAAAACATGGCTTTTCTGAAAGTTAGTGATAGTAAAACTAAGCTTGAAGTCACAGTTTTTTCTGACCAGTATCGCCAATTTAAAAATCTCTTACATGAAGGAAGATTCTACTACCTTAATGGAAAAGTACAGGCAAGAGATGGTCGGCTTCAATTAGTGTTAAATAATCTAAAAGAAGCAGTGAGTGAACGATTTTGGATACAGGCTGCTGATCATGAACATGATACTGAAATTTATCATATTTTAGAGCAATATAAGGGAGAAATTCCAGTCATCATTCGCTACGAAAATGAACAAAAAAATGTCCTTTTACCGAGTTATTTTGTTGCAAAAGATGTTGGTTTGCAGGAATCTTTAAGTCGGATAGTTATGAAAACGATTTATCGTTAAAAATCAATGAAAATAAAAGAATTTTAACTTTAATTATGGTATAATCAGTTAGAATGTTAAAAGAAAAAGGAGCAAAACCAAATGAAACGTATTGCTGTTTTGACTAGTGGTGGAGACGCCCCTGGTATGAATGCTGCTATCCGTGCAGTAGTTCGTCAAGCAATCTCAGAAGGAATGGAAGTTTTTGGTATCTATGATGGATACGCAGGTATGGTTGCCGGCGAAATTTATCCACTTGATGCAGCTTCAGTGGGAGACATCATTTCACGTGGTGGTACTTTCCTTCACTCTGCTCGTTACCCTGAGTTTGCAAAACTCGAAGGTCAACTTAAAGGGATTGAGCAGTTGAAAAAACACGGTATCGAAGGTGTCGTGGTTATCGGTGGTGACGGTTCTTATCACGGAGCTATGCGCTTGACTGAGCATGGATTCCCTGCTATTGGACTTCCAGGAACAATCGATAACGATATCGTAGGTACTGATTTCACAATCGGATTTGATACTGCAGTTACGACTGCAATGGATGCCATTGATAAGATTCGTGATACATCATCAAGTCACCGTCGTACTTTCGTAGTTGAAGTAATGGGACGTAACGCTGGTGATATCGCTCTTTGGGCTGGTATTGCAACAGGTGCTGATGAAATTATCATCCCTGAAGAAGGATTCAAGATGGAAGACATCGTAGCAAGTATCAAGGCTGGATATGAACACGGTAAGAAACACAACATTATCGTTTTGGCAGAAGGTGTTATGTCAGCGGCAGAATTTGGTCAAAAACTAAAAGAAGCTGGAGATACAAGCGACCTTCGTGTAACTGAACTTGGTCACATCCAACGTGGTGGATCACCAACTGCTCGTGACCGTGTATTGGCGTCACGCATGGGTGCACATGCTGTTAAACTCCTTAAACAAGGAATCGGTGGTGTCGCTGTTGGTATTCGCAATGAGAAAATGGTTGAAAATCCAATTCTTGGAACTGCAGAAGAAGGAGCTTTATTTAGCCTAACAGTTGATGGTAAGATCGTTGTTAACAACCCTCACAAAGCTGATATTGAACTTTCTGCTTTAAACAAGAGCTTGTCATAATCAACTTTAACTAAACTGGTAAAATGACCATAAAAGGTCGAATTATATAAAGGAGTCACAAAATCATGAACAAACGTGTAAAAATCGTTGCAACTTTGGGTCCTGCGGTAGAAATCCGCGGTGGTAAAAAATTTGGTGATGACGGATACTGGGGTGAAAAACTTGACGTTGAAGCTTCAGCTAAAAACATTGCTCAATTGATTGAAGCAGGAGCTAACACTTTCCGTTTCAACTTCTCACACGGTGACCACCAAGAACAAGGTGATCGTATGGCAACTGTTAAACTTGCAGAAAAACTTGCAGGTAAAAAAGTTGGTTTCCTTCTTGATACTAAAGGACCAGAAATCCGTACTGAATTGTTCGAAGGTGAAGCTAAAGAGTATTCATACAAAACTGGCGAAAAAATCCGTGTTGCAACTAAACAAGGAATCAAATCAACTCGTGAAGTGATTGCTTTGAACGTTGCAGGAGCACTTGATATCTATGATGATGTTGAAGTTGGTCGTCAAGTATTGGTTGACGATGGTAAACTTGGTCTTCGTGTTGTAGAAAAAGACGATGCAACTCGTGAATTTGTCGTTGAAGTTGAAAATGACGGTGTTATCGCTAAACAAAAAGGTGTAAACATCCCTAACACTAAAATTCCTTTCCCAGCTCTTGCTGAACGTGATAACGCTGATATCCGCTTCGGTTTGGAACAAGGTATCAACTTCATCGCGATCTCATTCGTACGTACTGCAAAAGACGTGAATGAAGTTCGTGCAATCTGTGAAGAAACTGGTAACGGTCACGTTCAATTGTTCGCTAAAATCGAAAACCAACAAGGTATCGATAACTTGGATGAAATCATTGAAGCTGCTGACGGTATCATGATCGCTCGTGGTGACATGGGTATTGAAGTACCATTCGAAATGGTTCCAGTTTACCAAAAAATGATTATCACTAAAGTCAATGCTGCAGGTAAAGTTGTTATCACTGCAACAAACATGCTTGAAACAATGACTGAAAAACCACGTGCAACTCGTTCAGAAGTATCAGACGTATTCAACGCTGTTATCGACGGAACTGATGCTACAATGCTTTCAGGTGAGTCAGCAAATGGTAAATACCCACTTGAGTCTGTTCGTACAATGGCAACTATCGATAAGAACGCTCAAACTCTTCTTAACGAATATGGACGTTTGAACTCAGATTCATTTGAACGTAACTCTAAGACAGAAGTTATGGCTTCAGCAGTTAAAGACGCTACAAACTCAATGGACATCAAATTGGTTGTAACTCTTACTAAGACTGGTCACACAGCACGTTTGATCTCTAAATATCGTCCAAATGCTGATATCTTGGCATTGACATTTGACGAATTGACAGAACGTGGATTGATGTTGAACTGGGGTGTTATCCCAATGTTGACAGATGCTCCATCTTCAACTGATGATATGTTCGAAATTGCTGAACGTAAAGCAGTTGAAGCAGGTCTTGTACAATCTGGTGACGATATCGTTATCGTAGCAGGTGTGCCACTTGGTGAAGCAGTTCGTACAAACACAATGCGTATCCGCACAGTACGTTAATCTAACATTAAAAAACCTATCATATCAAGCTTTCTAGCTTGTGTGATAGGTCTTTTTTTGTGACGAGGTGCAAAAATTTATTATTTTCGTTTCAATGATAGGTATCTAAAATTGCTTGCCCTATATCTTTTACTTTGTGTTATTCTGTGATTATAGATTGCATTGGTCATATTAGTATCTTTATGACTAAAACTAGTTAGGATTGTTTGGATAATAAGTCTATAAGTGTATGATTGAGGCTTGAGCTTATTACTGTTTGTGCAGAAAGGATTGCTAAAAGATAGGGTTTAGTAGTGTTTAGGAAAATAAAAAAGCTCTCTGGAAAAACCAGAAAGCTTGAGAGGCATCTCCATGTGAGAAATCGGTTCACACAATTTCTCAAGGTCCGCTCC
>CAUSCX010000069.1:0-8164 GCA_963530385.1 uncultured Streptococcus sp. | reverse complement strand
ACGATTCTTATTCTATTTCTTATCATGCCGAACTTTTTCTTAACTGCTGGGGGAGTTCTTTCCTGCGCCTATGCTTTTATCCTAACTATGACTAGTAAAGAAGATCAAGGTATAAAAGCTATTGCCAGAGAGAGCTTCATTATTTCCTTGGGAATCCTGCCGATTTTGTGTTTCTATTTTTCTGAATTTCAACCTTGGTCTATTGTCCTAACTTTTGTCTTTTCTTTCTTATTTGACATGGTTTTATTGCCCCTTTTATCAATTCTGTTTTGTTTGTCATGGATATATCCTATTACCCAGTTTAACTTTCTCTTTGAATGGTTAGAAAGTATCATACGCTTTGTTTCTCATCTATCAAGTCGTCCGGTTATCTTTGGTCAGCCGAGTGTTTGGATTCTGGTATTTCTTTTAATTTCTTTGGCGCTGATTTATGATTATAGAAAGAATTTGAAAAAAATATCTATACTTGGCATAGTTGCCATCTCGTTCTTTTTAATTACCAAACATCCACTGGAAAATGAACTAACGGTCCTAGATATGGAACAGGGGCGAAGCATTTTCCTAAGAGACATGACAGGAAAGACCATACTACTGGATGTTGGTGAAAAATTAGCAGTTGAAAAGAAAGAAGTCTGGCAGGAGAAAGTCACCACGAGCAATGCCAAACGTAGCTTAATCCCTTATCTAAAAAGTAGAGGAGTCGCAAAGATTGATCAGCTGGTTCTAACGACTAGTGATACTAAGCAGTTAGATCATGTGTTAGAAATCAGTAAAGCCTTCGAGCTTGGAGAGATTCTAGTAACTGAAGAAACGTTATCTAAGAGAGAATTTATGGATAAGCTGAAGGAAAGCAAAGTTAAGGTAGTTGCTATCAAAACTGGACAGCAGTTACCTATTTTTGGAAGTGGTTTGGAAGTAATCGCAACTCAAAATAAGGATAAAAATGATTCAATTACAATGTATGGAAAGTTACTAAACCAAACCTTTCTAGTTACTGGAAATATAGAGGAGAAGTTTTTAACGAGTCATTATCCAAAACTCCAAGCAGATGTAGTGATAACTCATCAGCAAGCATCGAAGAAAAAGACAGATATCGAAATTTTCAAAACTGTACACCCTAAAATCACTGTTATTTCAATAGACAAGAAAAAATCATTTAAAGTTAAAAATGGGGAGAATAACCAAGAAGATAAAGAACTTGAGAATTTGGTATTAAAAACTGAAAAAAAGGGCGCCATTCGTTTCAAGGGATGGACTAGTTGGCAATTTGAAACTGTTCAGTAACGTCTTCCATTAAAACTGAATATTAAAATTATCTAAACATTCATTCAAGGCTTGATTTTGAACCCTGTTTACTATAAAATAGTTAAGATTGGTGTCAAACTTTTATATTGCAAATAGGAGAAAAAATGACAAAAACTTTGAAACGTCCTGAGGTTCTATCACCTGCAGGAACACTAGAAAAACTTAAAGTAGCTGTTCAATACGGAGCAGATGCTGTCTTTATCGGTGGTCAGGCCTATGGTCTTCGTAGCCGCGCGGGTAATTTCACTTTCGAACAAATGGAAGAAGGAGTACAGTTCGCGGCTGAGTATGGTGCTAAGGTTTATGTAGCTGCTAATATGGTCATGCACGAAGGAAACGAAGAAGGGGCCGGCGAATGGTTCCGTAAATTACGTGATATTGGGATTGCAGCGGTTATCGTGTCTGACCCAGCCTTGATCATGATTGCTGCAACAGAAGCACCAGGACTTGAAATCCACCTTTCAACACAAGCTAGTGCGACTAACTATGAAACTCTTGAATTCTGGAAAGAACTTGGATTGACGCGTGTCGTTTTGGCGCGTGAAGTTTCTATGGAAGAATTGGCAGAAATCCGTAAACGTACAGATGTTGAGATTGAAGCCTTTGTCCACGGAGCTATGTGTATTTCCTACTCTGGTCGTTGTACCCTCTCTAACCATATGAGTATGCGTGATGCTAACCGTGGTGGATGCTCACAGTCTTGCCGTTGGAAATATGATCTTTACGACATGCCATTCGGTAAAGAACGTAAGAGCCTCAAAGGAGAAATTCCTGAAGAATTCTCCATGTCAGCTGTTGATATGTCTATGATTGACCATATTCCAGATATGATTGAAAATGGTGTGGACAGTCTTAAGATTGAAGGCCGTATGAAGTCCATCCACTATGTTTCAACTGTGACAAATTGCTACAAGGCTGCCGTTGATGCTTATCTTGAGAGCCCTGAAAAGTTTGAAGCTATCAAACAAGACTTGATTGATGAAATGTGGAAGGTGGCTCAACGTGAGTTGGCTACAGGTTTCTACTACGGAACACCATCTGAAAATGAACAACTGTTTGGTGCTCGTCGAAAGATTCCAGAATACAAGTTTGTTGCTGAAGTAGTAGCTTATGATGATGCGACGCAAACAGCAACTATTCGCCAACGTAACGTTATCAACGAAGGTGACCAAGTTGAGTTTTATGGCCCAGGTTTCCGCCATTTTGAAACTTATATCGAAGACCTTCATGATGCTAAAGGTAATAAAATCGATCGTGCCCCAAATCCAATGGAACTTTTAACCATCAAGGTTCCTCAACCAGTAGAAGCTGGTGACATGGTACGTGCTTTGAAAGAAGGTTTGATTAATCTTTACAAAGAAGATGGAACAAGCGTCACAGTTCGTGCCTAGATAAGGAAAAATCATGGTTCAAGCTCAGGGCTTACTAGTAGATCATGAAAGCAGATGTGTTCATTACCATAGTGACAAAGATATCGTAGCGCTCCAGTGTTATGAGTGTAAGAAATACTATGCCTGTTATCAGTGTCACAATGAACTAGAGTCGCACATATTTTCTCCTTACCCTTTGAATTTAAAACAGGACAGACCTATCTTATGTGGTTCCTGTAAGAAGACCCTAACTTATGAGGAGTATAGAGAAAAGGGGAGCTGCCCTTATTGTGCAGCACTCTTTAATCCTGCTTGCCAGAGTCATCACTCGTATTATTTCAAATAAGCAATTGTAAATCCAGGTTTTGAAACTTGGATTTTTCTTTTCAGAAAAATAGGAAAGATTAGGAAAATAATCTGAAAAGACATTAAAATTTCCTATATAATTATCTTGAAAATCGTAAAAATAGAAATAAATGATTAGAAACGCTTTCAATGTTAGTAAAAAGTTGACAAAAGCAAATTTTAGGACTAAACTAGGGAGGTAAATTTAATTAAAAAAGGAGAATTCGTCATGAATTTAACATTTTTCGGTCTATGTCTTGCCTGTATGGGTGTATCTCTTGGTGAGGGTATGTTGATGAATGGTTTGTTGAAATCAGTAGCTCGCCAACCAGATATTATCGCTGAGTTTCGTAGTTTGATGTTTTTAGGGGTTGCCTTTATTGAAGGAACTTTCTTCGTAACTCTTGTCTTCTCATTTATTATTAAATAACGAAATATAAATTGGAGAAGGGAGAATGTTAGATGGAAGAAAGTATCAATCCAACCATCAATATTGGTCCTGTTACCTTTGATTTAACCTTAACAGCCTTGACCTTGTTGTCTGTGGCAGTTATTTTTGGCTTTATCTATTGGGCAAGTCGCAACATGACTGTCAAACCCAAGGGGAAGCAAAATGTACTAGAGTATCTCTACGACTTTGTAGTCGGTTTTACAGAACCTAACGTAGGTTCGCGGTACATGAAAGATTACTCACTCTTTTATTTGTGTTTGTTTCTTTTTATGGTCATCGCAAATAATCTTGGTTTGATGGCAAAACTTCAAACTACAGATGGGACAAACCTTTGGACTTCGCCAACAGCAAATCTCCAGTTTGACTTGGCCTTGTCATTTGGGATTATCCTGATGACCCATATCGAAGGAATTCGTCGTCGTGGCGTTAAACAATATCTGAAAGGTTTTGTAACCCCAGGTTTTATGACACCGATGAATCTCCTTGAAGAAGTCACGAATTTCCTATCACTTGCTTTGCGGGTGTTTGGGAATATCTTTGCTGGAGAAGTGATGGCAAGCTTGCTAATTATTCTTTCTCATCAGGCACTGTATTGGTATCCAGTCGCATTTGTTACCAATCTTGTCTGGACGGCATTTTCTGTGTTCATCTCCTGTGTACAGGCTTATGTGTTCACAGTATTGTCTTCTATGTATTTGGGACATAAAATAAATGATGAAGAAGAGTAGAAAGGAGTAACTGATGCACGTAACAGTAGGTGAATTAATTGGTAACTTTATTTTAATTGCTGGCTCCTTTATTCTTTTGATCGTCTTAGTCAAAAAATTCGCATGGTCAAATTTGACAAGTATCTTCGAAGAACGAGCTGAGAAAATTGCTGCTGATATTGATGGAGCTGAACAAGCCCGTCAAAAAGCGGAAACTCTTGCTCAAAAGCGCGAAGATGAATTGGCTGGAAGCCGTAGCGAAGCTAAAACTATCATCGAGAATGCTAAGGAAACAGCTGAGAAAAGTAAAGCTGATATCCTAGCAGAAGCCAAACTTGAAGCTGGACGCTTAAAAGATAAAGCAAACCAAGAAATTGCACAAAATAAAGCAGAAGCTTTGCAAAGTGTTAAGGGTGAGGTAGCAGATTTAACAGTAAGTCTGGCTGGAAAAATTATCTCACAAAACCTTGATGGTCAGGCCCATAAAGAACTCATTGATCAGTATATCGATCAGCTAGGAGAAGCTTAATGGACAAAAAGACAGTAAAGGTAATTGAAAAATACAGCATGCCTTTTGTCCAATTGGTGATTGAAAAAGGAGAAGAAGACCGTATCTTTTCAGACTTGACTCAAATCAAACAAGTTGCTGAAGAAACAGCCTTACCTTCTTTTTTGGCTCAGGTAGATGTTGATGAGTCTGACAAGGAAAAAACAGTCAGTTATTTCCAAGATTCTGCATCGCCATTATTACAAAACTTCATTCAAGTTCTGTTGTATAATCATCGGTCAAATCTTTTTTATGATGTGATTGTAGATTGTTTAAACCGTCTTGAGAGAGAAACGAATCGTTTTGAAGTAACGATTATGTCTGCTCATCCTCTAACTGATGAACAGAAAGAACGTCTACTTCCTATTATAGAGAAAAAGATGTCTTTAAAAGTGCGTAGCATTAAAGAAGAAATCGACGATAGTTTAATCGGTGGTTTTGTTATTATCGCCAATCACAAGACAATTGATGTTAGTATTAAACAACAACTTAAAGTTGTTAAGGAAAATTTGAAATAGAAAGTGGTGTTCTTTTGGCAATTAACGCACAAGAAATCAGCGCTTTAATTAAGCAACAAATTGAAAATTTCAAACCCAATTTTGATGTGACTGAAACAGGTGTTGTAACCTATATCGGGGACGGGATTGCGCGTGCTCATGGCCTTGAAAATGCCATGAGTGGAGAGTTGTTAATCTTTGAAAACGGCTCTTATGGTATGGCGCAAAACTTAGAATCAACAGATGTTGGTATTATCATCCTTGGAGATTTTACAGATATCCGCGAAGGTGACACCATTCGTCGTACAGGAAAAATCATGGAAGTTCCAGTTGGTGATAGCTTGATTGGACGTGTCGTGGATCCACTTGGTCGCCCCGTAGATGGACTTGGTCCAATCGACACAAACAAGACTCGTCCAGTTGAAGCACCAGCACCTGGGGTAATGCAACGTAAATCAGTATCAGAACCATTGCAAACAGGTTTGAAAGCTATTGACGCCCTTGTTCCAATCGGTCGTGGCCAACGTGAGTTGATCATTGGTGACCGTCAAACAGGGAAGACAACTATCGCTATTGACGCTATCTTGAACCAAAAAGGTCAAGATATGATTTGTATCTATGTAGCGATTGGACAAAAAGAATCAACAGTTCGTACACAAGTAGAAACACTTCGTCAGTACGGTGCCTTGGATTACACGATCGTTGTGACAGCCTCAGCTTCACAACCTTCTCCATTGCTCTTCCTTGCTCCTTATGCAGGGGTTGCTATGGCAGAAGAGTTCATGTACCAAGGTAAGCATGTGTTGATTGTTTATGATGACCTATCTAAACAAGCGGTAGCTTATCGTGAACTTTCTCTCTTGCTCCGTCGTCCACCAGGTCGTGAGGCCTTCCCAGGGGATGTCTTCTACCTTCACAGCCGTCTACTTGAGCGTTCTGCTAAAGTTTCAGATGAACTTGGTGGTGGGTCAATCACTGCATTACCGTTTATCGAAACTCAAGCGGGAGATATCTCAGCCTACATCGCAACCAACGTAATTTCTATCACTGATGGACAAATCTTCCTTGGTGATGGTCTCTTTAATGCGGGTATTCGTCCGGCCATTGATGCGGGTTCTTCTGTATCTCGTGTTGGTGGTTCTGCTCAAATTAAAGCTATGAAGAAGGTTGCTGGTACCCTTCGTATCGACCTTGCTTCATACCGTGAGTTGGAAGCCTTCACTAAATTTGGTTCTGACTTGGATGCAGCTACTCAGGCTAAATTGAACCGTGGTCGTCGTACTGTAGAAGTATTGAAACAACCAGTTCACAAACCATTACCTGTTGAGAAACAAGTTACTATTCTCTATGCTTTGACCCATGGTTTCTTGGATACAATTCCTGTAGACGATATCGTTCGTTTCGAAGAAGAGTTCCATATGTTCTTTGATGCTCAACATCCTGAGATTTTGGAAACCATTCGTGAAACAAAAGACTTGCCAGATGAAGCAGTCTTGGATGCTGCGATTACTGAGTTTCTCAATCAATCAAGCTTCCAATAAGAATAGAGGTGTCAGATGGCAGTATCTCTAAATGATATTAAAACAAAAATCGCCTCAACAAAAAATACTAGTCAAATCACTAACGCGATGCAGATGGTTTCTGCAGCTAAGTTAGGTCGTTCTGAAGAAGCAGCTCGTAACTTCCAAGTTTATGCACAAAAAGTGCGTAAGTTGGTTACAGATATCCTTCACGGAGATGGTGCCGGCGGATCAACAAATCCAATGTTGATTAGCCGCCCGGTCAAAAAAACAGGCTATATCGTCATTACATCTGACCGTGGTCTTGTTGGAGGATATAATTCCTCAATCTTGAAGGCTGTCATGGAACTTCAGAAGGAATACCACCCAAATGGTGATGACTTTGAAGTCATCTGTATCGGTGGTATGGGGGCTGACTTCTTTAAAGCTCGTGGAATTCAGCCAATCTATGAATTGCGCGGCCTTGCAAGTCAACCAAGCTTTGATGAGGTTCATAAGATCATCACTAAAACGATTGAAATGTATCAAAATGAACTTTTCGATGAGCTTTATGTTTGCTATAACCACCATGTGAATACTTTGACCAGTCAAATGCGTGTGGAACAGATGCTTCCTATCGTGGACTTGGACCCAAATGAAGCGGATGATAACTATAGCTTGACCTTTGATCTTGAAACAAGTCGAGAAGAAATCTTGGATCAATTGCTACCACAGTTTGCAGAGAGCATGATTTATGGTGCTATTATTGATGCCAAAACAGCTGAAAATGCTGCTGGTATGACAGCTATGCAAACAGCAACTGACAATGCTAAAAAAGTGATTAATGATTTGACAATCCAGTATAACCGTGCCAGACAGGCGGCGATTACACAAGAAATCACAGAAATCGTGGCGGGAGCTAGTGCTTTAGAATAAAGTTATCCTGCTAAAATCAATGAACTTAGGACCTAGCTAAACTAGGAACAACAGTATCTTATATAGAATAGGAGAAGGAGATGAGTTCAGGTAAAATTGCTCAGGTTATCGGTCCCGTTGTAGACGTCTTGTTTGCAGCAGGGGAAAAACTTCCTGAGATTAACAATGCACTTGTCGTCTACAAAAATGACGAAAAGAAAACAAAAATCGTCCTTGAAGTAGCCTTAGAGTTGGGAGATGGTATGATTCGTACCATCGCCATGGAATCAACAGATGGTTTGACTCGTGGAATGGAAGTCTTGGACACAGGACGTCCAATCTCTGTACCAGTAGGTAAAGAAACCTTAGGACGTGTCTTCAACGTTTTGGGAGATACCATTGACTTGGAAGCTCCATTTACAGAAGACGCAGAGCGTCAGCCAATTCATAAAAAAGCCCCTACTTTTGATGAATTGTCTACCTCTTCTGAAATCCTTGAAACAGGGATTAAGGTTATCGACCTTCTTG
>CAUSCX010000068.1:0-8448 GCA_963530385.1 uncultured Streptococcus sp. | reverse complement strand
AAAAACACCCCAAAAGTTAGATTTTTATGTCTAACTTTTGGGGTGCAGTTCAGTTACGGTTTGTCGTTTTTTTATCATGATTTGTAAAATAGTCTGTTTTAAGGTATAATAGTTGCTGTTAAAGAAAATTTGACATTCAAATAATCATAAATTTTTTAAGGAGATAAGATGAGTCAATTACCAAATTGCCCAAAATGTAATTCAGAATATGTGTATGAAGATGGTACACTTCTTGTTTGCCCAGAATGTGCTTACGAGTGGAATCCTGCTGAGCAAGCAGAGGTTGAAGAAGGCCTTGTTGCTATCGATGCTAATGGAAATAAACTAGCTGATGGAGATACAGTCACCTTGATTAAGGACCTTAAGGTAAAAGGTGCTCCAAAAGACCTTAAGCAAGGGACACGTGTTAAAAACATCCGTATTGTTGAGGGTGACCACAACATCGATTGTAAGATTGATGGTTTTGGTGCTATGAAGCTTAAATCAGAATTTGTGAAGAAGATTTAATCATGATTAAAAATGAAAAAGTAATATTTTATAGTCGTATCTTTTTATTTATAGCAGCCTTTACCGGTGTATACTTGGAGATTACCAAACGTGGTGGTTTAGGGATGTTGCTTTACTATACAGTCCTTTCTAACCTTTTGGTTGTCATCTTTACGGGTTATCTTTTGTTAAAGATGCGTAGTGGCGGTGATAGTTGGCAGAGTCCAGGAATTCTACGTCTCAAAGGTGGTGTCACTATGAGTATCATGATTACCTGTGTCATCTATCATTTCATGCTAGCTCCCTTGACGACAGATTTTTACCGTTTGGAGAATTTCCTTTGTCATTATATCGTACCTCTCTGGTTTTTAGCAGATACAATTATTTTTGATAAGAGTCGTCAATATAAGTGGTTTGATCCCATGTTTTGGACCAGCCTTCCTTTGTTTTATATGATTTTTGCCATCTTAAACGGTTTTGTTCTAAAGATGGATATCCCTAACGCTAAGGATAGTCCCTTCCCTTATTTCTTTTTGAATGCTACCAAACATGGTTGGGGATTTGTCTTTAGATGGGCAGCTACTATCTTTGTTGCCTATATGGTTTCAGGATATCTGTTTTATCTTGTTAAAAATATTAAAAAATCTAAGAAATAAGAGTACCTTTTATGGGTACTTTTTTAATGATTGATATAATTGTACCCGGACAAATCGGTTTTTTTTATCTTGTACTTGAGTCATTTCTACCTTAAAATAAAATCGTAGCTACCAATACAACTATTGAGGAAGAGAAAATGACTGAAAATCGTTATGAATTAAATAAAAATTTGGCACAGATGCTTAAAGGTGGCGTCATCATGGATGTTCAAAATCCTGAGCAAGCAAGAATTGCAGAGGCTGCAGGTGCGGCAGCTGTTATGGCCTTGGAGCGAATCCCAGCTGATATTCGTGCAGCTGGTGGTGTCTCTCGTATGAGCGATCCAAAGATGATCAAGGAAATCCAAGACGCAGTCAGCATTCCAGTTATGGCCAAGGTTCGAATTGGGCATTTTGTTGAAGCACAGATTTTAGAAGCCATCGAGATTGACTATATCGATGAGAGTGAGGTGCTATCTCCAGCTGACGATCGTTTCCATGTGGATAAGAAAGAATTCCAAGTTCCTTTTGTTTGCGGTGCTAAAGATCTAGGAGAAGCCTTGCGTCGTATCGCTGAAGGAGCATCGATGATCCGTACAAAAGGGGAACCTGGAACAGGAGACATCGTTCAGGCAGTCCGCCATATGCGTATGATGAATCAAGAAATCCGTCGCATTCAAAATCTCCGTGAAGATGAACTCTATGTCGCAGCAAAAGAACTCCAAGTACCTGTAGAATTAGTTCAATACGTGCACGAACAGGGAAAACTACCAGTCGTGAACTTCGCAGCAGGTGGTGTAGCAACACCTGCAGATGCTGCTCTTATGATGCAGCTAGGTGCAGAAGGTGTCTTTGTTGGTTCAGGGATTTTCAAATCAGGTGATCCTGTTAAACGTGCAGCAGCAATTGTCAAGGCAGTTACAAACTATCAAAATCCTCACATTTTAGCTCAAATCTCAGAAGATTTGGGAGAAGCCATGGTTGGTATCAATGAGAATGAAATCCAAATTCTCATGGCTGAGCGAGGAAAATAGATGAAAATTGGAATATTGGCCTTGCAAGGCGCCTTTGTAGAGCATGAGAAAGTCCTTGCCAAACTAGGAGTTGAAAGTGTTGAACTGCGAAATCTAGAAGACTTTCAGCAACATCGAGGTGAGCTGTCAGGTTTGATTTTACCTGGAGGTGAGTCGACAGCTATGGGAAAACTCCTACGTGACCAACAGATGCTACTTCCTCTAAGAGAGGGTATTCTCAATGGTTTACCAGTCTTTGGGACTTGTGCTGGTTTGATTTTGCTAGCGAAACAGATTACCTCTCAGGAAGAGACTCATCTGGCTACCATAGACATAGTAGTGGAGCGCAATGCCTATGGACGTCAGCTAGGAAGCTTTTATACAGAAGCAGATTGCAAGGGTGTTGGCAAGATTCCCATGACCTTTATCCGTGGACCTATTATTAGTGAAGTTGGTAAGGGTGTTGATGTTCTGGCAGTAGTGAACAATCAAATCGTTGCTGCTCAAGAAAAGAATATGCTAGTGACCTCCTTTCATCCGGAATTGACAAATGATCTTCGCTTGCATCAATACTTTATCAATATGTGCAAATAAAAATAGGTCGGGATTTTCCCGGCCTATTTTTACATGTAATAAACAATGGCGATGTATTGGAGAGTGGAAGCTGCCAGAATGAAGAGATGCCAGATCATGTGGAAGTAAGGTTTCTTCTTAGCATAAAAACCAGCACCAACTGTATAGCAAAGCCCACCTGATACCATAAGAGTCCAAAAGATTGGATTTGTTTGACTGATGATTGCTGGTAGGATAGCCACAACTAGCCAACCCATGATGAGGTAGAGTATCAGACTAAATTTTTCATTGACTTTTTTGGCAAATATTTTATAAAGAATACCAAAAATAGTTGTTCCCCACTGAATGGCGATAATCAGATAACCAAACCAGTTATTCATCAAGGTTAAAACGACAGGAGTATAAGAACCTGCAATCGCAACATAAATCATGGAATGGTCGATGATACGAAGCACGTACTTATGAGTGGAACCATAAGCCATAGAATGATAAATAGTCGATGAAAGAAACATGAGAAAGAGGCTGATGACGAAGATGGACACACCGACAGACGATAAAAATCCATGAGCTTCATAACTATAAGTCGATGAGATAGGGAGCAAAATCAGCATGATAAGTGCCCCTACAGCATGGGTGACACTGTTTGCTATTTCTTCTCCAAAACTAAGGCGCTTACTAAGTTTAAAACTAGTATTCATTTGTTTCCTCCTCTTGGCTTTCTGTATAGACTAGTGCTAGTGTTTGATGATAAAGTTTGACCGTTTGACAGCTTGCTTGAATGATTGGATTAGCTGGGTCTAGGTCTTCATTCATATAGTCCACAAAAGCATTGTAAAGTTCTTGTGAGTTAGTCTCTGTGTGTAGGGTGTTTAGGGTTTGAGCAATTTCCTGGATTGAAAAAACAGACTTGAGTGTTGTGATAGCAATCAATCGGGCAATTTGTTTGCGTTGGTATTTTTTCTTTTCAGGTTTACTGATATAGCCATGCTTCACATAGTTGTTCACCATTGATGCAGTTAAACCTTTCTCTTTAGCAAGAGAAATAGGGGAACAAACTTTATTCACATAAAGTAGGACCTGATCCAAATAGAGATCAATGTTTGGAATTTCGTCCCATTCTGGGTAGGAAAAAGTAGCTTTCATTTCCAACTCCTGTTTATCTAGTTTTAATAACTAGATTATAAAATAATAGAAATGAAAAGTCAAGTTTTAACTGCTTGTAGAAAGCCTTAAATTATGCTATGATGAGAGAAACTAGTCAGAAAAGAGGAGATAAGATGGAAATTCGTTTAGCCTTTCCAAACGAAGTAGATGCAATTATGCAGGTGATTGAAGATGCTAAAAAATGCTTGGCGGAAGCTGGTAGCACCCAGTGGCAAAATGGTTACCCAAATGCCGACACGATTATTGAAGATATCATCTCTGGTCAGGCTTATGTAGCCTTGGACGAAGGAGAACTTTTAGCCTATGCAGCAGTGACTAAAAGTCCAGAAAAAGCTTATGAAACCATTTATAATGGAAGTTGGGAAGGAAGAGAACCAGAATACCTTGTATTTCATCGGATTGCGGTTTCTAGAGATGTCCAAGGCCAAGGTGTTGCCCAGACCTTCTTGGAAGGCTTGATTGAAGGCTTTGATTACCTAGATTTTCGTTCAGATACACATGCTAAAAACAAGGCCATGCAACATATCTTTGAAAAGCTTGGTTTTAAACAGGTCGGTAAAGTTCCAGTAGACGGAGAACGCTTGGCTTATCAAAAATTAAAATCAAATGCCTAAGAAGTATGCAAAGATGCTGTACAAGTCTCCGATTGGCATTATATCTCTGGTAGCTGATGATCACTATCTGTTTGGGATATGGGTTGAAGCACAGAGTCATTTTGAGAGAGGCTTATCAGCAGCTAATATAGTAGAGGTTGAAAGTCATCCCATTTTAAATCAGATTGCTAGCTATTTAGATGCTTATTTCAAAGGACAAAATCAAGATTTGTCTCAGTTACCTTTAGCTCCTGTCGGTAGTGATTTCGAAAAAAGAGTCTGGAACTACTTGCGGCGAATTCCTTTTGGTCAGACAGTTACTTATGGACAAATAGCTAAGGACTTGCAGATAGCTTCGGCTCAGGCAATCGGAGGTGCTGTGGGGCGCAACCCATGGTCTATCCTAGTACCTTGTCACCGCGTATTAGGTGCTGGCAATCGGCTGACGGGCTATGCTTCAGGAATTGACAAGAAGGCTTGGCTCTTAAAGCATGAAGGTGCAGTATTTCAAGAGAATAAGGAATAGAAAGAAAAGAAAATGTTAGAATTTATCGAATATCCAAAATGTACAACTTGTAAAAAAGCCAAAAAGGAGTTAGATCAACTCGGACTAGAATATAAGGATGTTCATATCGTAGAAGAGACTCCGAGCGAGGAGGTCATTTTAAATTGGCTTGAAACTTCTGGATTTGAGTTGAAGCAATTTTTCAATACCAGTGGAATTAAATACCGTGAACTGGGCTTAAAAGATAAGGTTGGGACTTTATCCAATAAAGAAGCAGCCAAACTCTTGGCCGGTGATGGTATGTTATTAAAACGTCCAATATTAGTGGAGAATGGTGTTGTTAAACAAATTGGCTATCGTAAAACCTACGACAACTTGGATTTGAAATAGTTTTTTTCTATCTCCTTGATAGGTAAAATATATAACCTCACACTTTTAAAGTATGATAAACTAGTAGGTAGACAAAGTCTCTTCTGCACGTAGCAAATATTTTAAATCTAGGCAGAAGTATGATAGAATGATTCATTATCAGGAGAGGATGTTTCTATGAATGTTACAACACTTTTAGCATCAGATTGGTACCAAAACTTGATGCAGTATATTCCAGACGGTAAACTGTTTAGTTTTCGTTCTGTCTTTGATGGGATTCCAAGAATTGTACAACAATTGCCAACAACATTGATGTTGACAGTGTTTGGTGCTTTTTTTGGTATCATCTTGGCCTTGGTTTTTGCTATTGTAAAAATTAATCGCGTTAGAATTCTTTATCCATTACAAGCATTCTTTGTTAGTTTCTTAAAAGGGACACCAATCCTAGTGCAGCTGATGTTGACTTACTATGGAATTCCTCTGGCATTAAAAGCGTTGAATCAACAATGGGGAACTGCTTTTAATATCAATGCGATTCCGGCTGCAGCTTTTGCCATTGTAGCTTTTGCTTTTAACGAAGCAGCTTACGCTAGTGAAACTATCCGTGCCGCTATTCTTTCTGTTAATCCTGGAGAGATTGAAGCTGCTCGTAGTCTTGGAATGACACGTGCACAAGTTTATCGTCGAGTCATTATTCCAAATGCAGCGGTAGTAGCGACTCCAACCTTGATTAACTCCCTAATCGGTTTGACTAAGGGGACTTCCCTAGCCTTTAGTGCGGGTGTTGTAGAAGTCTTTGCCCAAGCTCAGATTTTGGGCGGTGCCGACTACCGTTACTTCGAACGTTTCATCTCAGTTGCCCTTGTATACTGGGTGGTAAATATCGCTATTGAAAATCTTGGTCGCTTTATTGAGAGAAAAATGGCAATCGAAGCACCAGATAATGTGAAAACAGATGTGAAAGGAGACCTTCGCTAATGATTAAGATTTCAAATTTAAGCAAATCCTTTTCAGGTCAAACCGTCTTGGATCATCTGAATTTAGATATTCAAAAAGGGGAAGTAGTTGCTTTGATTGGTTCATCTGGAGCAGGAAAATCTACCTTTCTTCGTAGCCTAAATTATCTGGAAACACCTGATAGTGGAAGCATTCAGATTGATGACTTTAAAGTTGACTTTTCTCAAATTACTCAAGATGAGATCTTGACTCTTCGTCGCAAGTTGTCCATGGTGTTCCAACAGTTCAACTTATTTGAACGTAGAACAGCTCTAGACAATGTCAAGGAAGGTTTGATAGTTGTTAAAAAACTTTCCGACCAAGAAGCAACTAAGATTGCTAAAGAAGAGTTGGCTAAGGTTGGTCTTTCTGATCGTCAACAGCACTATCCTCGCCACTTATCAGGTGGACAAAAACAACGGGTAGCTTTGGCGCGTGCTTTAGCCATGAAGCCAGCAATCTTGCTCTTGGATGAACCTACTTCAGCTCTTGATCCAGAATTAGTTGGTGAGGTAGAAAGATCTATTGCTAATGCTGCCAAATCAGGTCAAACTATGATTTTGGTCAGTCACGATATGTCCTTTGTTTCTCAGGTAGCCGATAAGGTTTTATTCTTGGATAAAGGAAAGATTATTGAGTCTGGAACACCAGATGAGATTATCAATCATCCTAAAGAAGAACGAACAAAAGAATTCTTTGCTAGTTACAAACGGACCTATATTTGATATAATAGAAGATAAGAAAGACTCAGTTGGCTAGGCTAACTGGGTTTGCTCTTTAAAATTAATAGAAATGAGAGAGAGCATGCTAGTTCAGCTATTTGCTTTGTATTTAGAGAGTTTAGTGTTGACAATTCTACTGGTCTTGATTATTTTGGGACTCTGGATTGGACTTAGAGCTCTGTCGGGGGTTGACAAAACTGCTAAAGCACGTCAAGCCCATCTCTACGATATGATTATGATTGGAGTTTTAACAATTCCAGTATTGTCATTTGCAACCATGAGCATCTTGTTGGTTCTCAAGGCTTAATAGTTGTAAAATGGGATTTAATTCGTTAGAATAAAAATAGTTACAACAAGAAAGAAGGAAAGAGAATGTACGATACGATTATTATTGGTGCAGGTCCTGCTGGGATGACTGCAGCCTTGTATGCAGCACGCAGTAATCTGAAAGTTGCTTTGATTGAAGGTGGACTTCCTGGTGGTCAAATGAATAACACCTCTGACATTGAAAACTATCCAGGTTATGCCAATATCAGTGGTCCTGAATTAGCAGAAAAGATGTTTGAACCTCTTGAAAATCTGGGTGTTGAGCATCTCTATGGCTTCGTTGAAAATGTTGAGGATCATGGTGAGTTTAAAAAAATCGTAACAGACGACCAGGTTTATGAAGCACGTACAGTTATCGTGGCGACTGGTTCTAAGCACCGTCTCTTGGGGGTTCCAGGAGAAGAAGAACTCAATAGTCGTGGAGTTTCTTACTGTGCAGTTTGTGATGGAGCCTTTTTCCGCGACCAGGATTTGTTGGTCGTAGGTGGAGGTGACTCCGCGGTTGAAGAGGCTATCTTCTTAACACGGTTTGCAAAATCTGTTACCATTGTTCACCGTCGGGACGAACTACGTGCCCAAAAGGTCTTGCAAGATCGTGCCTTTGCCAATGAAAAAATCAACTTCATTTGGGATTCTGTCGTTAAAGAAATCAAGGGTGAAAACCGTGTGGAATCGGTTGTGATTGAAAATGTTAAAACAGGTCAGGTGACAGAACAAGCTTTTGGTGGTGTCTTCATCTATGTTGGTTTAGACCCTGTTAGTGACTTTGTCCAAGAGTTGCAGATTCGCGACCAGGCAGGTTGGATTGTGACAGATGATCACATGAAGACAAATGTTACAGGTGTCTTTGCGGTTGGGGATGTTCGTCAAAAAGACCTTCGCCAAGTTACAACAGCTGTTGGAGATGGCGCTATTGCAGGTCAAGAGGCCTACAAATATATTACCGAACATTTTTAAAGGTTATCTAGCTTTAACATAAAAAAGTAGTAGAGATTTCGAAGAATTTCTCTACTACTTTTTTATAGACTTTTACAAGTCGGATTATTGAATAAATCGATTTTATGA
>CAUSCX010000067.1:0-8830 GCA_963530385.1 uncultured Streptococcus sp. | reverse complement strand
GCCTAAGAGTTGACAAAGGGTAACTATCAAGATACAATCTTGGTAGTTATTTTTTTGGATTCAAGAAAGAGGGAGGAAAAGATGAAAAAAATTTCCTTAGTTTATATCAGTTTGAGCGGAAATACGGAGAGTTTCGTAACACGATTGAAGGCTTACCTATTAGAACAGTATGAGAACATTGAAGTAGAAAAAATTCATATTAAAGATTTGGTCAAGGAAGGAGAGAATTTCTTTGTGATGACCAATCCATATGTCGCTTTTCTACCGACTTATTTAGAAGGTGGCAATGGAGTTGACAATGGTGATGTGGAGATTTTGACCACTCCAGTAGGGGACTTTATCGCTTACGGTGACAATGCCAGCAAGTGTTTTGGTGTTGTAGGATCCGGTAATCGTAATTTTAACAACCAATACTGTTTGACGGCTAAACAATACAGCCAACGCTTTGGTTTCCCTGTTCTAGCTGATTTTGAGATGCGTGGTATGTTGGGAGACATCAAGAAGGTTGCTGGGATTATTGCAGAACTTTACGAATTAGAAGCTTTGTAAGAGGCCAGATTTTCTAAGGAAGAGCATTATTCTATGGATAAAGGATTTACTCCAAAAGGGAACAAACGAAATGAATAAACTACAGAGATCATTTTTAAAGTATATAAAACGCAAACCAAGTTTTAAGGATATTATGCTATGCAGTGCCTTGCTAGTCTTAGCGATCGCTCTGCTACAGCTCTCCGAGAGATGTCTTGATGAAAGCTTGTCAGCTTACGGAACCATGGCATCACTAGGGATTGTTATACTGGTGGGAATCGTAGTTCTCCGGAAAAAATAGAAAAGGACTCGAGAAATGTCATCTCGAGTCTTTTTGTTAGTTGCGAATTTCGTCAACGATTTCTTTTGAAATGGGGATCCCTAAACGATAGCCTTTATTCACGTAATCAATGACATCGTTGATATTTTCTATCGTTTGGATTTTTTCTTTGATAGTTGCACGAAAATCTTGATCTTTCAATAGTTGGTCCTGAAGCAGTCTTTGAAGTTTCTCTTTTTCATATTTGTTGACAAGAAAGAGAAAAAGAAGACTAATAACAACTAAGATATAAGCGTATTGGATCATAAAAATTCTCCCTAAGTGATAAAGAAATGAATAGCAAGAGAAAAGCGAAGAGTCTCCGCTTTTCAAGTCATTCTAGTGAAGCGCCTAGCCAAGGTCCGAATAGGATTTGGCGTTAGTTACTTAGACTGCTTTACAATAAAGTGATTAAAAGTCTACGACATGAGCCTAACCAAATCGATATTATTTGGTTAGGTGAATTAGTGAAGCATTTAGGCAAATCGCCTCATTTACGACGTCGTGGCCCCCTAAATCGATTATATTTAGGGGCCATGACTAGTGAAGCAGTTAGCTAGTCCGCATAAAAACGGCTAGCGTCTAACAATTAGGAACTTTAGTTCCAATTGTTAGTATTGAATCACATCTTCTCTGGCGCCTCTACACCCAGCAGACGAAGTGCTTCTTTGAGGAC
Source organism: uncultured Streptococcus sp. (assembly GCA_963530385.1). Lineage (GTDB taxonomy): Bacteria > Bacillota > Bacilli > Lactobacillales > Streptococcaceae > Streptococcus. The sequence continues at coordinate 7,307 of CAUSCX010000067.1, read as the reverse complement.
AACCGCAGTTGCATAGCTGAGAGCTAGACGACTGTCGCGTTCTGGGCTTTCATCCAAGATGCGAGTGTGAGCGTAATATTTGTTAAAGGCTTGCGCTAAGCTAATTGCAAATTTAGCAATGATAGAAGGTTCAAAGTTATCTGCCGCACGGTTGATAATACGTGGGAAATCTTGGATGAGTTTAATAATTTCCCAGCTTTCAGGATCATTCAAGCTATAGTTGGCATCTGCTTCAGGTTTGAAATCCGCTTTGCGCAAGATGGATTGGATACGAGCATAGGCGTATTGAACATAAGGACCAGTCTCGCCTTCAAAAGATACCATAGCTTCAAGGTCGAAGTCGTAGCCATTTGTACGGTCAGTTTTAAGGTCATAGAATTTAATGGCCCCAACTCCAACAGCATGAGCAACCTGGTCTTTATTTTCAAGTTCCGGATTTTTGGCTTCGATTTGCGCTTTGGCACGACTGACAGCCTCTGCAACTGTAGGCTCTAGCAAGATGACATTCCCTTTACGAGTAGAGAGTTTTTTCCCTTCTTTTGTTACCAATCCAAAAGGAACATGGACAATATCTTGACTCCAATCGTAACCCATCTCTTGCAAGACAGCCTTGAGTTGTTTAAAGTGAGCAGATTGTTCTTGACCAACGACATAGATCGATTTGGCAAATTGATATTCGTTTTTACGGTAGAGGGCCGCAGCCAAGTCACGTGTGATGTAGAGAGTTGCACCGTCAGATTTCTTGATAAGAGCTGGGTGTTCAATTCCATATTTTTCAAGATTAACAACTTGGGCACCTTCTGATTCGACCAAAAGTCCTTTTTCAGAAAGGATGTCTACAACTGCATCCATCTTGTCATTGTAGAAAGCTTCTCCGTTGTAGCTGTCGAATTCAACCTTCAATTCATTGTAAAGGCGGTTAAATTCCACCAAACTTTCATCACGGAACCATTGCCAAAGTGCGAGAGCTTCCTCATCTCCATTTTCAAGTTTACGGAACCATTCGCGTGCTTCTTCATCCAAGCTAGGGTCATTTTCAGCTTCAGCATTGATGCGAACGTAGAGTTTAAGAAGTTCATCAATCGGATGAGCTTTTACAGCTTCTTCATCGCCCCATTTTTTGTAGGCAACAATCAGCATTCCAAACTGTTTACCCCAGTCTCCTAAATGGTTGACCTTGACTGTTTGATAACCGATTTTTTGGAAAATATGTGACAAGCTATCTCCGATAACAGTTGAGCGCAGGTGACCAATAGAGAATGGCTTAGCAATATTGGGACTAGACATGTCGATAACAACATTTTCTTGTTTACCAATATTTTGGTCAGCATAGTGTTCTTTTTCAGTGATAACAGCTTGTAATACTTGAGCAGAAATGGCATTTTTATCAAGGAAGAAGTTAACATAAGGTCCAGTAGCGACGACTTTTTCAAAGGCTTGGCTATTGATTTTTTCAGCGATATCTGCTGCAATCATTTGTGGAGCTTTTCTCTCAACTTTTGCTAGAGTAAAGGCAGGGAAGGCGATGTCTCCCATATCAGAGTTTTTGGGTTGTTCTAGTAAATTTAAAATAGCCTCTTGATCCAGGCTCTCAATGACACTAGCCAGTTCGCTAGCGATCAATTGTTTTGTATTCATTATAAACTCCTTTGGACTTTTCTTCTATTTTATCATAATTTTGAGGAATGATAAGAATTTTTTTGAAATATTCGGTTTTTTTGGTATAATGTTCTTATTAAATAGTTGAAAATGTTATAAATATTCACTCGAGAGGATGTTATGAGAAAAAGAGAACGCCATCAGTTAATCAAACAAATGATCACTGAGGAAAAATTAGGGACTCAAAAAGAGATCCAGGATCGGTTAGAAGCACGCAATGTTTTTGTGACGCAAACGACATTGTCGCGTGACCTTCGCGAACTGGGCTTGACCAAGGTTAAGAAAAATGATAAGGTCTACTACGTACTAGCAAATGAGACAGAGAAGATTGACCTGGTTGAGTTTTTATCCCATCATTTGGAAGGTGTAGCAAGAGCTGAGTTTACCTTAGTTTTGCACACTAAATTGGGTGAAGCAGCAGTTTTAGCCAATGTTGTCGATGCCAACAAGGATGAATGGATTTTAGGAACAGTTGCGGGTGCCAATACTCTCTTGGTCATCTGCCGAGATCAGCATGTCGCTAAACTCATGGAAGATCGTTTGTTAGATTTGATGAAGGATAGATAAGGTCTTGGGAGTCTCTCTCAAGACTATTTTTAACAAGGAGAGAATGGATGACGACAGAAAAATTATCACCAGGCATGCAACAGTATGTGGATATCAAAAAACAATATCCAGATGCTTTTTTGCTCTTTCGTATGGGTGATTTTTATGAGTTATTTTACGAAGATGCAGTCAATGCTGCCCAGATACTAGAAATTTCACTAACCAGTCGCAATAAGAATGCTGAAAATCCTATTCCCATGGCTGGAGTTCCCTATCACTCAGCACAACAGTATATCGATGTTCTAGTTGAGCGTGGCTACAAGGTTGCCATTGCTGAGCAGATGGAAGATCCCAAACAAGCTGTCGGTGTCGTAAAACGTGAGGTTGTCCAGGTGATTACACCTGGTACAGTCGTCGATAGTAGTAAACCCGATAGTCAAAACAACTTTTTGGTGGCTATCGACCGTGACGGTCAGCAATTTGGTTTGGCCTATATGGATCTGGTGACGGGTGATTTCTATGTGACAGGTTTATTGGATTTTACCCTGGTCTGTGGTGAAATTCGAAATCTTAAGGCAAGAGAAGTCGTCATCGGCTATGCCTTAACTGAAGAGGAAGAACAGATTCTCAGACGTCAAATGAATTTGGTACTTTCCTATGAGCAAGAATCATTTGAAGACATCCATCTGCTGGATCCACGATTGGCACCTGTTGAACAGACTGCCAGCAGTAAGCTTCTCCAGTATGTCCATCGGACTCAGATGAGAGAACTCAACCACTTGAAGCCAGTTGTTCGCTATGAGATAAAGGATTTCTTGCAGATGGATTATGCGACCAAGGCTAGTTTAGATCTAGTAGAAAATGCTCGTTCTGGCAAGAAACAAGGGAGTCTTTTCTGGTTGTTAGATGAAACCAAGACTGCCATGGGGATGCGACTCCTACGTTCTTGGATCCACCGTCCCTTGATTGACAAGGATCGTATCCTTGAACGCCAGGAGGTTGTACAGGTCTTTCTGGATTATTTCTTTGAGCGTAGTGATTTGACAGAAAGCCTCAAGGGAGTCTACGATATTGAGCGTCTGGCTAGTCGAGTATCTTTTGGGAAAAGCAATCCTAAAGACCTCTTGCAGCTAGCGACTACCTTGGCCAGTGTTCCAAGGATTCGCGCAATTTTAGAAGGAATGGAGCAACCAGCTCTAGCTTATCTGATTGAACAACTGGATGCTATCCCTGAGTTGGAAAGTTTGATTAGCGCAGCCATTGCTCCTGAGGCTCCTCATGTGATTACCGAAGGTGGTATTATTCGGACGGGCTTTGATGAGACCTTGGACAAGTATCGTCGGGTGCTTAGAGAAGGAACTAGCTGGATTGCTGAAATTGAGGCTAAGGAAAGAGAAAACTCTGGCATCAGTACGCTCAAGATCGATTACAATAAAAAGGATGGCTACTATTTCCATGTAACTAACTCGCAGCTAGGAAATGTACCAGCCCACTTTTTCCGTAAGGCTACGCTTAAAAACTCGGAGCGTTTTGGGACAGAGGAGTTGGCGCGTATCGAGGGAGAAATGCTAGAGGCGCGTGAGAAGTCAGCCAGCCTTGAATATGAAATCTTTATGCGTATCCGTGAAGAAGTTGGTAAGTATATCCAACGTCTACAAGCCCTGGCCCAAGGAATCGCTACTGTCGATGTCTTACAAGGACTAGCGGTAGTAGCAGAAAATCAGCACTTGATCCGTCCAGAGTTTGGTCAGGATTCGCGAATTGACATTCAAAAAGGTCGTCACGCTGTCGTTGAGAAGGTCATGGGAGCCCAAACCTATATTCCCAATAGTATCCAAATGGGTGAAGATACTAGCATTCAGCTGATTACAGGGCCTAATATGAGCGGGAAGTCAACCTATATGCGTCAGCTAGCTATGACAGCAGTTATGGCCCAGCTGGGTTCTTATGTACCAGCAGAACGTGCTCATTTACCAATTTTTGATGCAATTTTTACCCGTATCGGGGCGGCAGATGACTTGGTTTCAGGACAATCTACCTTTATGGTAGAAATGATGGAAGCTAATAATGCCATTTCTCATGCGACTGAGCATTCTCTCATCCTTTTTGATGAGCTAGGCCGTGGAACCGCAACTTATGATGGTATGGCTCTAGCCCAGTCTATTATCGAGTACATCCATGAGCATATTGGTGCCAAGACCCTCTTTGCGACACACTACCATGAATTAACTAGCCTTGAGGCTAGTCTTGAACATCTAGTTAATGTTCACGTGGCTACGCTTGAGCAAAATGGCCAGGTCACTTTCCTTCACAAGATAGAACCAGGACCAGCAGATAAATCATACGGTATCCATGTAGCTAAGATTGCTGGTCTACCGGCAGACTTACTAGCAAGGGCAGATGCAATTTTAACTCAATTAGAGAGCCAGGGAACAGAGACTCCTGCTCCAATGAGGCAAACAAGTGCCGTGACTGAACAAATTTCACTATTTGACTCAGTGGAAGAAAATCCTATCCTAGCAGAATTGGCTAAAGTAGATGTTTACAATATGACACCGATGCAAGCTATGAATCTTTTGTTAGAATGGAAACAAAAATTATAAGTCAAAACCCACTCAAAAGACTGAGTGGGTTTCTGTTGTATTATTTTTTCTGAGCCAATAGTTGGTTGATGTGGGCAACCTTCTTTGATTCTCTTTTATAAAGAATCGTCCAGATGATGAGATATACGATTGCAAATTCTGGTACAAGTTGGAGAAGGAAAGTCCAGCGAAGTGGGAACCAACCTGCTAGAATTGCTAGAGGAACAAAGCCTAATAACATGAGGAAGAAATGAGTGACAGTCGCACGAAGAAGACTCCAGTCTTGAGTGAATAGACGACTGCCGAAACTAAAGAGAACTCCGATAGCTGCCCAGATGATAGAACAGTAGAGCAAAACTAGAGCGCCATGTACCTGTTGTTGGATCATGAATTGGCCAATCAAAGAGTTTGGGCTAAGTGGTGCATAGTTGCTTGGCGAATAGATAAAAGAAAAGATAATGGATAGGATGAGGCCGATGAGGATACCAGTTGTGGCATCGTGGAAAATTTGTTTTTTCATAGTTCTAATTTCTCCTTAATAGCTTTGAGGTAACGGCGAGATGAGTAGGTGAAACTGTCGTTTTTAAGATAGATTTCAATCAAGCCGTTAGAGGTTAGTTTTAGATGACTGATAGCATCAATGTTGACAATTTCCGATTGGGAAATTTGGATAAAGGAAGCAGGTAGAATTTCACTCGCTTGGTAAAGGCGAATGTCTAGAGTGTAGGTTCGGCCATCAGTTTCAGCTAAGATTTTACGATTTTCAATATATATACGTTGAATCTTACTAATCTGAATCAAGTAGACCTGGTCTTGGAATTTTCCTTTAAGCGTTTCTTTTTGATCCAGTGATTGAACAAAGTCTTGAACTTTTTGAACTCTAGGGGACAAAGATGGTGCTTCTATGATGATTTGTTCTTCTGCATATTGTTGATCAATGTCAAGTCTGACTTTCATATTTTCTCCTTTGTAAAGTTGTAATAGAGATCTCTTACTTACAAATCTATTAAACACCATTTTCTTGGCAATTACAAGAAGCTTTGTCTATGTGGTCGGTTGAAGAGCCTATCTGGTAGGTGACCGTTTTCATAGAATTTTTAGAGTAAAGAAGTCAAAAAATAAGAAGAAATATATTGACAAAAATAGAAAAAACGTGATACAATAATAGACGGTACTTTTTACTTTTGGTCTCTCAAGAGTGTACAGGGACGTGCTGACAAATGTTGCAAAAGTACACACAGATGATAGCTGTCACCAAGTGTATCATCACCAAAAATAAAAAAACACAGGAGAATGTAGATGCCTACAATTAACCAATTGGTTCGCAAACCGCGTAAATCAAAAGTAGAAAAATCTAAATCACCAGCTTTGAACGTTGGTTACAACAGTCATAAAAAAGTTCAAACAAACGTTTCTTCACCACAAAAACGTGGTGTTGCAACTCGTGTTGGAACAATGACACCTAAAAAACCTAACTCAGCCCTTCGTAAATTCGCTCGTGTACGTTTGAGCAACCTTATCGAAGTTACTGCCTACATCCCAGGTATCGGACACAACTTGCAAGAGCACAGCGTGGTGCTTCTTCGTGGTGGACGTGTAAAAGACCTTCCAGGGGTACGTTACCATATCGTCCGTGGTGCACTTGATACTGCAGGTGTTAACGATCGTAAACAAGGCCGTTCTAAATACGGTACTAAACGTCCGAAAAAAGCATAAGGAAAGGGGATAAAGAGAAATGAGTCGTAAAAATAGAGCTCCAAAACGTGACGTATTGCCAGATCCGCTTTACAATTCACAATTAGTTACTCGTCTTATCAACCGCGTTATGCTTGATGGTAAACGTGGTACAGCTGCTTCAATCGTTTACGGTGCTTTTGAGCAAATCAAAGAAGCTACTGGTAACGATGCACTTGAAGTATTTGAAACAGCTATGGAAAACATCATGCCTGTACTTGAAGTACGTGCACGTCGTGTTGGTGGTTCTAACTACCAAGTCCCAGTTGAAGTTCGTCCAGAACGTCGTACAACACTTGGACTTCGTTGGTTGGTAACAATCGCTCGCCTTCGTGGTGAACACACAATGCAAGACCGTCTTGCAAAAGAAATCTTGGACGCTGCTAACAACACTGGTGCAGCAGTTAAGAAACGTGAAGACACTCACCGTATGGCTGAAGCTAACCGTGCCTTCGCACACTTCCGTTGGTAAAATCATGATGCTAGGAACGGCAAGGATGCAAAGTGAAAATAGGAAACTGACGCAGTATTCGACGAATACAAGGAAGTTTATCTTTTTCACACAGCATCCCGTTCCGGCTCAAATCGGCTAATTAACTTTAGCTCGAGTTCAATTCAACTTAATATCTCGCAAGTTGAAGCCAACAATAACATGAAAACACTGAGAACGGGTGGGTCCTGCCTATCCGTTTTTATTGAAATCGTGTTATAATAGAATAGAAATAAAAAATATAGGAGAAACAAACCTCATGGCACGCGAATTTTCACTTGAAAAAACTCGTAATA
>CAUSCX010000066.1:0-8836 GCA_963530385.1 uncultured Streptococcus sp. | reverse complement strand
CAGCTGTGCCAATCGTAACAGTCTTCCTTGTCTTCCAAAAATCCTTCACTCAAGGTATTACTATGGGAGCTGTCAAAGGATAGTACTCTGCGAAAATCGAATCTCGTACAATCTGTTTATCAATATACAGAAATATATTTGATAGACTAAAAGAATATAGGCTTATAAGTGTCTGCAAAATGGAGAGTATTTCTTACTCTGTGAAGTTTTGTTAGACACTTATAAACTTATTACTTAGACATTTTTTAATTTAAGATAACAGTCCAGTAAAGGAAACAGTATGATTTTTGATGATTTAAAAAACATTACTTTTTACAAAGGCATTCATCCCAATCTAGACAAGGCTATTGATTATCTCTATGAACATCGTAAAGATACTTTTGAATTGGGTAAATACGAAATTGATGGGGATAAAGTCTTTCTAGTTGTGCAAGAAAATGTTCTCAACCAAGAAGAAAATGATCGCTTTGAGCATCATAAAAACTATGCAGATTTGCATTTGTTGGTTGAAGGGCATGAGTATTCTAGCTATGGTTCTCGTGTAAAAGACGAGGCTGTAGCCTTTGATGAAGCTAGCGATATCGGCTTTGTCCATTGTCATGAACAATACCCACTCTTGTTGGGTTATCACAATTTTGCAGTCTTTTTCCCAGGTGAACCTCATCAACCTAATGGTTATGCAGGTATGGAAGATAAAGTTCGCAAATATTTATTTAAAATTTTAATCGATTAGTCAGTTAGGAGGAGCAAACAATGGCACATAAAGGATCTGGATTGATAAAAGCGGCATTTGATACGGATAACTTTCTGATGCGTTTTTGCGAGAAAGTTTTAGATATTGTGACGGTTAATCTACTCTTTGTTGTGTCTTGTTTGCCTATTGTGACAATCGGAGTAGCTAAAATCAGTCTCTATCAGACAATCTTTGAAGTTAAGAGTAGTCGACGTGTTCCTGTTTTTAAAACTTATATGAAAGCCTTTAAGCAAAATTTGAAATTAGGTCTCCAGTTAGGTTTGTTGGAACTAGGAATTTTTCTGATTAGCGTTGTTGACTTATCACTATTCTGGGGGCAAACCAGCCTAGGCTTCCAGCTCATTAAAGCCATTTGCTTAGGAATTCTGATATTTTTAACCTTAGTCATGTTGGCTAGCTATCCAATTGCAGCACGCTATGACTTGACTTGGAAAGAAGTTCTTCAAAAGGGCTTGCTTTTGGTCAGCTTTAACTTCGTGTGGTTCTTCTTGATGTTTGCAATTATTTTATTAATTATGATGCTTCTCTATCTATCAGGCTTCACTCTAGTGCTTGGTGGTTCAGCATTTCTACTTTTTGGCTTTGGCCTTCTTGCCTTTTGCCAAGCTGGATTAATGGAAAAATTGTTTGCTAAATATCAGGCAGATTGAAAACGTTATGAAACTACTTTCAAACATAAAAAGCTATGGGAGATGAATAGAAATTAAAATCTAAGTGGTTGAGATGTATTGAAAGCGCTTTTTACAAGGTGTATACTAAAATAGTAAAAAATCATCTGCCAAGAGCAGAAAATAAGAAATCTTAGGAGAAATCTATGTCAGATTTAAAAAAATATGAAGGTGTCATTCCTGCCTTCTACGCATGTTATGATGATGCGGGCGAAGTAAGCCCAGAACGTACTCGTGCCTTGGTGCAATACTTCATTGATAAAGGTGTTCAGGGGCTTTATGTCAACGGTTCTTCAGGTGAATGTATCTACCAAAGCGTAGAGGACCGCAAGTTGATCTTGGAAGAAGTCATGGCAGTTGCTAAAGGTAAATTGACCATCATTGCTCATGTGGCTTGCAACAATACTAAAGACAGTATTGAACTTGCTCGTCATGCAGAAAGCTTGGGAGTTGATGCTATTGCAACAATTCCACCAATTTACTTCCGCTTGCCTGAATACTCAGTTGCTAAATACTGGAACGACATCAGTGCGGCAGCACCAAATACAGACTACGTTATCTATAACATTCCTCAATTGGCAGGTGTTGCCTTGACTCCAAGCCTTTACACAGAAATGTTGAAGAACCCACGTGTGATCGGTGTTAAAAACTCTTCAATGCCAGTTCAAGATATACAAACTTTTGTTAGTCTTGGTGGTGATGATCATATCGTCTTTAATGGTCCAGACGAACAATTCTTAGGTGGACGTCTCATGGGAGCAAAAGCTGGTATCGGTGGTACTTATGGTGCTATGCCAGAACTCTTCTTGAAACTCAACCAATTGATTGCAGATAAAGACCTAGAAACAGCGCGTGAATTGCAATACGCTATCAACGCTATCATCGGTAAATTGACTGCAGCTCATGGAAATATGTACGGCGTTATCAAAGAAGTCTTGAAAATCAATGAAGGACTTAATATCGGATCAGTTCGTTCTCCACTTACACCAGTGACCGAAGAAGATCGTCCAGTTGTAGAAGCAGCTGCGGCATTGATTCGTGAAACTAAGGAGCGTTTCCTCTAATCAATAGGAGGCTTTATGACTAATTACGTTGCAATTGATATTGGTGGAACCAATATCAAATATGGTTTAATTGATCAGGATGGACAACTTGTAGAGTCTCACGAAGTAGCGACTGAGGCGCATAAGGGTGGTCCACACATCTTACAAAAGACAAAAGATATCGTCGCTAGCTATCTAGAAAAAGGACCAGTGTCAGGTGTAGCCATTTCCTCTGCGGGAATGGTTGATCCTGATAAGGGTGAGATTTTCTATGCTGGTCCACAAATTCCAAACTATGCAGGAACTCAATTTAAAAAAGAAATTGAAGGAAGCTTTGGAATTCCTTGTGAAATTGAAAATGATGTCAACTGCGCAGGGCTAGCAGAAGCTGTTTCTGGATCTGGAAAAGGTGCAGGAATAACGCTTTGTTTGACCATCGGAACGGGCATCGGTGGTTGTTTAATCATTGATGGCCAGATTTTCCATGGATTTAGTAATTCTGCCTGTGAAGTTGGCTATATGCATATGCAGGATGGGGCTTTCCAAGATTTAGCTTCCACAACTGCCTTGGTTGAGTATGTAGCCAAGGCTCATGATGAGGAAGTGGCTCATTGGAATGGTCGTAGAATTTTCAAAGAAGCTACAGAAGGCAATAAACTCTGTATGGAGGGCATTGACCGTATGGTAGACTATCTTGGGAAAGGTCTTGCTAACATCTGTTATGTTGCCAATCCAGAGGTTGTTATACTAGGTGGTGGTATTATGGGGCAAGAAGCGATTTTGAAACCGAAAATTCGTACAGCTCTGAAAGATGCGCTTGTTCCGAGCTTAGCGGAAAAAACAAGATTAGAGTTTGCGCGTCATCAAAATACTGCGGGTATGCTTGGAGCCTACTATCACTTCAAAACAAAACAATCCTAAGTTGGCCTTGCCAATTTAGGATTTTTTAGTCATAAATAGTAAAATGATCATTTAGTAAAAATCTAGTTAAAGCTTTGAAAACCCTTGCATTTTTTAATATAACATAGTATATTTATAATAATACGAAAACTCTAGAAAAATTCTTGATAATGGAAGCATTATTTTATTTCTTAAAAATGTAAGCGATTTCTACAAACTTATATTTACTCAAAATAAATAGCTCAGGGAAAGAATTTTAAGTTAGGGAATCAAACAAAAATTGTCGCCAGATAACACTGGGCTCGGGCAGTAGCTGACTGCTCTAGAAGATTAGGAGTATTTGATGAAACAATATTTTTTAGAAAAAGGTCGAATATTTAGTATTCGTAAACTGACTGTTGGTGTTGCTTCTGTAGCAGTCGGTCTTGCTTTTTTTGCATCTGGGAATGTTGCGGCTAGTGAACTTGTGACAGAACCAAAACTTGAAGTAGAAGCTCAAGCAAAAGAAGTGACAGATGTAGATCATGAAAAAGTAGAAGCAGTTAAAGAAGAAGTAACTGAAAAAACAGAAGCTGCTGTCGAGAAAGTGGCAGAGGAAGGAAAAACTACTGAAGTGGCTGGCGATTTACTTCCTGAAGAAATCCCTGACCGTGCCTATCCTGATACACCAGTGAAAAAAGTGGATACTTCAGCTATTGTATCAGAAAAAGATAGCCCACAAGTAGAGACTAAGAGCGTTTTGAAACCGACAGAAGTGGCTCCATCTGAAAGCGAAAAAGAAAATAGAGCCATTATCAATGGTGGACAAGACCTTAAGCACATCAATTATGAAGGTCAGCCAGCTACATCAGCAGCGATGGTTTATACAACTTTCAGCTCACCTTTGGCAAATGGTGGTAGTCAGCGTTACCTTAACTCGGGATCCGGTATCTTTGTTGCTCCAAATATTATCTTGACAGTAGCTCATAATTTCTTGGTTAAGGATGCAGATACTAATGCTGGTTCTATCCGTGGTGGTGATACGGCTAAATTCTACTACAATGTAGGTTCAAATACTGCTAAGAATAATTCTTTACCAACTTCAGGGAACACTATTTTGTTCAAGGAAAAGGATATTCACTTCTGGAATAAAGAAAAATTCGGTGAAGGCTATAAGAATGACCTAGCCTTGGTTGTAGCTCCAGTTCCACTTTCAATTGCAAGTCCAAATAAGGCAGCTACCTTTACTCCTTTAGCAGAACATCGAGCATACAAAGCTGGAGAACCTGTTAGCACAATTGGCTATCCTACAGATTCAACTTCTCCAGAATTGAAGGAACCAATTGTTCCAGGTCAATTGTATAAGGCGGACGGTGTCGTTAGAGATACTGAAAAGTACGATGAAAATGGAGCTGTAGGTGTTACCTATCGTTTGACTTCTGTTTCTGGTCTTTCTGGTGGTGGGATTATCAACGGTGATGGTAAGGTCATTGGGATCCACCAACGTGGTACTGTTGATAATGCGAACATTGCTGAAAAAGATCGCTTTGGAGGAGGGCTTGTCCTCTCACCAGAACAGTTGGCATGGGTCAAAGAAATCATTGATAAATACGGTGTTAAAGGCTGGTATCAAGGCGACAACGGCAATCGTTATTACTTTACTCCAGAGGGAGAAATGCTTCGAAATAAGACAGCTGTTATCGGTGAAAACAAATATTCTTTCGATGAAAGTGGTGTAGCGACTCTTCTTGAAGGTGTTGATTATGGACGAGTTGTTGTCGAACATCTAGACCAAAATGATAATCCAGTCAAAGAAAACGATACTTTTGTTGAAAAGACGGAAGTTGGAACTCAGTTCGACTATAACTATAAAACAGAAATTGAAAAGACTGACTTCTTCAAGAAGAATAAAGACAAATATGAGATTGTATCAATTGATGGCAAAGCTGTCAATAAACAGCTAAAAGATGCTTGGGAAGATGATTATAGCGTTGTTAGCAAGGCTCCTGCAGGAACTCGTGTTATCAAGGTTGTTTATAAGATCAATAAAGGTTCCTTTGACATTCATTATCGTTTGAAAGGTACCGACCAAGAATTGGCAACTGCAACTGTGGATAATAACGATGGTAAAGAATACGATGTTTCCTTTGTTCATAGATTCCAAGCCAAAGAAATTGCAGGATACCGTGCAGTCAATGAAAATCAAGAAGTAACAATTCAACATAAAGGGGTGAATGAAGTTATTTTTGAATACGAAAAAATTGAAGATCCAAAACCAGTAACTCCTGCAACTCCAGTAGTGGATCCAAAAGACGAAGAAACAGAAATTGCTGCTTACGGACCACTTCCAAGTAAGGCTCAATTGGACTACCACAAGGAAGAATTGGCTGCCTTCATCCACTATGGTATGAATACTTACACCAATTCTGAGTGGGGGAATGGTAGAGAAAATCCTCAAAACTTTAACCCAACTAACCTTGATACAGACCAGTGGATTAAGACTTTGAAGGATGCTGGGTTCAAACGAACAATCATGGTTGTCAAACACCATGACGGTTTTGTGATTTATCCATCTAAATACACAGACCATACGGTGGCTGCAAGTCCGTGGAAAGACGGTAAAGGTGACCTTCTCGAAGAAATCTCTAAATCAGCGACTAAGTATGATATGAATATGGGTGTTTACCTATCACCATGGGACGTCAATAACCCTAAATATCGTGTTTCAACTGAAAAAGAGTACAACGAATACTACCTCAACCAACTGAAAGAAATCCTTGGCAATCCTAAATACGGAAACAATGGTAAATTCATCGAAGTATGGATGGATGGTGCGCGTGGTAGTGGAGCTCAAAAAGTAACCTACACCTTTGACGAATGGTTCAAGTACATCAAGGAAGCTGAAGGAGATATCGCTATCTTCTCTGCACAACCGACAAGTGTCCGTTGGATCGGTAATGAACGTGGTATCGCTGGAGATCCAGTTTGGCATAAGGTTAAGAAAGCTAAAATCACTGACGATGTGAAGAATGAATATCTCAACCATGGAGATCCAGAAGGAGATATGTACTCTGTCGGTGAAGCAGACGTTTCTATCCGTTCAGGTTGGTTCTACCATGATAATCAACAACCAAAATCAATCAAAGATTTGATGGATATCTACTTCAAGTCTGTTGGCCGTGGAACGCCACTTCTCCTCAATATTCCACCAAACAAAGAAGGTAAATTCGCAGATGCAGACGTGGCTCGTTTGAAAGAATTCCGAGCAACCTTGGATCAAATGTATGCGACTGACTTCGCCAAGGGAGCAACTGTAACGGCAAGCTCTACCCGTAAGAATCACTTGTATCAAGCAAGCAACCTAACCGATGGTAAGGATGATACTAGTTGGGCATTGTCAAATGATGCGAAGACAGGTGAATTTACTGTCGATCTCGGTCAAAAGAGACGCTTTGACGTAGTCGAACTCAAAGAAGATATTGCTAAAGGTCAACGTATCTCTGGATTTAAGGTTGAAGTTGAGCTTAATGGTCGATGGGTTCCATATGGAGAAGGTTCGACTGTTGGTTATCGTCGTCTTGTCCAAGGTCAACCTGTGGAAGCCCAAAAGATTCGTGTGACTATCACGAATTCACAAGCAACTCCTATTTTGACAAACTTCTCTGTTTATAAGACACCAAGTAGTATCGAAAAAACAGATGGCTACCCTCTAGGTTTGGATTACCATTCAAACACAACAGCTGACAAAGCAAATACAACCTGGTATGACGAATCTGAAGGTATCCGCGGAACATCTATGTGGACTAACCAAAAAGATGCAAGCGTAACCTACCGTTTCAACGGAACTAAGGCTTATGTCGTATCTACAGTGGATCCAAACCACGGTGAAATGTCCGTTTACGTTGATGGTCAAAAGGTTGCAGACGTACAAACCAATAATGCGGCTCGTAAACGTAGCCAGATGGTTTATGAAACAGATGACTTGGCTCCAGGTGAACATACCATCAAACTCGTTAACAAAACTGGAAAAGCTATTGCAACTGAAGGTATCTACACGCTCAATAATGCTGGTAAAGGTATGTTTGAGTTGAAAGAAACAACCTATGAAGTTCAAAAAGGTCAACCAGTTACTGTAACCATTAAACGTGTTGGTGGTAGCAAAGGAGCTGCAACAGTTCATGTCGTGACTGAGCCAGGAACAGGGGTTCACGGTAAGGTTTATAAAGATACAACAGCTGATTTGACCTTCCAAGATGGCGAAACAGAAAAGACTTTGACAATTCCAACAATTGACTTTACGGAGCAAGCTGATTCAATCTTTGACTTTAAAGTGAAAATGACAAGCGCTTCAGACGATGCCTTGCTTGGATTTGCAAGTGAAGCAACTGTTCGAGTAATGAAAGCTGAATTGCTTCAAAAAGACCAAGTAAGTCATGATGATCAGGCCAGTCAACTTGACTATAGCCCAGGTTGGCACCATGAAACCAATTCTTCTGGTAAATATCAAAATACTGAGTCTTGGGCGTCATTTGGTCGTTTGACTGAAGAGCAAAAGAAAAATGCTAGCGTAACAGCTTATTTCTACGGAACAGGTCTTGAAATTAAAGGTTTTGTTGATCCTGGACATGGTATTTACAAAGTTACTCTAGATGGTAAAGAACTTGAGTATCAAGATGGTCAAGGAAATGCCTCTGATGTTAACGGCAAGAAGTACTTCAGTGGTACAGCAGCTACACGTCAAGGCGATCAGACTCTCGTTCGTTTGACAGGACTTGAAGAAGGTTGGCATGCTGTAACCTTGCAACTCGATCCACAACGTAATGATACTACGAGAAACATCGGTATTCAAGTAGACCAGTTCATCACTCGTGGTGAAGATAGCGGTCTTTATACCAAAGAACAGTTAATCCAAGCAATGAAGAATTGGAAGGATGAGTTAGCTAAATTTGATCAAACAAGTTTGAAGAACACTCCAGATGCGCGTCAAGCCTTCAAGTCAAACTTGGACAAATTATCAGAACAACTTTCAGCAAGTTCTGCAAATGCACAAGAAGTTCTCAAAACAGCTACAGCCTTGCAAACGATCCTTGATAAGGAAGAGAACTACGGTGTCGAAGAAACACCAGCCCAACCAGAAGAGCCTAACTATGATAAGGCTATGGCAAGCTTGGCAGAGGCCATTCAAAACAAGAGCAAGGAACTAGGTGATGATAAGGAAGCTAAGAAGAAACTAGTTGAGTTATCCGAGCAAGCTCTTACTGCTATTGAGGCAGCTAAGACTCAGGATGCGGTAGACAAAGCCTTGCAAGCAGCTCTAACTTCAATCAACCAACTTCAAGCGACTCCAAAAGAGGATCCAAAACCAGAGCAGCCAGCTCAACCAGAAGAGTCTAAGATTGACTATGATAAGGCCATGGCAAGTTTGGCAGAGGCCATCCAAAACAAGAGCAAGGAACTAGGTAGCGATAAAGAAGCTAAGAAGAAATTAGTTG
>CAUSCX010000065.1:0-8962 GCA_963530385.1 uncultured Streptococcus sp. | reverse complement strand
CGATTCAAGAAAACGCTTCCCATAAATGTAGTTTTATGTTATAATATTCACAAATAAAAGTTTTAGGAGTTTATATGGTTTCATCAGAATTTATCTCAAAAATTGAATTTGCTTGTAAAAAGAAAGAAAACCTTTATTCAAATAGTAAATTCAAGTATGCTATCCGTTCAATGTTTGCGGGTGCTTTCTTTACTTTCAGTACAGCAGCTGGTGCAGTTGGAGCTGACTTGATTAATAAGATTGTCCCAGGTAGCGGACGCTTCCTTTTCCCATTTGTTTTCGCTTGGGCATTGGCTTATATCGTGTTCTTGAATGCTGAGTTAGTTACATCAAACATGATGTTCTTGACAGCTGGTAGCTTTTTGAAAAAAATTAGCTGGAGAAAAACAGCTGAAATTCTTCTATATTGTACTTTCTTTAACTTAATCGGAGCTCTTATCGCTGGTTGGGGATTCGCCCATTCAGCAGCTTATGCAAACCTGACCCATGATAGTTTTATTTCTGGAGTTGTGGAAATGAAATTGGGCCGTTCAAATGAACTAGTTTTGCTTGAAGCAATTTTGGCCAATGTCTTTGTAAACATCGCCATTCTTTCATTTGTTTTAGTTAAGGATGGTGGAGCAAAACTTTGGTTGGTTCTATCAGCCATTTACATGTTTGTATTCTTAACAAACGAGCACATCGCCGCAAACTTTGCATCATTTGCTATTGTGAAATTCAGTGTTGCTGCTGATTCAATCGCAAACTTCGGTATTGGAAATATTCTTCGTCACTGGGGTGTAACCTTTATTGGTAACTTTATCGGCGGTGGTCTACTGATTGGATTGCCTTATGCCTTCTTAAACAAGAACGAAGATACATACGTAGACTAAAAGTTGGATTGATTCCAACTTTTTCTTTTTGTTTTTCCATGCTATAATGAATGTAGTAATGTTAAATACAGAGGAAAATCATGAACGAAATTAAATGTCCAAATTGTGGGGAAGTTTTTACAGTTAATGAAAGCCAATATGCAGAGCTGATTTCTCAAGTTCGAACTGTAGAGTTTGATAAGGAATTGCATGAACGCATGAAGCAAGAGCTGGCCTTGGCTGAGCAAAAAGCCATGAATGAACAGCAGACAAAACTAGCGCAAAAAGACCAAGAAATTGCCCAGCTTCAAAGTCAAATCCAGAACTTTGATACCGAAAAAGAATTGGCCAAAAAGGAAGTAGAGCAAAGTGCAAGTCAAAGTCTGCTAGAGAAGGAAAAAGAAGTTCAAGCACTGGAGAATCAGTTGGCTACCTTACGTTTAGAGCATGAGAATCAACTGCAAAAGACATTGTCTAATCTAGAGAAAGAAAGAGACCAGGTCAAAAATCAGCTCCTTCTACAAGAAAAAGAAAACGAGCTTTCTTTGACTTCAGTTAAACAAAACTATGAAGCGCAACTTAAGGCAGCAAATGAGCAGGTTGAGTTCTATAAGAATTTCAAGGCGCAACAATCAACCAAGGCAATCGGTGAAAGTTTGGAACACTATGCAGAAAGTGAGTTCAACAAGGTTCGTAGTTTTGCCTTTCCAAATGCTTATTTTGAAAAGGACAACAAGATTTCAGCTCGTGGTTCTAAAGGGGACTTTATCTTCCGTGATTTTGATGAAAATGGGCTAGAATTCATTTCTATCATGTTTGAGATGAAAAATGAAGCTGACGGGACTGAGAAAAAGCATAAGAATGCTGATTTCTACAAAGAGTTGGACAAGGACCGCCGTGAGAAGAACTGTGAGTATGCTGTTTTGGTAAGTATGCTTGAGGCTGACAATGACTACTTCAACACAGGGATTGTGGATGTCAGTCATGAGTATGAGAAAATGTATATTGTGCGTCCTCAGTTCTTTATCCAACTGATTGGGCTCTTGCGTAATGCGGCTCTTAACTCTCTAAAATATAAGCAGGAGTTGGCGCTTATACGTGAGCAAAACATTGATATCACTCATTTTGAGGAAGATTTGGAAGCTTTCAAGGTAGCCTTTGCCAAAAACTACAATTCAGCTTCTGTTAACTTCGGTAAAGCCATTGATGAAATTGACAAGGCCATCAAACGCATGGAAGAAGTCAAGAAATTCCTAACCACATCCGAAAATCAACTCCGCCTAGCTAATAATAAGTTGGATGATGTATCAGTCAAAAAATTGACCCGTAAAAATCCAACAATGAAGGCTAAGTTTGATGCTTTGAAAGGAGAATAATCTTTGTATTCAGCTAAGAACGCTACCTTGTCTATAAATGGAAAGACTGTGGACTATGTAACATTTGGAACAGGAAATCAACCTCTCGTTATCATACCAGGCTTGGGGGATGGGTTGCAGACAGTTAAAGGTATGGCTATGCCTTTTTCAATCACATACCGTATACTTGCTGATCGTTACAAAATTTATGTTTTTTCTCGAATTAATGAGTTGAGGCAGGGTTATACGACACGGGATATGGCAGCAGATGTTGCAGAAGCAATGGAGGTATTGACTATTACCAGTGCCTATGTTATGGGGATTTCGCAAGGTGGAATGATTGCTCAATGGCTAGCTGCAGATTTTCCAGAAAGGGTTCAAAAGCTCATCCTAGCTGTTACAACAGCGAAGCCTAGTCAACTTGCTAGAGAAAGAATTGAGCATTGGCAAAAACTCAGTCAATCTGGAAATTTTAAGCATCTCATGCTGGATATTGCACAGCACTCCTACACGCAAAAGAGCTATCAAAAGTGGCGCTTGCTTTATAATGTTATGGGAATCTTTGGTCGTATTAAAGATAAACAACGTATTGATATTCAGTCTGTATCTTGTTTGAAACATGATAGTCTAGATTTTTTGGAAAAAATCAACTGTCCTACGTTAATCATTGGAGCAGAAAAAGATGATGTTCTTGGCGTAGATGGTTCGCTTGAATTGCATCAGCATATCAAAGATAGCCAGCTCACTATTTTGCCAGAGTGTGGGCATGCACTCTATGAACAGAATAAGGATTTCCAAAAAAGAGTTTTAGTATTTTTAGAAAGTTAATAAATGAACGGTATTATCAACTTAAAGAAAGAAGCAGGGATGACCTCGCATGATGCGGTTTTTAAATTGCGTAAGATTTTAGGAACTAAAAAAATCGGTCATGGTGGGACCTTAGACCCAGATGTGGTGGGTGTTTTGCCTATTGCGGTTGGTAAGGCGACTCGTATGGTGGAGTTTATGCAGGACGAAGGCAAGATTTACGAGGGTGAAATCACCCTAGGCTATTCAACAACCACCGAGGATGCTAGTGGTGAGGTGGTTGCTGAGACACCAGTATTGTCTCCCTTATATGAAAAGATTGTTGATCAAGCGATTGCTAGTCTGACTGGACCTATTACTCAGATCCCCCCAATGTATTCCGCTGTCAAGGTCAATGGACGCAAACTTTATGAATATGCGCGTGCTGGTCAGGAAGTCGAGCGTCCAGAACGTCAGGTGACTATTTATAGTTTCGAACGAACAAGTTCCATTTTCTATGAAAATAATCTGGCTCGATTTACCTTCCGTGTAAAATGTAGCAAAGGGACTTATATCCGGACCTTGTCAGTTGACTTGGGAGAAAAACTTGGCTATGCAGCTCATATGTCTCATTTAATACGAACAAGTGCTGCGGGCTTGCAGTTAGATAATGCTTTGACCTTGAATGAAATTGAGGAAAAGGTTCAAGCTGGTGAGTTAGACTTTCTTCATCCCTTAGAGATTGGTACAGGTGACTTGGTTAAGGTTTATTTGACCCCAGAACAGGCAGAAGAAGTGCGTTTTGGTCGCTTTATTGAATTGGAACAAACTGAGAAGGAATTGGCTGGTTTTGAAGGTGATAAGTTATTAGCCATTTTAGAGAAACGGGATATTCTTTATAAACCAAGAAAGGTTTTCAATTGATTAGAGCTGGTGGAAAAATTGTAAACTGATTTTTTCGCCTATAAAAAAGCTAAAAGTCAGTCCAGTTTAGACCAGAAATAGCTTTGAAAAAGGGTTGGAAATACGGTGATATTTGACAGTTTTGCTTGCTTATGATAATATTTAAATAAAGAAAAGCTAGAAAACTTTCAGAGGATATTATGAGTATTGAGATGACTGTTAGTGAGATTGCTGAGGTCTTGGGCTTGTCCCGCCAAGCAATCAATAACCGTGTCAAGGAATTACCTGAAGAAGATACGACTAAAAATGATAAAGGAGTTACTGTGGTAACTCGCAGTGGCTTGATTAAGCTTGAAGAGATCTACAAAAAAACTATTTTTGAAGATGAACCTGTTAGTGATGATGTGAAGCAACGTGAATTGATGGAGATTCTTGTTGATGAAAAGAACGCTGAAATCATCCGTCTTTATGAGCAATTAAAGGCTAAAGACAAACAGTTAGCTGAAAAAGATGAACAGATGCGTGTCAAAGACCGTCAAATCGCAGAAAAAGATAAGCAATTGGATCAACAACAACAGTTAACCCTACAAGCCATGAAGGACCAAGAAAACCTTCAGTTGGAGTTGGATCAGGCTAAGCAAGAAGTACAAGCAACGAAGAAAGGCTTCTTTGCTCGCTTATTTGGAGGATAAGAAAAAACTGCTTGGTTTCTAGGTATAACCAAGTAGTTTCTTTTTCAAATACAGTAAGGAATGGATAAGATGGAAAAATTAAGAGATTACATTTCATTTGATTTGGAATTTAATAAACACCAAGATAAAACTCACTTGATTCAGGTATCTGCGGTCCGTTTTAAAGATGGTGAAGAAGTAGGAGCGTTTGACTCTTATGTTCATACAGATGTGCCTTTAAAAAGTTTTATCAATGGTTTAACGGGTATCACTTCTGAAACCTTGAAAGATGCACCGATGGTGGAGGAAGTTCTTAAGAATTTTCAAGACTTTGTTGGTGAATTACCCCTTGTTGGGTATAATGCAGCCAAGAGTGATTTACCGATTTTATTGGAACATGGTTTCGATTATAGTAGCCAATATCTAGTCGATCTCTATGATGAGGCTTTTGAGCGACGGAGTTCGGATCTTCACGGCATTGCAAATCTAAAGTTACAGACTGTTGCTGAATTTTTAGGATTCAAGGGGCAGTCTCATAATAGTTTAGAGGATGCTCGCATGACTGCTCGTGTTTACGAAGTTTTTCTAGAATCTGACGAAAGTAGAGATTTACTGGACTCCAAGAGTAGTCTAAATTCTAATCCTTTCGGTGGACTAGATTTATCACAGTTTTTTGATTAGGAGGTTTTATGAAACCTGAAAAACCTAAAAAATTGGGTTTTAAAAAGATTTACTTAAATCTGGATAAAATCCTCTTTCTATTCTTTCTAATCTTCATGCTGGTAGATTATATTTGGTTACCACTGAACTCATTGATAGCAGGCTTTTTACTAAGTCAGACAGGCTATTTGTTTATTTCCTATAACAATGTTTTTGAAATTTTAAAACATGCGCCTCTAGTCAGCTTTGGTTTTTTAATTTTAATAGCCATTAACCTTCTAGTAGCCTATTTTCAATTAAGTCTCCTCTTCATTGGGGCTAGACACCTTCTCTATCATGAGAAACGAACCTTGATTGAGTATAGTCGCAAGGTATTTCGTGAAAGTATAGCCTTCATGAAACGTTTGACTGTTTCCAAGGCCTTGTTTATCTTTGTCTATATTGCTATGATTTTTCCGTTTATCAGGAAGATTTTTAAAATTTATTATTTTAATAAAATAGTGATACCAGAATTTATTCAGACTTACATGGAAGATAAGTACTGGATGTGGTGGCTTGCTATTATCATCTTATCAATCCTCTTCCTATGCGTTTCTGTTAAGTTGATTTTTGTTCTGCCAAAAATCTTTTTTGAAAAGATGACGGTTAAGGAAGCAGTGGTTTACAGTTTAGAAAAAACCAGAAATCATTTTTGGTTTTACGCTTGGCATCTCTTTCTAATCCTTGTCAAAACGAATCTTTTCTTTTATTTACCTTTAATTCCTCTATTGATGATCCAGTCTTTAGCAGATGGTCTCACACACCGAGAATCATTGATTCTAGCTATTTCAAACTATATTTTGATTAAAAATATCCACTATATGTCTTTAACCTACTTCTTGGTTAAGTTTACCTCCTTTTTAACTGGTGAAGAGTTGGATATTATGCCAAGACGGAAAAAGGACCATATTATGAGATGGGGTGTAATGGGGTGCGCAAGTATCTTCTTTGCGATTGAAGGCTATATTTATCTCGAAGCACCCGTAGTCAATCCTCCACTTGTCATCTCTCACAGAGGAGTTTCTAATGGGAATGGTGTCCAAAATACAGTTGAATCCTTAGAAAAAACAGCTCAGTTAAAACCAGATTTAGTTGAGATGGATGTGCAAGAAACAAAGGATGGTCAGTTTGTCATGATGCATGATGCTAATCTAAAAAGTTTAGCGGGATTAAATGTAACACCCCAAGACTTAACTTTAGATGAGTTGAAGCAATTAGATATTTATGAAAATGGTTATCAGACTAAAATATCTAGCTTTGATGATTATATAAATCGTGCCAATGACCTTCATCAGAAATTGCTGATCGAAATAAAAACGAGTCGAAAAGATAGTGCTCAGATGATGGATCATTTTCTAGATCAATATGGAGCAAAAATTAAAATCTATGGGCATCAGATGCAATCTTTGGATTATCATGTTATTGAAAAAGTTACCCAGTATGATAAAGAGATTCCAGTCTATTTCATACTGCCCTATAATTCCGTTTTTCCAAGAACAAATGCTACAGGTTATACCATGGAATATTCTACATTAGATGAATATTTTGTAACCAAGCTTTGGAATACAAAACAAAAACTCTATGTATGGACAATCAATGGTTCGGAATCCTTTGATAAGTCCCTACGTTTGGGAGTTGATGGTATGATAACAGATGATTTGGAAAGAATTAAAGAAGAGCTTGAGACCGCTCAGGAAGACCCTGAATATACGGACTTGCTTCTCAAGAAAGCAACAGAAATATTTACTTTCTAGGTAAGATAAAAGAGGCTGAATTGTGAACATCAGCCTCTTTTTATGCTATTAGAATGGTAATTTACCAGCAAAAGCCCCTAGTTTCTTTTTAGTTGCTTCATCAATTTGTTCAAGAGCAGCATTGACTGCTTGAACTGTCATATCTGATAGAGTTTCAATATCTTCTGGGTCAACAACTGCTGGATTGAAGTCAATCTTAATGACTTTCTTGTCTCCTGTTAGTGTAGCAGTTACAAGGTTTTGGGCAGAAGTTCCAACAAATTCTGTAGCAGCAAGTTCAGCCTGACTTTGCTCCATTTGTTTTTGAAGTTTTTGAGCTTGACGCATCATGTTTTGCATATTCATCATGGTGGTATATAGCTTCCTTTTCTATTATTTTCCTTATTATTTTAACAATTTTAACTAGAAAAGTCTATTCTAATTTTAAAAGTTATCTCTGGCAAATATTCCCAACTCTTTTTATTTGGTTTAAGGTTTCTTTAAGGTTTTTATAATATTCTAAAGAACTCTATATTATCCGAACAAATATCTTCAGTTTCATAAATAGAGAAAGTTTTCTTGGATAATTGTTTACTTTAAATAAATGATTAATCCTAAAAGTTCAGATTATTATTTGAATACAAATTCATTATAGCTTTGCTTGCTCGCTATTTATTTCAAGATACCAGTAGATTGTGATATAATAGTAAACAATGAGTTTTTAAAACACACCAAAGGAGTATCAAAATGATTTACGCTGGAATTTTAGCAGGTGGAACCGGCACGCGCATGGGGATTAGTAATTTACCCAAACAATTTCTTGAGTTGGGAGATCGCCCAATCTTGATTCATACTATTGAAAAATTTGTTTTGGAACCAAGTATTGAAAAGATTGTAGTTGGAGTTCATGGGGACTGGGTGACACACGCAGAAGATTTAGTTGAAAAATTCCTTCCACTCCACAAGGACCGTATTATCATCACAAAAGGTGGTGCGGATCGTAATTCTAGTATTGAAAAAATTATTGAAGCTATTGATGCTTACCGTCCACTGACAGCAGATGATATTGTGGTGACGCATGATTCAGTTCGTCCTTTCATCACTCTTCGAATGATTCAAGACAATATTGAACTCGCTAAAAACCATGATGCTGTTGATACCGTGGTTGAAGCGGTGGATACCATTGTTGAAAGTACAAATGGTCAGTTCATAACAGATATTCCAAATCGCGCTCATCTATACCAAGGACAGACTCCACAAACCTTCCGCTGTAAAGACTTTATTGACTTGTATGGTTCTTTATCAGCAGAAGAAAAAGAAATTTTGACAGATGCATGTAAAATCTTTGTCATTAAGGGTAAAGATGTGGCCTTGGCTAAGGGTGAATACTCAAACCTTAAAATTACAACAGTTACAGACTTGAAGATTGCTAAAAGCATGATTGAGAAAGACTAGAGATATGATTAATCAAATTTATCAACTGACAAAACCAAAGTTTATCAATATCAAATATCAAGAAGAGGAGATTGATCAAGAGAATCATATCCTTATTCGACCAAACTTTATGGCGGTTTGTCATGCGGATCAACGTTACTATCAAGGAAAACGTGATCCCAAAATATTATCTAAAAAGCTTCCAATGGCTATGATTCACGAGTCTTGTGGGACTGTTATTTCTGATCCAACAGGGACTTTTAAAGTAGGTCAGAAGGTTGTCATGATTCCTAATCAACCACCTATGCAGAGTGATGAGGAATTTTATGAAAACTATATGACAGGAACTTATTTCTTGTCTAGTGGTCATGATGGTTTTATGAGAGAATTTGTTTCTCTGCCTAAGGATCGTGTGGTAGCTTACGAAGATATTGAAGACACAGTTGCAGCCATTACTGAATTTGTCAGTGTGGGTATGCACGCTATGAATCGTTTCTTGACAGTTTCTCACAGCAGACGTCAGCGTATTG
>CAUSCX010000064.1:0-9048 GCA_963530385.1 uncultured Streptococcus sp. | reverse complement strand
GAATTAGGAATTCCTAATTCCACTAATTATACAATTAGTGGAATATCTAGTAAAAAGGTTTTATATAGATATTTTGAATCGTTAGTAGGAGGTGATGTCAATATTGATGAACTAATAGGTTTTTATAGAAAATTGAGTAAAATTACTGATAAGCTTAGTCCAGAAGATTGTTTAGAATTGTTTAAATTAGAAAGAGGTTAATAGTGAAAATTTTAGAATTAAATCAGGAGAATTTAGAAATTCTCAAATCTAAATTAAACGCTGGATATCCCATCATAGTTCCAACAGATACTAACTATAATTTGTGTTGTCTTCCAGATAATAGGATGGCTATTAACCGAATTTTTGAATATAAAATTCGGCCTAAAAATAAGCCTCTCTCTATTTTCATGTCCAATCCTAATGATTGGGAAAAATATGGTAAGACTTCACAAACAAATTTAATGAAATTATTGGTCGATGAGTTTTGGCCAGGGGCACTAAATATAGTGGTAGAAAATATTAGTCCATTTCATTATGCAATAAATGATAGTTCCACAATTTCCTTGGGATGTGTTCAAAATGAAGTTTTTAGAGAATTTGTAGAATATTTAGGAGGAGTAGTTGCAATTACCTCAGCTAATATCTCTGGAACAGCTGATGACCTACTTATCACAGAGGAGGTTGCTGATGAACATATGGGAGATAAAGTTGATTATTTGTTAAAATCAAATGTAGAATCATTGGCTACTAAATCAAGTACTATAATAAAAGTTAATGATATTGGAACTGTCACTGTTTTGAGGGAGGGAGATATTAGCAAAAAAGAAATCCAAAATGTATTACAAAAGGAGGGATATGTAATTGAAAAATAAGTTGGGAATAATATTCTATCGGATTTTATCAAGGGCATATTTCTATTTACCCTTTTTATTAATAATTTTATATTCAAAAGGATACTCAATTATAGGTATAGAATTATTGATGTCTTGTTATGGAATAGGAACGTTTGTAAGTTCTACTTTTATTAAAAGGTACATTAGCAATATTCCATCAAAGAGATTATTAATTCTGAGTGAAGTTGTCAAATTAATTGGATTAGGGTTATTAAGTTTATCTGATAGTACAATTTTAATTGTTATTGCTCAACTATGCTTAGGAGCAAGCTATTCTATTGGAGCTGGTGAGGATACTAATCTTATCCAGTACTTCTTAGATTCTGAAGCAACTGATTTTCAAAATAGAACAAATGGCTATATGTTCATCTCATTATTATTTTCTGGAATTATTGGGGGGACTCTTTATAAACTGAATCCTAATTATCCGATTTATGCCACGATTATTGCCACGATTATTAATACAATATTACTTTCTTTATTAGTACCTCTAGATTATAAGAAAGAGCAACGTGAATTTAGAAATACTACTAAATATCATTTGACGAATTTTGAAAAATATTGGGTTGGTCATTATGTTTTCCTAAGAGGAATCATCCTAGGACTATTTACAGGATTTTTACCATTTTATTTTTTTACAGATCTGCATATTTCAACTCAATATTTTGTCTTAATATTGGCTTCATACACTTTGATGGGAAATATCTCCTCGAAATTTTTTGTTAATAAGAATAGATACTTTTCTTCCGTACTATTGTTCCCATCTTTGCTATTATTTCTTACCAACAATATTATTTGTATTTGTTTAGGTATGGTTTTATTGGGGCTATCATCTGGAATTACTAGACCTCAGGCTATTAAAATGTTAAAAGAGAGTAATAGCAAATTGTCTATTGTTCTGAAAATTGCAGAAGTGTATTATGCTTGTTTTAATATCATATTTCTTATGTTAGGAGGTCTCTTATATTTAAATTTTAATTTTGAAGGGGTAATATGTATGTCGCTAATCGCTTTAGCTATTTATTGTATATTTAGCTTTATAATTCTTAAAGGAGAAAAAAATGAAAATTAAAACAACATTTAATAATATTTTACCAAAGGAGTTTGGAAAGGAAGCAAAAAGGGAAGATATAATGCAAGGAAATCCGGTTCGTTCTTTTGCGTTTGAAGTTGATAATTTACCCAAAGGTACTGAATATATCGCTTTTACTCTTATTGATTATGATGCCATTCCTGTTTGCTCTTTTCCTTGGATTCATTGGAGCGTTGCTGATTTAAAAGTTAATGGTGATAGTATTCAGATTGAAGAAAATATGAGCCGAATTGGTCAATTAATTCAAGGTAAAAATAGTTTTTCTAGTCAATTTTTAGATGGTGATTTTTCTGAAATTGATACAATGTTTGTTGGACCGACTCCACCTGATCGAGACCATAACTATACTTTAAAAGTGTTTGCATTATCAGAGAAAACAGGACTTAAAAATGGCTTTTGGGTTAATGAATTACTAAATAAAGTAAAGGATTTAACTTTGGGTACGGTTGAGTTAGACCTTATTGGAAAATGTTAAAGTCATGATTGGTAAACCTAAATAAATTAAACGTTTAGGTCTTGTTATTATCTTGTAAAACCAGTAAAGTAGCTAATTCTACTATTTTTAGGGGAGTTAGTCACAAAGAAAATCAAACAGTTAGACTGAATGTTTGAGTATGAAAAAAGCAGATAAAAAATCCCTTGAGTAAATAACTTGAGGGATTTTAAAGGTTGGGATAGGGTATTGAAAAGCTCGTACAAAGTATAATAAAAATCCCCACCAAAATTTGAAAATCTATTGAAATGTATTGAAGTTTATTAGCAGAATACATAAGTGGAAAGCTTAATTTTAATACATTTAGAAGATTGTTGAAAAAGAAATATCACACTTTCATTCTTATTAAAATTCTTATAACTGTATTTTGAATGATTTTCCTCAACCAAGCATCCCTCTCTCTTATAAAATATATACATTCAGTTGTATGAAATGTAATATTGTTCTTATCAGACTTGAAACTTTTACTAATCCAACTATTTATCTTATACATTTAATTTAAACCTATAGTATCCTATTTTCTTAATATTCTACAGTGTAGGTTGTTTGGAGCATATCATCAACAAAAAAGAGAACGAGCCAAAACTTCGTTCTCCTTAAAATATAAAACATTACTATTAAAGTAAAAAAGATGGCTTACAGAACCTGTAAGCCACCTAGTCAGTCGGTTTATTCTGGTGTCTGCCACCGCTTGGCCCTTACGTCCAAGATTGCTATCGGATTTCGTTCTGGTCTCCGCCACCGCTTGGCCCTTATGTCCAAGATTACTATCAGATTGACCATGAGCCGACTACTCATCTACACCATTATTCTAACGAATATGAGCTACAAATACAAGAGAAAAACTTATTTTGGATTTATACACTATAGAAAACATACACTATCTTCAGATTGAACTTTTGTTCAAAATAAGCTATAATGAATTTAAGTAGAAACAGGAGGTAGAACAAATGGCTACAATCAGTTTAACACGTGATATAAAACTAACAAACGAAGATGCTCTAAAAATTCTTAATCATAAACCATCTAAAAAGCTACAAGCAGTTTTGAAATCTATTGAATCACAAGACGCTACCGCTCCAACGAAAAATAAACTCATTTCAAAGTATCTGTAAGATGACAATTCAAGTAACACCACTTAAGCAATATCTTGAAAATATTCAAGCGCTGGCTCCTGATAAAACTGAGAAACAAGTTCAGGAGCTATTTAAAACTATCATTTTAGAAAATGTTGATTTCAACGGTAATGAAGAGATGTTGACTTATCTATCTGATAAAGCTCCCAATTTTGAAAAACAACATCGTTCTCGTAATTTTATCGTTGAAGAAACTGAAACAAATAACATCATAGGATTCTTTAGTTTATCTCTCAAAGTTGTTGATATTTCTGATTTAGAGAAATCCTTAAAAAAGAAACTCGTCCTAAAAGGGAAAAGTCCCAAAAATATTGATTATCTCCCTGTGTTACTTATCGGTCAATTCGGCAAAAACACAAAGCTAAATAAACTATCAGGACAAGAGTTATTTGAAATAGTAATTCAAAAAATTGAAGAATTTCGAGCAATTGTAGGAACTCAGATGGTATTTTTAGATAGTATCAATCATCCTAAAGTCATTCAATTTTATGAACAGTTCGGATTTGTTGCTTACAGTCAATTGATTAAAGACGATCATCAAGTAACTTATCAGCCTATGGCATTAAATATGTCACTCTATAAAAAATAAGAATCATGTCACCTAAACTGATGACATGATTCTTTTATTTCACCGTATAAGCAAAACTGATGGCACTATCTGCTTGAGAGATTTTTCTAAAGGTATAGTTAGGGTTGCCACCATAGTTAGTTTCAGACACAAGGAAAGAACCATCATCATAGACCTTCTCGACAAAAGCCACATGACCATAATCTGCTGGTGTGCCATGTGTACCTCCTACAAAAGAAACAATGGCACCTGCTCTTGGTGTAGAGCCAGTTTCCCCACCAAGACTTGAAGCTGTCGCAACCCAGTCCTGACCATTCCCCATGGTATTAATGATTGAAATCTTCTCTCCGTTGCTACCTTTTAGTTTTAATCCCAACTGGTTCATACGAGCCGCAACACCCCATGTACATTGTCCATAGGCATAGGCCATACCATCTCCACCACCAGGAACAGAATGATCATACAAGTCCCCGCGAACCCCTTCAAGGGATTGCGGATCACTCTTTGCCTGTCCTCCATTTGTTTGGCTGAAGCCTTTTTCAATTTGGTAATACCATTCCGTTGCTCTAGTTTGTCTTTCCAGTAGTTTGTCACCAGAATTTCCCTCCCAATAGGTGAGGAAGAGTTGGGCAAGATTGGCTGCACTGCCTGTATTTCCAAAGAAATCCTTTAACCAACTTTGATAGTAAGGACTATCCCCATGAAGCATAAAATCAAGTTGTAGGTCTAAATCATACCACTTCTTATTTTTGATATGTGCATAATTCAATAAAGCTGTATGACGTGTTGAACCATCTGCAGTATCTGTCCATTGACCTAACCCCAAACCTCTATGAAGGATATTAGGATAAGCACCACTATAAATGGCTGGACCTCCAATTGCTAACCATGCTTCATCATCCCATGAGGAATCGGTAGCTCCAACAGGAGGAGATAAATAATCTCCTTCTGCTCGTTTTGGATTAATAGAAGACTCTACTGACCAATTTCCTAAAATTGCCGCAATGGCTTGAGGACTTGCCCCTTGAGATTTCAAAAACTCATAAATATGTTTTGCTCGTTCAAACTCATCCCCACCAAACTGACCAATGGCTGGTAAGATAGTAGTCTGAAGTTGAATGACTTTTGGAAAATAAAATTGCGGATTGACATACACCAATTTTTCTTTCTTGTTCTTATACTTTTGATAGGAAACTTTCAAACCTGTATCATCTGGTGTTTCACCGATAACATCACCCGTTAGAACTCTTGTCCCCTCAATCGCACGGCCATTATGAATGGAATATAAGGTTAAGCGACTCTCATTCTCTCCTTTTCCGTTAGTGAGAATAACATTATCTCCGTCTAGAGATACAACACCATCCATCGGTGCGACAATCCTTTGGTGAGCCTTTGCTTCTAGTAGTATGTAGTCCTGAAGGGTAGGTTTGCCGTCTAAATCATAGTATCCATAACGATAAGTCATGGTTAGACTATCCTCGTTGCTTTTCCCCTCAAATGGATTGTCCAATTCCTGCATGGAAGCATAGACACCTTCTTCTTTTAGTTCCTTCATTTCCTCTTGATCGTCTTTTGATAGTTTATACTTAGGAGTTTCATAAAGGTCTTGCATGGATTTCAAATCTTCCCCATCGTTTAAATCATGCCACAAAGTAGACAGATAATCCTTGTAAGTTTCTGAACTAAATAAGTGAACCGGTTTGTGTAACTCATAGTCATGAAATTTAAAGTTCATATACCCCATCACATCATCAACTTTTGTGTAATAGGTAATTCCTTTGTCATTTGTACGAGTATGTTCTGCATCTTCCCAAGTTAGGTGAGTATAAGCTTTTGTTAATTCAAATTCATCTTGTTGAATCAAACTAGCAGATGAAAATCCTAAAAAGAAGCTCATCATAAGTAAGAGAAGAAAGACTAATCCTCCAACTATCCAGGTTGCAGGATTTCCAACCGCAAATGTAAAGAAGGAAAAGGCTGCTTTTAATTTTTGATAGATATTTCGGACACTGGTAAGACCTTGTTTCTTTAACTTTCGAAACCGATTTTTAAAGGAACTTTGGTTATCTTTCGCTAGTTTCCATCCTTTTCCGGCCTTAAAATGATGGTAACGCTCTTTTGTGTTAGCTAGTCTCTTCTTGGTAAAACGACCTGTTGCTTGTCCTGTTTTAACACTAACTTTTCCCAGATTATAAGAAATTCGGCTGTAGCGTTTTCCTTTTCTAATGGTCTCTTGTAGCGTGCGATAACCTTCTAAATCTTCATTTTCTGAAGCTAACTCTCCACCTTCACGTCCAAGGACATAAAGAAAAGTTTTGGCTTTCCTACTAACTTTTTTGGACTTATAGGCTTGTTTGGTAGATTTTAGATTCTCTTTTGCGGCCTTAACTTCTTTCTTAGCTTTTAATTCTTCTAAACTCTTCCCTTGAAAGAAAAAATTGGATTTCGCTTTCGTCTCCTGACCGTAGAGAAATTTTTGATTGGTTTTTCTCTCTTTACGACTCTCTTTTCTTTCTTCTTTTGCATCTACCTTAGCTTCCTTAAATTGCTTCTTGGCTATTTTCAATCGTTTCCTAGCATGAGGTAATCGTCTGTCTCTTAATTCTTTGCGATTTAAAAGAGATGGAGGACTATTTTGAAGAATATGATTGTAGTCTTCATTTGCTTGTTTTACTCTAGCCTTTGAAGCTTCTCTCATCTCCTCTAGCTTTTTCTTTATCTCTTTTTTCCATGCTTTTTCATCCAGTACAGCCGAATCTTTTTTCTGTTTCCTCACCTCCTTCTTTCCTTGTTTCAAGAATTTCTTCTCATCTTTTAGACTTCTTCTAAATGCCTTTCGGGCACGTATGATTTCTCTTTTATCCTTCATCCTACTTCCCCTTAGTTAGAAGCCATTTTATCAGGATCCGTACTCATGATATCAAACAATTGTGTACCTTGAGGAATCTTATTTTTAAAGGGAACAACAACTGAACCAGCTTTTATCAGTCCTGCACCTTTTTCCGGATTAACTAGGTATTTTTCGAGTTCTTTTGACAAGCCTAAGAGTTGAACCAGTTCCTCTCGGTCATTTTTTGCTTGCTTGAGGAGAATCATAAATTCACTATTGGCAATAATCCGTCTACCATTTGGATCTAACAATAAAGTTTCGACATTTTGAGTTATTCCAGTCGGACTGGCTCCATATTTTCTGACACGACTCCACAATTTAAAGAAGAAGTCACTGGCATATTTATCTAATAAGAGAAGCTGCATTTCATCAAAATAAATCCAGGTTTTCTTCCCTAATTTTTGGTTCCGAACGACACGATTCCATATCTGATCAAAAACCACCATAAGAGCGATTTGTTTCAGCTCATCTCCTAACTTCTTAACGTTATAAATCAAGAAATTAGATCCAGTCTGAATATTGGTCTTATGAGAAAAAATATCAAGAGAACCTTCGACATATAGTTCCATATCTAGTGCCAAATTCTGCGCTTCTTCTTCTGGTTGTTGACTCAAGACAAAGACCCATTCTTCCAAAGAAGGCTCTTTAAATGACTGATAGGTCAGTCTGGTGACTCGGTCAATAATCGATTTTTCTCTTCCATCCATTTTTCTATCCAATAACTTGCCGATAAAGGATAAAAGAAATTCTGATTTTACCTTTACAGGATCTTCATCCATATTTTCTTCAGACAAGTCAAGAACATTGAGATAGGTTTGGGAATCAGGCGCAATATCAATCATTTCTCCACCAAAAGCCCGTCCAATAACACTGTACTCTGCTTCTGGATCAACGATGATAATTTCTGTATTCTCACCAGATTCTTTGATTTTTGTCGTGATAATCTCATGTTTGGTTGCCATGCCTTTACCAGCTCCAGATGTTCCTAAAATCAGACCAGACGGTGTATTTAATAAGCTGCGGTCAATGGTAATAATATTGCTTGAGATTTGATTGATACCGTAATATTTCCCACTACGGTCTTGTAAATCTACTGAAGTCCAAGGAGAGTTCACTGCTATATTGGATGTTAATAAACTCCGTGATACGCCCTCTAAAAAATCACAACCAAATGGCAGCAAACTATTAAAAGCTGCTTCTTGCATATATGGAAGTTTATCAATCATTAGATCGTTTGAGCCGGCCACTTGTTGGATCGTATCTAGGGCTTGTTTGAGTTCTTCTTCATCCTGACCAAAGACCCCAATCAAGAAGACCGTTTGAAATAGTTTATCTCCTGTCTCGGTCATGGTTTTTAAGAGTTCCTCAGCTTCATCGATATTGCTTTCTAATACATGACCTACTTTTTCCAAATAGATACCTGTACGAGCTAGTTTTTGTTGTTCCCCAATCTTTTGGGATTCCATCAAGGTCTTCTTTGTTCGTAGTTTCTTCATGGCATCTGCCTTGGTCGAACTTTGAGCATGAAGGCTTACAATCAATTCCAAATCTCCTTGCATGAGGTCTCGGATAAACTGATCCCCTAATTCCATGCCGTAGTCTCTCACATAGACAATCTGCAATAAGCGATCATTGATTTGTAGGTAATTCTTGTTTTTAAAATCCAAGAGATTAGGTGCTATGAAGTGACGAGTTGTCTGACCAGATCTGGTTAAATCACGGTAAGAAAAAGGAAGATGGTGTTCCCCTCTAAGCATATCCGCCAACAAGTTGACACGCTCTTCTCCAGTCAAGGATTCAAAGCGAGCATCAATTTCTGAGAAACCACTCTTGAAATATTCTCCTATTTGAGACAAGGAACGATAGGCTTGTTTGGGATTAGAATCCTTTCTTCCAAAGCTAATCAGTTTAACAGCCGAAAAGTTATTTTCACCACTATCTAAATTCTGATTCATCATCCGATTCAATTCTTTACGATAGCTATCATACCCAT
>CAUSCX010000063.1:0-9098 GCA_963530385.1 uncultured Streptococcus sp. | reverse complement strand
AAACTAGGAAACTAGCCGCAGGCTGTACTTGAGTACGGCAAGGCGACGTTGACGCAGTTTGAATTTGATTTTCGAAGAGTATTACCAGTTCTTTTCTATTTTCACTTAGTCTTTGGGTAATTTGCCAGCTTTTTCAAGCATTTTTTTGATTAAATAAGGCATCTTGACATTTTCACGACCTTTTTTCTCAATCAATTTTTTAACAAATTCTGGCATTTGTAAGTCTTGTGATTCATCTAAAATGTTCTTAGTTTCATCCGAAGGGACTAATTCATCAAAGGTTTCTTCTTCTGGGAGGAATTCTCTAAATTCTTTATGTTCATTAGCTCGGATAATATTGACCAAGGCATCAATCAAACGAGAATCTGTATTTGGCATTGGTGGACGATGGTAGTTCACCTCCAATTCCTGACACAAGTCATGACATTCCACATCGTTGTCAAACAAGACTTCAATATGCTCACTGATAAAACTAATAGGTACAAAAATATAATGCTCTGGATGTTCTTCCTGTTCTCTTAGATACTCCAATACATCTGGTTTAATCCAAGGAATACCAATATCACTTTCGCTCTGCCAAGTGTTGGTATATTGCTCTGGTTTCAAGCCTAATTTCTCAGCAATTAACTTGCTATTTTCGAAAATCTGGTCGATATAGGGATCACCAAAATCCAAGGCAAAAATGGGCACACTGTGGGCAGAAAAGATGACTTTAAAGCTATCCTGTTTCACCTTTTCTTTTAAAATTTTAGCAATTTCAGCTGTCCAATAGTTTAATAGTGCTTCTTCTTGATACCAGTCCTTAATAACTAAAAACTGAATTTGTTTGCTTTCCAGAAACTTTTCGTACCCCATGACAGAGTAAAAGGAATAGTGTGGCTCCAAAATCAAGCAAATACACTTTTCAATTCCATCTGCTTCCATTTGCCGAATCACATCTGGAATAAAAGGGCTTGAAAATTTATTAGCAAAATACACACTATATTCATTTCCTAACCTAGCTTCTACCAAAGCAACTTCTTCACGGGTAATTTTTTGAAGTGGAGTTCCTCCAATTCGAACATAATTATCATAGAGTGTTTGAATCTCGTGATCTTGAGGTCGAACTCCTCGACGAATGTTGGTAAAAAAGTCGGCTACTCCTTCAAAGGTAATCTCTTCTGGTGAACCAAATGTCATCATTAAAATTGCTTTTTTCATCTCTGCATCCTTGTGATATTTTTATCTTTTTTATTGTATCACTAAAGAAGCTATAAGTAAACGCTAACATAAGGATTTTTTCTCCCTTCTGACTTTTGTTTTTCTCTTCTTTCTATGATACAATGGTTTTAAAAGAAGGAAAAAAGGAGTTACGATGAAATATCCAACATTGTTGGAGCGTTTTTTGACTTATGTCAAAGTCAATACACGTTCTGACGAACATTCAACCACTACACCAAGTACCCAAAGTCAAGTAGACTTCGCAACCAATGTCCTCATCCCTGAGATGAAACGTGTTGGTTTGCAAAATGTTTACTACCTACCAAACGGTTTTGCTATCGGTACTCTTCCAGCTAACGATCCTAGTTTGACTCGTAAGATTGGTTTTATCTCCCACATGGATACAGCTGATTTTAATGCTGAAGGTGTCAATCCACAAGTAGTTGAAAAATACGACGGTGGTGTTATCGAGCTTGGGAACTCTGGTTTCAAACTAGATCCAGCGGATTTCAAGAGCTTAGAGAAATATCCTGGCCAAACCTTAATTACTACAGATGGAACTACCCTTCTCGGGGCTGATGATAAATCTGGTATCGCTGAAATCATGACAGCTATCGAATACTTGACTGCTCATCCTGAGAATAAACACTGTGAAATCCGTGTTGGCTTCGGACCTGATGAAGAAATCGGAGTTGGTGCTAATAAATTTGATGCAGAGGATTTCAATGTTGACTTTGCTTATACAGTTGACGGTGGACCTCTAGGTGAACTTCAGTATGAAACTTTCTCTGCTGCGGGCGCTGAACTCCATTTCCAAGGGCGTAATGTTCACCCAGGAACAGCCAAAGGACAGATGGTTAACGCCCTGCAGTTAGCGATTGATTTCCACAACCAACTCCCAGCTGGTGACCGCCCAGAATTGACTGAGGGCTATCAAGGTTTCTACCATCTCATGGATGTAACAGGTAGTGTTGAGGAAGCGCGTGCTAGCTACATCATTCGTGACTTCGAAAAAGAAACCTTTGAAGCGCGTAAAGCTGCCATGCAAGCTATTGCTGATAAGATGAACCAAGAACTTGGTAGTGATCGTGTTACTTTAACTTTGACAGACCAGTATTACAACATGAAGGAAGTCATTGAAAAGGATATGACTCCAATCACCATCGCTAAATCAGTAATGGAAAGTCTTGATATTACACCAATTATCGAGCCTATCCGTGGAGGAACGGACGGTTCTAAAATTTCCTTTATGGGAATTCCAACGCCAAATATCTTCGCTGGTGGTGAAAATATGCACGGACGTTTTGAATACGTTAGTCTACAAACAATGGAACGTGCTGTTGATACAATCATCGGAATTGTAGCTTATAAAGACTAAAGAGATCGGGAAAAAATTCCCGACCTCTTTTTTATCAGCAGCCTACTTTTGACACGGTAGCTGTCTGAACTTTTTATTATTCTGCTACTTTTTCTCTTGTTTCTGGAGAGCTAGTTGCAGGAGTTAAGTTTGACTCAGCTTGTTTATCGTTTGTTTCTTTATTGGCTGTTTCTGTGCTAGCTTCAGCTGGCTTGACTTTGGATTGAAATTCTTGGTTTAACAAAACGATTTCTTGAGCAAGAGCTAAAAGAGCTTGCTTGTCTTTGCTTGCTGCACTAAGCTTATCAAATAAGGCGTCCACTTTTTCAAAGTCAGCATCAGAACCATTATTCATTTCTAAATAAGTATGAAGGGCAATGACACCATTATAAAGTTTTTGGTAGAGAACTAAAACCTCTGGGTCTTGTTTGACATTCTCACGTTCATTCTGAATGGTTTGTGAAATACGATTCAGAAGATCTTGAACTTGTGTATTTACTTCATCAAGGTCTGCGTCATCTTTATCTAGAGCAGCTTTCAGATTTTTAACTTCGTCAGCAAGTGAAGCTTTAACTCCCTCTTCTTTGACTTGGGCCACTAATTCTTCGGCTTTTGTTAAAAGTTCTTCTACTTGACCTTTTCGAACATGATTGCTTTGTTCCTCAGGCTTAATATCATCATACAAACCTTTCAAAAATTCATAGACTGCCGTTTTAGCACTATGACCATCCACTTTTTCAGTGTCTAGGATCGTTTCAGAAGGTTTATGAGCAACTGATTCATTCTTCACTGCTTCTTCTACCTCTAATTTTGTTTGATAGATTTCAGGGAAGAGTTTGTTCAAGTCAGTTGCCTTAAGGAAAGATTGTGACTGATAAAGAGTCCAAGTTAAGTTAGCAACTTTATTTCTAAGAGTGTCATTTAAACGACCATCTGACAGATGTTGGTAGAAATACTTAATGTATTCGACTGTCGTAACACCAGTTCGATCATTAAAATCTTGCAGAGCTTGTAGTTTAGCTTCAACTGCATCTAAACCAGCCTCATCTTGAGCCAATTTATTTTCTTGGAGTTGAGCCAAAAGATCCTTTTTAGGAAGTCCATAAGCATCCGTATCCAAGGTATTAATCTTATCTACTAAAGCTTGATATTTCTTGTCTAAAGGACTGATTTCTGTTGGTTTTACACTAGAGTCAACGTGGATGTACTGCTTGTCAAAGAGATCTAAAGCAGCCAGATAACCAGCTGTAGAGTTTGTTGAGAGCTTCTTCATATTTTCAGAGAATTGTCCCAAGGCAAGCTCAATTTGTCTTTGTTGAATTGGTTTATCCTTGTAAACTTCACGACTTTCTGCTAGAAGTTGATCAATTTTATTTTGTACAGTTGTTTCATCAAAGGCTCCTGGTTGGTAGTTGGATTGCAAAGCAGGAATCTTATGTTTCAAAGCCACTTCATAGCCTTTAGTTTGTACTTTGATGTAGTGATTATGGTCTCCGTGAGGAATGACGAAGCTGTCATTTTCCACCTGCAAACTATATGGAGAGACACCATCACGAAGTGCAGTTGTATAGAGTTCGTTTAGGAAATCAAGTTCTGCATCGCCTGTTTGAAACGGAATACGAACGTGTTCTTTTCGAACTGCATAAGGGTGAATGTGAGTTGGGTCGTAAGCCTGGTCTGGATTTCCAAATACAAAGAATCCATTTGAAATTCGGATAGCTTCAAGCGGAACACCATAGGTTTTAGAGATATAAGCTATCTTTTCTTCATCGCTGGCATCTCGAGAGAAACTTTCTACAGTCTTGGCAAGAGGTTTAACAGGTTCTGCCTGATGTTGACCATGCAGATGCTCTTGAGCTGCCTTTATCTGCTCTGCTGACAAATCTTTTTTAAAGAAATAGTGGGCATGATCTCCATGTGAAACCACAAAACCTTGCTCATCCTCACTAATCACTCGCTCAGCTGCAAATCCATGATCATGTTCATCTTCATGATGCTCGTGTTTCACTTCATTCTCTTTAGGAGTGTTATGATTATCTTTTGGAACTTCTGTTTGGCTATGCCCATGTAAATGTTCTTGCGCTGCCTTAATCTGTTCTGCTGACAAATCTTTCTTAAAGAAATAGTGGGCATGATCTCCATGTGAAACTACAAAACCTTGCTCATCTTCTCTAATCACACGCTCAGCTGCAAATCCATGATCATGTTCATCCTCATGATGTTCGTGTTTCGCTTCATTCTCTTTATGAGTGTTAGGATTATCTTTTGGAACTTCTGTTCGGCCATGACCATGTAAATGTTCCTGCGCTGCCTTAATCTGTTCTGCTGACAAATCTTTTTTGAAGAAATAGTGGGCATGGTCCCCATGTGAAACTACAAAACCTTGCTCATCTTCTCTAATCACACGCTCAGCGGCAAAGCCATGATCATGTTCATCCTCATGATGGTTCTTATGAGTTACATTTTCATGATCACGCTGAACTGTTGGTTTATTTTGATTTTCTAATGGCTTTGTTAGTGTTAGGACACCTCCAAGTGGTATCAAACGAGCAATTTTTTGCTCCAAAGCAGACATACTACTATAAGGAATGAAATGGTAGTGATTGCCGTGTGGAATCGCAACTCCTGACGGTGTTCGACTGGTAATTTTAGCTGGGTCAAATACCAAACCATCAGATTCTTGATAGCGTTGACTAACTGGTAAAGCATATAACTGATTGAGAAGACTTTGGAGGCTATCCTCTTGATCTACTGGGATGCTTGTTGCTGGGCTATCGGCTTGAGAACTTGGTGTAACACTTGGATTTGGTTTATAATCCGTCAGACTTGGTTGACTTCCTCTTCCAGCTAGATAGGCTTGAGCTGCTGCTAATTCACTTGAAGACAAAGCACTCTTTGGAACGTAGTGATAATGCCCACCATGAGGAACAATATAGGCATCACCTGTATCTTCTATGATATCTGCAGCATTAAAGACATAACCATCATCTGTTGTATATCTACCTTGTGCTCTGGCATCAAGAACTTCCTTACTTGCACTGCCACTATCTGATGTATGTTCTTGTTTTTGTTGCTCGATTTGGTCTTTCGTTCGGACATTATCAGCATGGCTTGTATCTTTTAGATAGACATAGTATTTGCCATCTACTTTGATGATATAGCCACCTTTAATCTCATTAACAATATCCTGATCACGCAACTGATAGTTCGGATCCTTCATAACCAGTTCTTCACTAAAGATGGCATCATAAGGAACCTTACCATTATAATAATGGAAATGGTCGCCGTGGGAAGTCACATAACCTTGATCAGTGATCTTGGTAACAATCTGTTCAGCTTCTATTCCTTCTTTCTTGCTAACTTGGTCTGGTGTCAGAGTTTCATTCTTTTTAGCTTCAGACTCTTTACCATCAACGTAGGATACACGGTTGTCATCTTTTTTCTCAGGTGCTTGATGTTGATTTAAAGCATAAGCACAGACACTTAAGGCAAGGACCACTGCAGATCCCGCTAGATATTTTTTATTAATCTTCATAATCTCCTCATTTCAATTCTTCAGCTAAGATAGCCATATTTTCTTCTAGATTTTCTAAGTAGGACTTGTCATTTTGTGGGTCTGCCTCTAAAGGATTGAGGGTTTTAAGACTCACACCTGTTGATTTGACAAGTGTGTCCGCTACCTTAGATGATGCATTGCTCTCTGTAAAGATGGTTTTGACCTTATAAGCCTTTACAAATTCCTGGATTTCAGTCAATTGCCTTGGACTTGGTTCTTGTTCAGGAGAGATACCTGCAATACCAAGTTGATTAAGTCCAAATCGTTTTGCCAAATATGAAAAAGCTGTGTGTTGGGTCACAAATGTCTTTTGATTAGCCTTTTCAAATATCGGTTGGTATTTCTTAGTTAAGTCATGAGCCTTAGCACTAAAACTTTGTGCGTTTTTCTGATAGGTATCCTTGTTAGCACTGTCTAATTCTGATAACTTATCAGCAATTATCTGTGCTTCTTCAGCAACTTTTTCAGGATCTAACCAAGTATGAGGATCATACAAGGTTTTCTCATCAATCCCATCTCCTGCCTGCATATCTTCTAAGCCAGGCACGCGCTCCAAGGCCATACCTTCTGATGCTTCTAAGACCTTTACCTTGGATTTTTGCAGGCTTGGATCTAAACTTCCCGCCCATGACTCTAATGTATGAGAATGATAGACAAAAACATCGGCATCATAGATGGCTGCGATATCATTTGCAGAAGGTTCAAAGGAATGGATACCAGAACTAGACTGAATCATCCGAACATCATTTAGATCACCTGAAACTTCTTTGACCATGGCATAAACAGGATAAAAACTAGTCACAATCTTCATCCCCTTAGTTTCATCACTCTTGTCTTGACTGGTCTTCTGTCCACATGCTCCTAAAACGAGAGCAAGGAAGGCAATCATGAGCCATAGGATACTTCTTTTTTTCATAACAACTCCTTAACTAGTATTTAACCATTTAATTAACTAGTAAATAGTTTAACTTTTTTTATTTAATAAGTCAAGATTTTTAGTCGTCAAAAATAAAATCATTGTTTTAGAACTTCTTGATTCAATTTTTAAGACAGCAAATTTCAGCTTTTTAATAAAGAAAAGGACATTATTCAATTAAAAATCGAACAATATCCTTTCGAGTAGATTATAATGAATAAAAATATCTTAAGATTTTATTTGTTTTAGTGTCTTAATGTCATACATCACTAATTCACCATTTTTATTGTAAAACTGAACACCTTCTGGCTGAAAAATTAAAAACTTAGGATCGATTTGTGCAATTTTTGCTAACTTTTCTATATGTTCATTTAAAGTTACTTTATCCAATCCGTAGTCTGGTAAATCATCGTCACTTTCTTCTTTGGAGTTTTCTTTATCTTCAACCTTGTTTTCTGAAGGAATTTCGTTGGTTGTACCAGTCTCATTTACACCTATATTATTCTTCGGTTGCTCCTCAGTTTTATCTACATCAGTCTTATTTTTATCAATATTTTTAAGATTGTTTGAATCAGGTTTTAATTCTGTATTAGGATGTGTAGAGGTTTCAGTTTTGGATTCTTTTTCTTTTATTCTTTTTGCTATTAAGTCTTGTGCTTGTTTCCATTCTACTTCTGACAAGTCGGATTTAGTGATACTTCTCAATGAATCACCACTAGCTTTTGGAATACTGAAAGATTTATCTGCCCAAATATAAGTTCCCTTTGCCAATACATCCTGAGGATCAAAAATATATCCATCAGGAGTTGCAAACTTGCCTTCTTTAAGTGCTTTTTGAACTTCTTCCGCAGAATGGATAATTTGCCAGTTTTGCATTCCAGCACGTTTTTCAAGAGGAGTTACATTAGCAATAACAGATACAGCATCATCATGACCTGGTTTTGACCAAACTTCAGGACGCACATCAGGATGTTGCATTACATATTTTATTGTTGCGATTTGCTCACTACTTAACCAAGAATATGGTACGACATGAATATGATCGATATGTGGAATAATGAAGGAAGTTCCAGTATCATACGTAGTATTGGCTGCATGCATAGGCAAGCTAGATACATCAACAGCTAATCTTGGTTTAATTTCTGTTTCTACAATATCATAACGATAATTATCTTTATCTTTAAGCATTAGTTCCTGCTCAGAAAAAGCTATTTGAGTAAGATCGAGTTCTTCACGTGAATAAAAATAATCTTTACCAGCTTCATTAATTATATAACCAACTTTACTATTTCTAGAAATTTTATTAGTTACTTTTTTATAATCAAACTTTGGTCTTTCCTTCTCATCTGAGTGAACTAAAGAAACGATGTCATCTGGATTTTTACCAGTTTCTTGAATCCATTTAGCAACTTCATCCAATTCGAATTGTTCTAATTCACCATATCCCATATAATGGAAATGATCTCCGTGTTTGGCAATAACACCTGATTTATCAACAGAATCGATGGAATCTTTAGTAAATATATATCCATCGCTCGTATCATAAGGTTTGCCATCTAAACCTTTTCCATAAGCTTTAATTGGTTGTCCTAAGAACTTATGAACTACTTCTTTTGATGCTAAAGGTTTAATATCTGTACCAATTTGATTTAATCCATTTTGCCCTTTTAACGGAATCATTCTTGCAATCTTCTGCTCTAAATCAGACATTTGTGAATAAGGGATAAAGTGATAATGGTCTCCATGGGGCACTGCTACACCGTTAGCTGTACGTTTGATGATTTGTGCCGGATCAAAGACTAGACCATCCGATTCCACATGGCGTTCTGATAAAGGTTTGGCATACAATTCACTTAAAAGTGTTGAAATGTCTTCCCCTTGATTTTGATGATAAGTTGGCGTGACAGTCAGATTTGGAGTTTCTGTCAAACTTGGTTGAGCTGGCTTAGCATTATCACTACTTGGTTTACTTGAACTTGTAGAGGAATGTGCGCCTTGTTTACCATTCCAATAAGCTTGGGCAGCAGCCAATTCTCCTGCTGACAAATCATTCTTAGGGATATAGTGGA